>NZ_JAXUAK010000006.1:0-180218 GCF_046535855.1 Puerhibacterium sp. TATVAM-FAB25 | reverse complement strand
CCCCCGCCCCCCCCCCCCCCCCCCCCCCCCCCCCCCCCCCCCCCCCCCGCCCCCCCCCCCCCCCCCCCCCCCCCCCCCCCCCCCCCCCCGCCCCCCCCCCCCCCCCCCCCCCCCCCCCCCCCCCCCCCCCCCCCCCCCCCCCCCCCCCCCCCCGCCTCCGGGGGCGCCTCGAGGGCGTCCCAGTAGGCGGCGGAGAGGCAGGGGTCAGCGGCCGGTCAGCACGTCCGCCAGGCCGTCGCCCGGCCCGGCCGGCTGCACCCGCAGCCGGCGGGCGGCCGGCGCCGTCGCCGTGGCGGCCAGCTCCCGCAGCGACTCGGGGGTGTCGTGCGAGACCCGCACGAACCAGCCGGAGCACGCGTCGAGCTCGCCGCGCGCGAACGCGGCGACGACGTCGACGGTGCGCTCGACCGGCGTCCACTCCGTGCGCCCCTCGTGGGAACGCATCGACTCCGTCATGTCGGTGCGCACCACGCCGGGCGCGAGCTCCAGGACGCGCAGCCCGCGGTCGAAGCCGGCGGCGTGCAGGTGCGACCCGAGGCGCATCAGCGCCGTCTTGCTGAGGTTGTAGGCGCTGGCCTGGACCATGTCGTGCGAGCCGGAGCCGCTGTTGAGGTCGACGACGCGGCCGCCGCCGCGGGCGAGCATGCCCGGGACCACCTCGCGGCACAGCAGGAACGGCCCGCGCACGTTGGTCTCCATGACCGACCACCACTCCTCGGGGTCGGCCTCCCACAGCGGCACCTCGGCGTCGATCCGGCCGGCGGCGTTGACCAGCAGGTCCACGCCGCCCAGCCCGCCGGCGTCACCCGGGGCGGCCGGCGCCTCGGCCCGCGCGACGGCGTCGCGCACCTGCGCCGGGTCGGCCACCTCGGCGGCCAGCACCAGGGCCGACCGGCCGATCGCCCGCACCTCGGCGGCGACCTCCTCGAGCCGGTCGGCGTCCCGCGCCAGCAGCGCGACGTCGAGCCCCGCGCGGGCCAGGCCGAGCGCGACGGCGCGGCCGATGCCGCGCGACGCGCCGGTGACCAGCGCCGTGCGCGCGGCCGGGACGTGCGCCCCGCCCGCGCCGGCCGGGGCGCCAGGGCCGTCAGCCACGGAGCACCGCCCCCACCCGCTCGGCCGCCGCGGCCACGACGCCGTCGCGCACCGCGCGCACGTCGTCGGCGGACAGCGTGCGGTCGGCGGCCCGCAGCCGCAGCGAGTACGCGAGCGACTTCTTGCCCGCGCCGAGCTGCTCGCCGGTGAAGACGTCGAACAGCGTGGCGTCCTCGAGCAGGTCGCCGGCGCCCGCGACGACGGCGGCGCGCACCGCCTCGGCCGGCACGTCGGCGTCCACGACGAACGCGAAGTCCTCCTTGGCGGCCGGGAACCCCGAGACGGACGTCGCCGCCACCGGTTCCCCGCCCGCCGCGGCGACCAGCGCCGAGAGGTCCACCTCGAACGCGACCGACCGGGCGGGCAGGCCGAGGCCCTCGAGGACCTTCGGGTGCAGCTCGCCGGCGTGCCCGGCGACGGTGCCGTCCGCCAGCACCAGGGCGGCGCAGCGGCCGGGGTGCCACGGCATGGTCTCCGCGTCCGCCCGCACGGCGACGTCGGCCCCGGCGCGCTCGGCCACGAGCCGGGCGAGCTCGAGCGCGTCGGCCCAGTCCGCGGCGCGGCCGGCGCCCCACCACCCGGCGTGCTCGTACCTGCCGGTCAGCACGCCGGCCACGTGGCGCGGCTGCGGCGGGACCGCCGCGGCGAGCGCCGCCAGGTCGTCGTCGGACGGGCGCACGCCCACCGGCAGCTGCGGGGCGGCGGGCGCCCCGGCCACCGGCCGCGTCACGAGCCCGACCTCGAAGAGCGCGACGTCCGGCAGGCCGCGGGCCACGTTGCGGCGCGCGGTCTCCAGCAGCGTCACCAGCAGGTGCGTGCGCATCAGCGGCCGGTCGTCGGCCAGCGGGTTGGCCAGGCGCAGCGCGCGGCGGCGCGCGTCGTCGGCGGGCAGGCCGAGGGCGTCGAGGTCCGCCTCGCTCACGAACGGGTAGGACAGCGTCTCGACCAGCCCGGCCTCGGCCAGCGCGCGGGCCACCGACCGCCGGGTGCGCTGCTCGCGCGTGAGCCCGCGCCCGCCGGGGGCGGCGGGCAGCACGGACGGGATCTGGTCGTAGCCGGCGATGCGGACGACCTCCTCGACGAAGGCCGCCGGCTCGGTGAGGTCCGGGCGCCAGGTCGGGGGCGTCACGGTCAGCACGTCACCGTCCTCCTCGACCGTGCAGCCCACCTGCTCGAGGATCGCGACGACCTGCTCGCGGGCGTACTCGACGCCGGCCAGCCGCGAGGGCAGGTCGACCGGCACGGCGACGGGCGCCGGCGCCGTGGTGGTGTCGAGGTCGCTCACGGCCGCGTCCGCCGTGCCGCCGCCCAGCTCGACGAGCAGGTCGACGACGCGCTGCGCCGCGACGGCCGGCAGGCGCGGGTCGACGCCGCGCTCGAACCGCTTGGCCGCCTCGGACGGCAGCTTGTGCCGGCGGGCGGTGCGGGCCACGGTGATCGGGTCGAAGTGCGCGGCCTCGACGAGCACGTCCGTCGTCGCGTCGCTGACCTCGGAGGACGCGCCGCCCATGACGCCGGCCAGGCCGAGCACGCGCGCGCCGTCGGGCGAGTCGGTGATGAGCAGGTCCTCGGGGTGCAGGGCGCGGTCGACGTCGTCGAGCGTGGTGAGGCGCTCGCCGGCGGCCGCGCGGCGCACGACGACCGGTGCGGCGACCTTCGCCAGGTCGTATGCGTGCAGCGGCTGGCCGAGGTCGAGCATCACGTAGTTGGTGACGTCGACGGCCAGCGAGATGGCGCGCATGCCGGACGCCTCGAGCCGGCGCTTCATCCACGCGGGCGTCGGCGCGGCCGGGTCGATGCCCCGCACGACGCGGGTGACGAACCGGTCGCAGCCGACGACGCCGTGGATCGGCGCGGCGTCGTCCACCTCGACGGCGAACCCGTCCGGCGTGGCCGCCGGCGGCGCCGTCGGGAGGTTCTCCGGCAGGCCCCGGTCGGTGAACTTCGCGCCCGTGGAGTGGGCGTACTCGCGGGCCACGCCGCGGTAGCTGAAGGCGTACCCGCGGTCGGGCGTCACGTTGATCTCGAGCACCTCGTCGCCGAGGCCGAGCAGCGCGACCGCGTCCTGGCCGGGCTCGAGGTCCGCCTCGGCGAACCCGAGGCGGGGCAGCACGATGATCCCGTCGTGGTCCTCGCCCAGGCCGAGCTCGCGCTGGGAGCAGATCATGCCGTCGGAGACGTGGCCGTAGGTCTTGCGGCTGGCGATCGGGAACGGCCCGGGCAGCACCGTGCCGGGCAGGGCGACGACGACGAGGTCGCCGGCGTCGAAGTTGTGCGCGCCGCAGACGATGCCGCGGGGCGTGCCGCCCTCGGCCGCCGGGACGCCGTCGACGTTGTGCGCGCCGACGTCGACCTGGCACCAGTTGATCGTCTTGCCGTTCTTCTGCGGCTCGGGCACGCGCTCGAGGACGCGGCCGACGACGAGGGGGCCGGTCACGGCGGCGCCGTGGATCTCCTCCTCCTCCAGGCCGACGCGCACGAGGTCGGCGGCGAGCCGCTCGGCGGTGAGGCCCGCGGGCAGCTCGACGTGGTCGGCGAGCCAGTCGATGGCGATGCGGGGCATCAGATCTCCGTCCCGAACTGGGTGGAGAAGCGCGCGTCGCCCTCCACGATGTCGTGCATGTCCGCGATCGAGTGGCGCAGCATCAGCGAGCGCTCGATGCCCATGCCGAACGCGAAGCCCTGGTAGACGTCGGGGTCGACGCCGGCGGCGCGCAGCACGTTGGGGTGCACCATGCCGCAGCCGCCCCACTCGATCCAGCCGGGCCCGCCCTTCTTCTGCGGGAACCACAGGTCCATCTCGGCGGACGGCTCGGTGAACGGGAAGAAGCTGGGGCGCAGCCGCGTCTTGGCCTCGGGGCCGAAGATCGCGCGGGCGAACGCGTCGAGCGTGCCCACGAGGTGCGCCATCGTCAGGCCCTTGTCGACCGCAAGGCCCTCGACCTGGTGGAAGACCGGGGTGTGCGTGGCGTCCAGGGCGTCGGTGCGGAACACCTTGCCCGGCACCGCGACGTACAGCGGCGCGCCGCGGGTCAGCAGCGAGCGCGCCTGCACCGGCGAGGTGTGCGTGCGCAGCACGAGGTTCGGGCGCTCGGCGCCCGCCCCTGTGCCCGCCCCTGTGCCCGCCCCGGTGCCCGCCCCGGTGCCCGCCCCGGTGCTTGCCCGGCCGTCCGTGCCGGGGCCCGTGACGCGGTCGACGTAGAAGGTGTCCTGCATCTGGCGCGCCGGGTGGTCGGGCCCGAAGTTCAGCGCGTCGAAGTTGTACCACTCGGCCTCGACCTCGGGACCGTCGGCGATCTCCCAGCCGATGCCGACGAAGAAGTCGGCGATGCGCTCCTGGATCAGCTCCACGGGGTGCCGGGCGCCCACCGGGCGGCGGCCGGTGGGCAGCGTGACGTCGACGGCCTCGTCGCGCAGCACGCGCTCGTCGCGCTCGGCCTCGAGCTCGCCCTGGCGCCGGGCGATCGCCTGGGCGACGCGCCCGCGGCGCGGGCCGAGGTTCTTGCCGGCCGCGGCCTTGTCGGGGCCGGGCAGCGCGCCGATGGCCCGGTTGGCCAGGGCGAGCGGGCTGCGGTCGCCGGTGTGCTGCGTGCGGACGGCCTTGAGCGCCTCGAGGTCGTCGGCCGCGGCGACCGCCGCGAGCGCGGCGTCGACGGCGGCGTCGAGCGCCGCGACGTCGAGGGGCGAGGGCGCGCCGCCGTCGGGCGTGGGACCGGAGGGCTGCGCAGGAGCAGACATGGTGCCTTCCGCTGGGGTGACTGGACGGTGTCGGTCCGCGGCCGCGCGCCGCACGGGGCGCGGCGGGCCGCGGGCAGGGGCCAGTCTATGCGCCGCCGACCAGGGCATTCCGGGCGCGTCCGCGCGGGCCGGTCAGCCGAGCGGCAGCACCGCGAGGTCCTCGTGCAGCGGGCCGCCCGAGCGGCCCTCGCCGAGCCGCGAGGCGACCACGTGCACCGCGTCGACGCGCCACGCCGGGCCGCGGTAGACGGCGAGGGCGCGCGCCCACGCGACGAGCGGCGAGACGTCGTCCCGGCCGCGGGGGCGGCGCGACCCGCCGCGGTCGACGCGGTCGCGGCCGCGCGGCACGAAGGCGCGGGCCACCGTGAGGTGCGGACGGCCGCCCGCCCGGTCGTCGGCGCGGAAGCCGGCCGCCGACGCCGCCCGCTCGGCCGCCGCGGACAGCGCCCGCAGGCCCTCGAGGCCCTCCCCCACGCCGACCCACAGCGTGCGGCCGCCGAACGAGCCGCCGCCGGCCAGCACGAGGTCGAAGGGCCGTGCCTGCGCGAGCTCCGCCCGCAGGTCGGCGACGAAGCCGGGCGCGGCGCCGTCGGGCACCTCGCCGTGGAAGGCGAGCGTGACGTGCCGCTGCTCCTTGGGCACCCAGCGCAGGCCGGCGCCCGGGTCGGCGACCGCGGCGCCGCCGACCCCGCCCAGCGCCAGGTCGAGGTGCGCCGACGCCTCGGCGGAGGGGTACACGGCGGTGAACAGGCGCACCTCGCGATGCTACGGCCGCGCTCGCGCGGCACGCCCGACGACGGCGCCCGAGGACGGCGGCCCCCGGTGGTGCCGGGCGGGTCAGCCGCGCCGGCGGCGCAGCGCCCAGGCCAGGGCCAGCACCACGACGACGCCGACGGCCTGCCCGCCGAGCACGATGCGGGTGACGTCGAGGGACGGCAGCCACCGCGCGCCGTCGGCGTCGACGACGTACGCGCCGACCGGCCGGGCGCGCCGCACCAGGCCGATTCCGCCGCCGCCCGGGCCGTCGCCGCCCGCCGTGTCGCTGCCGCCGCCGGCCCCGCCGGAGGTCCACACGCGCGCCACGGGGACGAGGAGGGTGCCGTCGCGCTCGACGGGCTCGCCGAAGACGTCGCGCACGCCGGCGCCCTCGGCGAGCGCCTGGCTGATGCGGCCGAGGTCAGGAACGGTCGTCATGCCTCGACGGTAGGCCCGGGCGGCCGCAGGGCGGGAGAGGCGCGCTCAGCGCTGGGCGCGGCCGCTGGCGTACAGGCAGACGGTGGCGGCGGTCGCGAGGTTCAGCGACTCGGCGCGCCCGCGGATGGGGACGCGGACGACGGCGTCGGCGAGGGCCCGGTCGGCCTCCGGCAGGCCCCAGGCCTCGTTGCCGAACACCCAGGCGGTGGAGGCCGCCAGGTCGGGCGTGCCCGCGGGGCGCTCGGCGCGGTGGGCCGGGCCGGCGACGTCGAGCAGGTCGTCGAGGTCGTGGTCGCCCGCCCCGTCGGCGGCGAGCACGGTCAGGCCCTCGGCGTGCACGGCGTCGACCACCTCGGCGAGGGGGACGCCCGTGACCACCGGGACGTGGAAGAGGGACCCGGCGGTGGAGCGCACCACCTTGGGGTTGTGCACGTCGACGCTCTCGCCGGCGAGCACGACGAGGTCGGCGCCGGCGGCGTCGGCCGCGCGGATCACGGTGCCGGCGTTGCCGGGGTCGCGCACGGTCGCGAGGACGGCGACGAGCAGCGCGCCGCGCCGCCCGCCGTCGGCGTCGCGCAGCGCGTCCAGCGCCTCGGCGAGGGTGGCCGCGCCGCTGCGCACGACGGCCAGGACGCCCTGGGCGTCGGGGCTCATCGCCTCGAGCACCTCGCGGGTGCCGAGGTGCACGCGCACGCCGGCCCGCCCCGCGGCCTCGACGATCTCGGGGTACCGCTCGGCGGCGGCCTCGGTGAGGTAGACGTCGCGCACGTCGTCGGCGGCGAACCGCACCGCCTCGCGCACGCCCTGCGGCCCCTCGACGAGGAACTGCTGGTGCCGCAGGCGCGCAGGACGCCCGGACAGCGCCCGCACCTGCTTGACGCGGTCGGCCCGCGGGTTCGCGAGCGACACGTCGAGCGGTGCGGTCATCAGGTGCGCTGTCCGGGCGTCCGGGAGGTGGCTCAGGCCGCGGCCTTGGGCGCGTTGACGTCCTCGGGGAGGGCGCCCTTGGCGACCTGGACGAGGGCGTTGAACGCCGCGACGTCGTTGACGGCCAGCTCGGCGAGCATGCGACGGTCGACCTCGACACCCGCGAGGCCCAGGCCCTGGATGAAGCGGTTGTAGGTGATGCCCTGCGCGCGGGCCGCAGCGTTGATGCGCTGGATCCACAGCTTGCGGAAGTCGCCCTTCTTCGCCTTGCGGTCGCGGTAGGCGTAGACGAGCGAGTGGGTGACCTGCTCCTTCGCCTTGCGGTAGAGGCGCGAGCGCTGGCCGCGGTAGCCGCTGGCGCGCTCGAGGGTCGTACGGCGCTTCTTCTGGGCGTTGACCGCCCGCTTCACGCGTGCCACGTGATGCTCCTTGCAGTGTCGGGCCGGAAGTGCTCCGCGCGGCCGGTCACCGGCCGCGGCGAGAGGTCACTTGCCGAGCAGCTTCTTGATCTTCTTGACGTCGGCCTGCGCGACGACCTGGTCCTGAGCCAGACGGCGCGTGCGGGTGCTCGGCTTGTGCTCGAACAGGTGGCGCGCGCCTGCCTGCTCGCGCATGACCTTGCCGCTACCGGTGACCCGGAAGCGCTTCTTGGCGCCGGAGTGCGTCTTGTTCTTCGGCATGACTGCCGTCTCTCCTCGTGTCGGTCACCCGCCGGCGGCGGGGACGGGGTGCGGGTCGTGGTTGGCCACGACCCGGGATGGTGGTCTGGCGTCCGTCAGCGCGAGCCGCGGGGGCTCGGCTTGGGGGCGGCGGGCTTCGGCGCGGCAGGGCGCGGCGCGGCCGGGCGGGGCGCCGCGGGCCGCGGGGCCGCCGGGGTCGCGGCCGCCGGCTTCGCGGCCGGGGCGGCGGGAGCCGGCTTCGTGGCCGGGGCGGCGGGAGCCGGCTTCGCGGCCGGGGCCGCCGGGACCTCTGCCGGGGCCGGAGCCTCCGCCTGAGCCTCGGCCGGAGCAGGGGCCTCGGCCGGAGCGGGGGCCTCTGCCAGAACCGGGGCCTCTGCCGGAACCGGGGCCTGCGCCTGAGCCGGGGCCTCGACGGGCGCCTCGGCAGCCTCGGCCGGGGCCTCGGCGGGCGCCTCGGTCTCCGGCGTCTCCGACGCGGCGGCGCGGCGCGCCTCCGACTTCGTCATGCGCTGGGAGTTGACCTCCGAGGCGCGCTTGCGCTGCTCCGTCTTCGCGTCCGCCTTCTTCTTGACCGGCCCGAGGACCATGGTCATGTTGCGGCCGTCCTGCTTCGGCATCGACTCGACGAAGCCGAGCTCCGCGACGTCCTCCGCCAGACGCTGCAGCAGGCGCACGCCCATCTCCGGGCGCGACTGCTCGCGGCCGCGGAACATGATCATGACCTTGACCTTGTCGCCCGCCGAGAGGAACCGCTCGACGTGGCCCTTCTTGGTGGCGTAGTCGTGCGGGTCGATCTTCAGGCGGAAGCGGATCTCCTTGAGCGCCGTGTTCGCCTGGTTGCGCCGCGCCTCGCGCGCCTTCATGTCGGACTCGTACTTGAACTTGCCGAAGTCCATGAGCTTGGCGACGGGCGGACGGGCGTCCGGGGCGACCTCGACGAGGTCGAGGTCGGCGTCCTGGGCAAGTCTCAGGGCAACCTCGGTGCGGACGACGCCGACCTGCTCCCCGCCAGGACCGATGAGTCGGACCTCGGGGACGCGGATCCGATCGTTGATGCGAGGCTCGCTGATGGTGATGCTCCTAGGAACTCGTCGGTGGACCACCGGGACGAAGAAAGGCCTCCGCCCTGAGCACCAGGGTGGAGGCCTTCGGCGTGCCCGACGACGGTCGCCGACGAGCGGCGGCCGCGACGGTCGCCGACGAACGGCGACCGCGACGGGTGGACGGCGACGTCGCGCCGTCCGACCGGACCCGGTCCCTGTCGGCTCGCGGCCAGTCGGGGCTCGGGTGGGAGGTGATCCACTTGGTGCACCTGGTACCTCGTGAGGCGGACCCCGAGGGGTACCAGGTCGGTCAGCCGTCAAGGCTAGCACGGCGCCCGCGCGACGTCTGCAGCCCGGGCCCCGCGGCCCGTGAGCACGGGCGCCGCACCCGCGACACGCCGCGCGACGCGCCGAAACTGGAATCGTTCCAGAAAACCGGCTAGCGTCCCCGTCATGACCACGGACCCCCAGCGCTCGGCACCCGGCGCGACCAGCCTCGAGGCGGCCGACCCCGCCGCGGAGCTGCGCGGTGCGGGCCTGCGGGTCACGGCCGGCCGCGTCGCCGTCCTGCAGGCCGTCTCCGGCGTCCCGCACGCCACCGCGGACGACGTCGTGCGCACCGTGCGCGAGTCCCTGGGCTCGGTCTCCGTGCAGGCCGTCTACGACGCGCTGCACGCGCTCACCGAGGCACGGCTGCTGCGCTGCATCGAGCCCGCCGGCCACCCCGCCCGCTACGAGCGCCGCGTGGGCGACAACCACCACCACGTCGTCTGCCGCGCGTGCGGCGTCGTCGCCGACGTGGACTGCACCGTCGGGCACGCGCCGTGCCTGGCCCCCAGCGACGACCACGGCTTCGTCCTCGACCTCGCGGAGGTGACGTTCTGGGGCCTGTGCCCGCAGTGCGCCGCCGCCCGCGCCCGCTGACCCCCTCACCTCGCGACCCGGACCCCCGGCCGCGGACCACAGGAAGGCCCAACACCGCATGACCATGCCCTTCACGACGACGCAGACCGGCACGCCGGTCACGAGCGACGCCCACTCCCTCACCGTGGGCGCCGACGGTGCGACCGTCCTGCACGACCGCTACCTGGTCGAGAAGCTCGCGCAGTTCAACCGCGAGCGCATCCCCGAGCGCATCGTCCACGCCAAGGGCGGCGGCGCCTTCGGCGAGTGGGAGATCACCGAGGACGTCTCCCGGTACACCCGCGCCGCGGCGTTCCAGCCCGGCACGAAGGGCGAGGTGCTGCTGCGCTTCTCCTCCGTCGCCGGCGAGATGGGCTCCCCCGACACCTGGCGCGACGTGCGCGGCTACGCCCTGCGCTTCTACACGACCGAGGGCAACCTCGACATCGTCGGCAACAACACCCCGGTGTTCTTCATCCGCGACGGGATCAAGTTCCCCGACTTCATCCACTCGCAGAAGCGCCTGCCGGGCTCGGGCCTGCGCGACGCCGACATGCAGTGGGACTTCTGGACGCTGTCGCCGGAGTCGGCCCACCAGGTCACCTACCTCATGGGCGACCGCGGCCTGCCCACCTCGTGGCGCGAGATGAACGGCTACGGCTCGCACACCTACCAGTGGATCAACGCCGCCGGCGAGCGGTTCTGGGTGAAGTACCACTTCATCTCCCGCCAGGGCGTCAAGACGATGGACAACGCCGAGGCCGAGCGCCTGGCCGGCGCGGACGCCGACTACTACCGCCGCGACCTGTACGAGAACATCGAGGCCGGCAACTTCCCGACCTGGGACATCAAGGTCCAGGTCATGCCGTACGCGGACGCGAAGGACTACCGGTTCAACCCGTTCGACCTGACCAAGGTCTGGCCGCACGCGGACTACCCGCTGATCCCCGTCGGGCACTTCACGCTCAACCGCAACCCGCGCAACTTCTTCGCCGAGATCGAGCAGGCCGCGCTGTCGCCGGCCAACCAGGTGCCGGGCACCGACATCTCGCCGGACAAGATGCTGATGGCCCGCGTGTTCTCCTACCCGGACGCGCAGCGCTACCGCGTGGGCACCAACTACAACCAGCTGCCGGTCAACGCGCCGCACGCTGCGCCGGTGCACAGCTACTCGCAGGACGGCGCCCAGCGCCACCACTTCAACGACCCGGGCGTCCCGGTGTACGCGCCGAACTCGTTCGGCGGCCCGTCGGCCGACCCGACGCGCGTGGCCGAGGGCTCGTGGGAGAACGACGGCGCGCTGGTGCGCACCGCCGCGAGCCTGCACGCCGAGGACTCCGACTTCGGCCAGGCCGGGACCCTGTACCGCGAGGTGTTCGACGACGCCGCCAAGGCGCGCTTCCTCGAGACGCTGACCGGCCAGGGCAAGGCCATCACGGTCGAGGCCATCCGTGAGCGGTTCTTCCAGTACTGGACGAACGTCGACGCCGAGCTCGGCGCGAAGCTGCGCGTCGAGGTGGCCACCGGTCCGGCCCCGACGCCGGTCGCCGCCGGCAGCGGCCCGGACGTCGAGCCGATCGGCATCTGACGCCCGCACGTGACGCGCGCCCGACGCGCGTCGCCCGGAGGCCGGACCCCGCCCGCGGGGTCCGGCCTCCGTCGCGTCCGGGCGCCGCCGCCGCGACCTAGGATGGCCGCCATGAGCACCACCCCCGAGACCGCCGGCGCCGCCGGGACCCCCGAGCACGGCGGCACCGACGCCGGCGTCGACTCCGCCACCCGCGACATCGCCGACGTCGCCGCCGTCGAGGTGATCACCACCGCCGCCGTCCACCTCATGAGCGCCGCCGCCGTGAAGTGCGGCCTGGCGGAGGACGCCGAGGAGCAGGAGCACCTCGACCTCGACGAGGCGCGCAAGCTCATCAACGCGCTCGCCGCGCTGGTCACCGCCGCCGCACCGGACATCGGCAACCAGCACGCCCGCTCCCTGCGCGACGGCCTGCGCTCGCTGCAGCTCGCGTTCCGCGAGGCCTCGGTCATCCCGGACGCCCCGGGCGAGGGCCCCGGCGAGAAGTACACCGGCTCCGTCGTCTGACACCCGCCGCATGAGCCTCGGACCGGTCCCACCGTCGCGGCCGCCGCACGACGCGGCGCCCGTGCTCGGCGCCGCGCCCGGGGGCCGGCGCCGGCGGGCGGGCGCGGTCATGGTCGCGGCGGTGCTGGCCGGCCTGCTGGTCGGGGCGCTCGTGCTCGCGGGCTACCTCTGGCTCGCCGCCGACCGGTGGCGCGGCGCGGCGCACGCCTGGGAGGGCCAGGCGCGCGCCCAGGCGGCCGAGGTGGCGCGCCTGGGCGCCGAGCTCGAGGCGGCCGACGGCGAGCTCACCGCGGCGCGCGAGCAGCTGTCCACCGCGACCGAGCGGATCACCGACCTCGCCGACGAGAAGGCCCGCCTGGGCGACGAGAACGTCGTCGCCCAGCAGTACCTCGACTACCAGCGCCGCGTGAGCGACGCCGCCGGCGTGGTCGCCGAGGCGCTGGGGCGGTGCACCTCGGGGCAGGCGCAGCTCATCGAGTACCTGCGCACCCCGGAGCAGTACGACGCCGCCCAGCTCGAGGAGTTCCGCGGCCAGGTCGCCGACCTGTGCGCGAGCGCGACCGAGGCGAACGCCTCGCTCCAGCAGGAGCTCGAGCAGTGACCGCGCCGCGCGGGGCGCGCCGAGGCCCGGCAGCGGTCCCCCGCCTCGCGGCGGCCGTGGTGGGAGCCGTCGTCGGCGCCGTCGCGCTGGCCGGGTGCGCGGCGTGGCCGGCGTTCCCCGGGCTGCCGACGGACGAGCCGTCCGCCATCGCCGCGAGCGACATCGTGCCCACGGCCCTCGCCTCGGTGGCGCCGTCGATCGCGCCGTCCGACGCCGCGGCCCTCTCCCCCGACGGGTTCGACGCGGTGCGGCGCATGGCCGTGCGCGTGCGCAACGTCGGCTGCGGCGAGCTGTCCACCGGCTCCGGCTTCGCGGTCGACGAGCACACGCTCATCACCAACCGGCACGTCGTCGCCGACGCCAGCACGCTGCAGGTGAGCACGTACGACGGCCGGGACCTCGACGTCGAGACCGCCAGCACCGCCGGCCTGGCCGACCTCGCCGTCGTGCGCACGCACGACCCGCTGCCGTCGTACCCGGCGCTCGGCGAGGACGACCCGCGCACGGGCGACCCGGTCACCGTCGTCGGCTACCCCGAGGGTGGCGCGCTCACCGTGACCGAGGGCACCGTCATCGGGGAGGCCACCGACCCGCTGCACGCCAACCTCGGCCGGGTGCTGGTCACGGACGCGCCCGTGGAGCCGGGCTCCTCGGGGTCCGCGGCGCTCGACGCCGCCGGCCGCGTGGTGGGTGTCGTCTACGCCAAGACGTCCGACGGGCGGTCGCTGCTCGTGCCGCTGTCGACGCTGCAGCAGGTGCTCGGCGACTCCGCGGCGTTCACGCCCGTGACGCCGTGCGAGGCGGGCTGACGGCGCCCGGCCGAGGCGCGCTCAGCGCGCCGCGGCGATCCGCAGCTCGAGCGAGTCGACGCGCTCGGCGACCACCTCGGACGCCGCCAGGCGGGCGTTGACCTGCCGCAGCACGGCGTCCAGGCCGGCGCGGTCCAGGCCCGGGTCGAGCGCGAGGACGACGGCGACCTCCGCCGTGCGCCCCGGCTGCGCCCCCACGCGCACCACGTGCTGCACGGGCTCGGCGGCCAGCCGCACGGCCGCCAGCACCTCGTCGTCCACGACGACCCCGTCCTGCGTCGGCACCAGCGCCGGCCGCCACTCCTTGCCCTGCGCCAGCGCCCAGACGGCGGGGCGGGGCACGGTGACCGGGACCGGGCCGGCGGGGTCGACGACCAGCAGCGCCCAGTCCTCGCTCACGGCCGACAGCGCCGCGCGCGGCGCGTCGACCGGCACCGGGCGCGCCGTGTCGCGCCAGGCGCGCATCGCGTCCACGCTGGTGAACACCGGCAGGGCGCGGCGCCCGTCCGGCGCGGCGAGCGCGACGACGCCCGCGGACGCCTCCTTGTCGACGTGCATCTCCTGGCCGTCGACCACCACGGACTCGGCGGCCTCGAGCTCGGCGAGCACCGGGACCAGCACGCGGGTGGCGGCGAGCCGGGCCACGACCGCGCGCAGCGGCGTGCGGCCGTCGCGGTAGCCGGCGAGCAGCCCCGCCAGCTCGGCGTCGGCGGAGCCGTCGTCCCCGGCGAACTGCGAGGTGGGCTGGATCGAGCGCAGGTGGCTCGGCAGGGCGCGGCCGGCGGCCGCGTCCTGCGCCCCCGAGACGGGCACGCCCTCGGGGTGCGCGTCGTCGGAGGTCACGGGCGCCCCGCCACGTCGAGCGCCTCGGGCAGCGTGAACGCCCCGGAGTACAGGGCCTTGCCGACGACCGCGCCCTCGACGCCGTCGCCCACGAGCCCGCGCAGCGCGCGCAGGTCGTCGAGCGTGGCGATGCCGCCGGAGGCGACGACCTTGGCGGGGGTGCGGGAGGCGACCTCGCGCAGCAGCTCGACGTTGGGGCCCTGCAGCGTGCCGTCCTTGGTCACGTCGGTGACGACGTAGCGGGAGCAGCCGGCCTCGTCCAGGCGCGCGAGCACCTCCCACAGGTCGCCACCCTCCTGCGTCCAGCCGCGCGCGGCGAGCGTGGTGCCGCGCACGTCGAGGCCGACGGCGACCTGGTCGCCGTAGCGCTCGATGACCGCGGCGGTCCACTCCGGGTTCTCCAGGGCGGCCGTGCCGATGTTGACGCGGCGGGCGCCGGTGGCCAGCGCGCGCTCGAGCGACGCGTCGTCGCGGATGCCGCCCGACAGCTCGACCTGCACGTCGAGGCGCGCCACGACGTCGGCGAGCAGCTCGGCGTTGGAGCCGCGCCCGAACGCCGCGTCGAGGTCCACCAGGTGCACCCACTCGGCGCCGCCGGCCTGCCAGTCGAGCGCCGCGGCGAGCGGGTCGCCGTAGGAGGTCTCGGAGCCGGCCTCCCCCTGCACGAGGCGGACGGCCTGGCCGTCGGCGACGTCGACGGCGGGCAGGAGGACGAGGCGGTCGGTCATGCGGTCTTCTCCAGGGTGGCGTGGCAGGTGGCGTGGCAGGTGGCGTGGCAGGTGGCGTGGCGGGTGTTGTGGTCGGTGCCGCGGCGGGTGGCAGGGCGGGTGGCGGGGCCGGCGGCGCGGCCCGCGGGACTCAGAGGGACGTCACCCAGTTCTCGAGCAGCGTCGCGCCGGCGTCGCCCGACTTCTCGGGGTGGAACTGCGTGGCGGCCAGCGTGCCGTCCTCGACGGCGGCGACGAAGCGGCCGCCGTGCTGGGCCCACGTGACGCGCGGGGGCTGGAACCGGGGGTCGGCGTGCTCGTCGTGACCCTGGGAGAACTCCTGGGCGGCGTAGGAGTGGACGAAGTAGAAGCGCTCGTCCTCGATGCCGCGGAACAGGGTGGTGCCCTCGGGCGCCTCGACGGTGGCCCAGCCCATGTGGGGCACCACCGGGGCGTCGAGCATCTCCACGACGCCGCGCCACTGGCCGAGGCCCTCGGCGCGCACGCCGTGCTCGACGCCGGCCTCGAACATGACCTGCATGCCGACGCAGATGCCGAGCACCGGGCGGCCGCCGGCGATGCGGCGCTCGACGACCTGGTCGCCGCGCACGGCCTTGAGGCCCTCCATCACCGCGGCGAACGCGCCGACGCCGGGCACGACGAGGCCGTCGGCCTCGGCGGCCCGGTCCCGGTCCGCGGTCAGCTCGACGTCGGCGCCGACGCGCTCCAGGGCGCGCACGGCCGAGCGGACATTGCCGAAGCCGTAGTCGAGCACGACGACGTCCGGCCGGCCCGTCGCGGGGCGCGCGGCGGGCCGCCGGTTGAGGTCGGCGGCCGCGCCGCCGTCGGGCAGCAGGGGCGGGATCTCTTCGCTCACGCCGGTCACCTCACTTCTGCTTGCGGGCCTTGCGGGCCGCACCGGTCAGCATGCGCATGGCCTTGAACTTGCCGATGCTCGACGACGGGACGACGCCGGGCAGGTCGGCGACCGTGACCTGACCGGTCACCAGGTCCTCGAGCGCCTCGGGCGCGCCGCCGAGCACGAGCCCGGGCGCGAGCTCGCCGTCGGGCCGGCCGTCCTGGTAGCGCACCGCCGCGAGCTGCCCCGACGTGCGGGTGACCAGCACCAGCGGCACGCCGCGCACGAGCTGGGACACCGCGGCCGCGGCGCGCGCCGGGACCTCGCCGGCGGTGCTGCGCAGCACGGCGAGGGCGCCGATCGGCGTCGGTGCGGCGTCGACGTCCAGGTCGGCGAGGGAGCAGGCGGCCGCGAGCGCCTCGGCGTCGGCCACCTGCGTGATGAGCACCGCGAGCTCGGGGTCCTTCGGCGCGGTGAGCGACGACAGGTCGTCCGGGATCTCGAGGTCGGCGGGCAGCTCGACGTCCGGCCGGCCGGCGTCGCCGTCGTGCGGGTTCTCGGGACCGGTGCCGGGGTTGGGCGTGGTCGACATGCTGCTACAGCGCACCCTTCGTGGACGGGATGCCCTCGACGCGCGGGTCGAGGGCGACGGCGGCGCGCAGGGCGCGCGCCAGGGCCTTGAACTGGGCCTCGACGATGTGGTGGGGGTCGCGGCCGGCGAGCACGCGCACGTGCAGGCAGATGCTCGCGTGGTGGGCGATCGACTCGAGCACGTGCCGGGTGAGCGAGCCGGTGAAGTGCCCGCCGATGAGGTGGTACTCCTGCCCGGCGGGCTCGCCCTCGTGGACGAGGTAGGGGCGCCCGGAGACGTCGACGACGGCGAGGGCGAGGGCCTCGTCCAGCGGCACGGTGGCGTCGCCGAAGCGCGAGATGCCCTGCTTGTCGCCGAGCGCGACCTTGAGCGCCTCGCCGAGCACGATCGCCACGTCCTCGACGGTGTGGTGGGCGTCGATGTGGGTGTCGCCGGAGGCCTTGACGGTCAGGTCGATCAGCGAGTGCTTGCCCAGCGCCGTGAGCATGTGGTCGTAGAACGGCACGCTCGTGCTGATGTCCGTGCGGCCGGTGCCGTCGAGGTCGAGCTTGACGACGACGCTCGACTCGGACGTGGTGCGCTCGATGCGCGCGGTGCGGGCCATCAGCTGCTCAGCTCCTCGATCACCTCGGTGAGCGCCGTGCGGAAGCGCTCCATCTCCTGCGGCGTGCCGATCGACACGCGCAGCCAACCCTGGGGCCCCACCTCGCGGACGAGCACGCCCCGGTCGAGCAGACCCTGCCAGACGGCGTGCCGGTCGGCGAACGTGCCGAACAGCGCGAAGTTGGCGTCCGTCTCGGCGACGACCAGCGGGGCGCCGTCCGGGCCGCGCTGCGCGCGCAGCCACGCCACGGCGGCGTCCCGCTCGGTCCGCAGCGTGTCGACCTGCGCGAGCAGCGACTCGGTGTGCTTGAGCGCGGCGCCGGCGGCGGCCTGCGTGACGGCGGACAGGTGGTACGGCAGCCGCACGACGCGCAGCGCGTCGACCAGGGGCCGCCCGGCGGCCAGGTAGCCCAGCCGCAGGCCCGCTGCGGCGAACGCCTTGGACATCGTGCGCGTGACGGCCAGGTGCGGGTACCGGTCGAGCAGCTCGAGGGCCGACGGGGTGCCGGTGCGCCGGAACTCGGCGTAGGCCTCGTCGACCACGACGACGGCGCCCGCGCCGTCGGGCGCGTCCGGGACGCGCACGCGGGCGGCGGCCTCGAGCACGGCCTCGACCGTGGCGGCACGCAGCGCCGTGCCGGTGGGGTTGTTCGGGCTCGCCAGGAGGATCACGGCGGGCTGCTCGGCCTCGATCGTGGCGACGGCGTGCGCGGGGTCGAGCGTGAAGTCCTCGGCGCGGCGCCCGGTCACCCACCGGGTGTGCGTGTCGCGGGCGTACTCCGGGTACATCGAGTAGGTCGGCGCGAACGACAGCGCGGTGCGGCCCGGGCCACCGAAGGCCTGCAGCAGGTGCAGCATGACCTCGTTGGAGCCGTTGGCGGCCCACACCTGCTCCGGCGCGACCCGGACGCCCGACTCCCGCGCGAGGTAGTCCGCCAGTGCGGCGCGCAGCGGCAGGAAGTCGCGGTCGGGGTACCGGTTGAGCCCGCGGGCCGCCGCCGCGACGTCGGCGGCGATGGTGGCCACGACGTCCTCGGCGGGCGCGTAGGGGTTCTCGTTGACGTTGAGCAGCACCGGGACGTCGAGCTGCGGGGCGCCGTACGGCTCCTCGCCGGCGAGCTCGGGCCGCAGCGGCAGCGCCGCGGGGCGCGCCGACGTCGGGTCCTGCGTCGAGGGGATCGTCACCCGCCCAGTCTACGGAGCGGGTGACGCCGCACGTCCGCGCGTCTCAGGCCGCGACCGTGAGACCCCTCACGCCGCCGGGCCCGACCTGTGCCGCGACGTGCGCGGACCCGGTCAGGCCAGCACGACGTCGGCGCCGCGCACCTCGACGGGGACCTCGGGCAGGGGCTCGGACGCGGGCCCCCCGAGCACCGCGGCGTCCGCCAGCGCGAACCGCGAGCCGTGGCACGGGCAGTCCAGCTCGCCCGCGCCCGGTTGCACGGTGCAGCCCGCGTGGGTGCAGATCGCGCTGAACAGGTGCACCTCCCCCACGGCCGGCTGCGTCACGAGCACGTCGTGCCCGTCGAGCGAGGCGGCGACCGCCCCGCCGACCGGCACCTCCGCCAGCGCCACGACGCGCGTGCCGGGCTCGAGCGACCCGAGCGCGCCGGACTCGCCCTGCGGCGTGGGGCGCTGCTCGGTGCAGGCGGCGAGCAGGCAGGCGCCGGCCACACCGGCGCCGCTGGCCAGGACGCGACGGCGGGTGACGGCCGGGGACGGGCTGCTGGGCATCGCGGGCTCCTTCGGGGCGGTCGGGTGGGGCGGTCGGGTGGGGCGGTCGGGTGGGGCGGTCGGGTGGGGCGACGGGCTGCCGCGGCCGGGCGCACGGTGGTTGCATGGTCATCATGACGTCGTCGCACGCGGGCGTGCCAGCGGCTCGGCCACCGGCCCGGGAGGTGGTCGCCGCGCGCCGGGTCGCGGCGCTCGCCGTGCTCGTCTCGGCGGTCGTGCACCTGGCGCTGTGGGCGGACGGGTACCGGGAGATCCCTGTCGTGGGCCCGCTGTTCCTGCTGCAGGCGGTCGCCGGCGTGGTGCTCGCGGTGCTGCTGGCGGCGTGGGTGCACTGGCTGCCGCCGCTGGGCGCCGTCGGCTACGGCGTGGCGACGCTCGGCGCCTACCTGCTGTCGTTGTCGGTCGGGTTCTTCGGCGTCCGGGAGCAGGTCGTGACCACCGAGGCGGCCGTGGCCGGGGTCGCCGAGCTGGTCGCCGCCGTCGCGGGCGCGGTGGTGCTCGTGCGCGGCCGGCGCGGCTGAGCCGGTCTCCCGGACGCGTCGTCGACGGACGCGTCGTCCCCGGCCCCGTCGTCGACGGCCGCGTCGTCCACAGCCACCGGGGCGCGGGCCCGCGACGTCGGCGGCGACGCCTACGATCGTGCGGGTGAGCGACCCGAACGCCGACCCGTACTCCGACCTCGTGTTCGTGCCCACCGAGCCGCCGGACGACGACGTCCCGCCGCCGCCGGACGAGGCGCCGGAGCAGGCGCCCGAGCCGGTGCCGGGAGCCGGCGGCGCCGCGCGCGACGGGCGGGCGGCCGCGCCGCCGCAGGCTCCCAGCACCGAGAATGGGACCGGGACCGGGGGCGCCCCCGGTGCCGGGGCGGGCGACTCCGCGCGCCGGGCCAAGCTCGCCATGCTGCGCGGGCTGCTGGACAGCACGTCCGGCGCCGACGGCGGGCCCAGCACGCTGCGCGAGCAGGCCGAGGCGGCGCTGCGCGCCCTGGTGGGCCGCGAGGACGCGGCGCTGCGCGAGGACCAGTGGACGGCGATCGAGGCCCTGGTGGCGTTCCACCGCCGCGCGCTGGTCGTGCAGCGCACCGGGTGGGGCAAGTCCGCCGTCTACTTCGTGGCCACGTCGCTGCTGCGCGCCCGCGGCGCCGGCCCCACGATCATCGTCTCGCCGCTGCTGGCGCTCATGCGCGACCAGATCGCCGCCGCCGCCCGCGCGGGCATCCGCGCCGTGACGATCAACTCCGCCAACGTCACCGAGTGGGACCAGGTGCACGCGCAGATCGCCGCCGGCGAGGTCGACGTGCTGCTGTGCTCGCCGGAGCGGCTCAACAACCCGGGCTTCCGCGACGAGGTGCTGCCGCGGCTGGCGGCCGACGCCGGCCTGGT
This sequence comes from Puerhibacterium sp. TATVAM-FAB25, assembly GCF_046535855.1. Lineage (NCBI taxonomy): Bacteria > Bacillati > Actinomycetota > Actinomycetes > Micrococcales > Promicromonosporaceae > Puerhibacterium > Puerhibacterium sp. TATVAM-FAB25. The sequence continues at coordinate 160,413 of NZ_JAXUAK010000006.1, read as the reverse complement.
CGTGGTCGACGAGGCGCACTGCATCTCCGACTGGGGGCACGACTTCCGCCCTGACTACCGCCGCATCCGCACGCTGCTCGCCGACCTGCCCGCCGGCATCCCCGTGCTCGCGACGACGGCCACGGCGAACGCGCGCGTGACCCGCGACGTGGCCGAGCAGCTCGCGGTGCGCGCCGACGGCACGGCCGCCGACGACGTGCTCGTGCTGCGCGGCGGGCTGGACCGGGAGTCGCTGCACCTGGCCGTGCTCGAGCTGGCGGACCAGCCCACCCGCGTGGCGTGGCTGGCGGAGACGCTCCAGGACGTCGAGGGCTCGGGCATCGTGTACTGCCTCACCGTCTCGGCCGCCGAGCAGGTCGCCGAGCAGCTGCGCTCGGCCGGCCTCGCGGTGGCCGCGTACACCGGCCGCACCGACCCCACGGAGCGGGAGTCGCTCGAGGAGGACCTCAAGGCCAACCGGGTCAAGGCCCTGGTGGCGACGTCCGCGCTCGGCATGGGCTTCGACAAGCCCGACCTGGGCTTCGTCGTGCACCTCGGCGCGCCCAGCTCCCCCATCGCCTACTACCAGCAGGTCGGCCGCGCCGGCCGCGGCGTCGACGACGCCGTGGTCGTGCTGCTGCCCGGCCAGGAGGACCGGGCGATCTGGGACTGGTTCGGCTCCCAGGCGTTCCCGGCCGAGGACCAGGTGCGCGCCACGCTGGCGGCGCTCGCCGGCGCCGGGTCCCCGCTGTCGACGGCGGCGCTGGAGACGCAGGTCGACCTCAAGCGCTCACGCCTGGAGACCATGCTCAAGGTGCTCGACGTCGACGGCGCCGTCCGCCGCGTGCAGGGCGGCTGGGTCGCGACCGGCCGCGAGTGGGCCTACGACGCCGAGCGCTACGCCCGTGTCGAGGCCGCCCGCGAGGCCGAGCAGCGCGCCATGCTCGACTACGTCGCCACGCCCGGCTGCCGGATGGCGTTCCTGCGCGCCCAGCTCGACGACCCGGAGCTGCCGGACGGCTGGCGCTGCGGCCGGTGCGACCGCTGCGACGGGGTGAACCTGCCCGAGCCGCCCGACCCGGAGGCCGTGGCCGCCGCCCGCGCGGAGATGGACCGCCCGGGCGTCGAGATCGAGCCGCGCAAGATGTGGCCCTCCGGGCTGGCCTCCCTCGGCCTGGAGCTCAAGGGCCGGCTCGCGGCCGGCGAGCTCGCCGAGCCGGGGCGCGCCGTCGCCCGCCTCGACGGGCTGGGCTGGTCCGGCCCGCTGCGTGACCTGCTCGCCCCCGGCGCGCCCGACGGCGAGGTGCCCGTGCCGCTGCGTCGCGCCGCGGCCCGCGTGCTCGACGACTGGGACGCCCTGCGGGAGGCCGCCGCGGACGGCGGCGCGGACGGGGCCGGCGGCGGTGCTGCGGTACCCGGCGCCGGGGACGGCGCGGACGAAGCCGCCGGCGACGGGGGCGGCGCGGACGCCGAGCGGCGGCTGCTCGTCGAGGGCGTCGTCGCGGTGCGGTCGGTGACCCGCCCGCAGCTGACCTACCACCTGGCCAGCGGGCTCGCGGCCTACCTGAGCGTGCCGCTCATCGGGGCGGTCGGCCCCGTGCCGGGCCAGGAGCAGCCCGGCCGCCACGACGTCAACTCGGCCATGCGCCTGGCCGGGGTCGCGCGCCGCCTGCGTCTCGAGCTCGGCGAGGGCGCGCTGCGCGGCCTGCCCGGGCGCACCGTGCTGCTCGTGGACGACTGGACCGAGTCGGGCTGGACCCTCACGGTCGCCGCCCGGCTGCTGCGCCAGGCCGGCGCCGCACGCGTGCTGCCGTTCGTCCTGGGCGTGCGCTGAGCCGCCGCCGCGCCGGGACGACGCGCAGGAGCACCGCGCAGGAGAAGCGCGCGCCGTCCCGCTCCGCGGCTCAGAGCCCCTCGAGGTGCACCGCCTTGCGCACCGTCATCTCGTCCAGCAGGTCCGGCCCGTAGCCGGCCCCGCCGCCGCTGCCCCGGCGCGGGTCCGCGGAGCCGCCCGGTGCGCCGCCGAACACGGCGTTGACCTTCACGGTGCCGACCTCGAGCACGTCGGCCGCGCGCAGCGCGTGGTCGAGGCGCGGCGTGAGCACGGTCGCCGCGAGCCCGTACGCCGACGCCGACGCCCGGCGCAGCGCCTCGTCGAAGTCGGCCACCCGCACCACGGGCGCCACCGGGCCGAAGGTCTCCTCGCGCAGCAGGGCCACGTCGTCCGGGCAGCGGTCGAGCACCGTGGGGGCGTAGTAGCTGCCGTCCCGCTCGAGCCGGCGGCCGCCGGTGACCACCTGCGCGCCCGCCTCGACGGCCTCGGCGACGTGCGCCGCGACCACGGCGAGCTGGTCGTCGTCGACCAGGGGGCCCATCGTCGTCGACGGGTCCGCGGGGTCCCCGACGACGAGCGCCTCGGCCCGCCGGGCGAGCTCGGCCACGAGCGCGTCGGCGACCTCCTCGACGACGTAGACCCGCTCGACGGCGGTGCACAGCTGGCCGGCGTTGGTGAAGGCGCCCGTGGCGATCTGCGCGGCGGCCTCGACCGGGTCGACGCCGGCGTCCACCACGATCGGGTCCTTGCCGCCGTTCTCGAGCAGCGCTCGGGCGCCCCGGGCGCCGACGGCGGCGGCGATGCGCCGGCCGGCCGCCGTGGAGCCGACGTGCGCCACCAGCGCGACGTCCTCGTGCTCCACCAGCGCCTGGCCCGTGGCGCCGTCGCCGCTGACCACCTGCAGCACGCCGGCCGGCAGCGCGCCGGCGACCAGCTCGGCCAGCCGCACGCCGGGCGCGTCGCTGCGCTCGGACGGCTTGTGCACCACGGTGTTGCCCGTCACCAGCGCGGCGGCGAGCAGGCCCGCCGCCGCCGGGTACGGGTCGTTCCAGGGGGTGATGACGGCGACCACGCCGCGGGGCTCCCGGCGCACGACGTCGACCGCCGTGGCGTCGCCGGCCAGCACCCGGCCGGCGCGGCCCAGGCCGGCCACGGCCGCCTCCTCGAGCAGGTCGGCGGCGACGGCCGCGGAGTCGCGGGACTCGCCCAGCAGGCGGCCGGTGGTCGCGCACAGCAGGTCGCCCAGCTCGTCCGCCGCCGCCCGCACGGCCGCTGCCGCCGCGCGCAGCATCCCGGCCCGTGCGGCGGGCGCCGTGGCGCGCCAGCCCGGGTACGCCTCGCGGGCGGCGCGCACCGCCGCGTCCACCTCGGCGGCGTCGGCGCACGCCACGGCGCGGCCGGGCCGGCCGGTGACGGGGTCGGGCCGCTCGAGCGTCCGTGGGGCGGTGCGGGCAGCGGTCGTGGTCATGTACGGGCCTCCTCGACGCCGGGGAGCACGGCGCGCGCCGTGCGGGGGCGGCACGAGCCTCGCGCGCGGGCGGCGCGCTCGCCATCGATGACGGTTGCGAGCGGGCCGTGCGTGCACGAGAACGGCACCGTGACCGCACGCCGCACCCCCGCCCCCGACAGCCCGCCTGCCTCGGCCCCCGACAGCACCGGACCCGACGACCGCGTCGCGGTCGTGATCATCACCCGCGACCGGCGGGCGGAGCTGCTGCACACGCTCGACCGGCTCGCCGCGCTGCCGGAGCGTCCGCACGTCGTCGTCGTGGACAACGCGTCCGCCGACGGGACGGCGGCGGCCGTGCGGGCCCGCCACCCCGAGGTCGAGGTCGTCGAGGCGAGCGCCAACCTCGGCGCGGTGGGGCGCAACGTCGGCGTCGAGCAGATCGCGCGCCGCGGCACGCCGTACGTCGCGTTCTGCGACGACGACACGTGGTGGGACCCCGGCTCGCTGCGCCGCGTCGCCGACGCCCTGGACGCGCACCCGCGCCTGGCGGTCGTCACCGCCCGCATCGTCGTGGAGCCCGCGGGCACGGAGGACCCGATCGTGCGCGAGCTGCGCGAGTCGCCGGTGCGCCCCAGCGTGCCGCTGCCCGGGCCCGCGCTCGGCAGCTTCCTCGCCGGCGCCTCGGCCGTGCGGGTCGAGGCCTTCCGCGAGGTCGGCGGGTTCTCCCCGCGGCTGTGGCTCGGCGGCGAGGAGGAGCTGCTGGCCGCCGACCTGGCCACGGCCGGGTGGGAGCTGTGCTACCTCGAGGACCTCACGGTCCACCACGCGGCCTCGCTCGTGCGCGACCGCGCGTCGCGGGCGCGCGAGGGCATCCGCAACACGCTGTGGTTCACCTGGTTGCGCCGCCCGGTCGCGGCAGCGCTGCGCCGGACGTGGCACGTCGTGCGCGGCCTGCCTCGCACACCCGCCGCCGGGCTCGGCGTCCTCGACGCGGTGCGGGGCCTGCCGTGGGTGCTGCGGGAGCGGCGGCCGCTGCCGCCGCGCGTCGAGGCGCGCTTCCGCGCGCTGGAGGAGCCGCAGCGCCGGTCGGCCGCGCGGCGGTACGGGATCTGAGGGGGCGACGTGACACAGCCGGAGACGCAGCAGGTGCCGCAGGCGCAGGAGCGGGCGCGGACGGCCGGGGCGACGGCCCCGGACGCCGCCCCGAAGGTGGAGGACGCGCGCGTGTCGGTGGTGGTCATGAGCCGCGACCGGCGCGACGACCTGGCCGCGAGCATGCGGCGCCACCGCGCGCCGGTGGTGTTCGTCGACAACGCGTCGGCGGACGGCAGCCCGGAGGTCGTGCGGCGCGTGCGCCCGGACGCGCGCGTCGTGCGGCTGCGGGAGAACCGCGGCGCCGTGGCGCGGAACGTGGGCGTCCGCGAGGCCGCCACCCCGTACGTCGCCTTCGCCGACGACGACTCGTGGTGGGCGCCGGGCTCCCTGTGCGCCGCCGCCGACCTGCTCGACGCCCACCCCCGGGTGGCCGTCGTCCAGGCCCGCGTCCTCGTGGGCCCGCAGGAACGCGAGGACTCGTTCATGGCGGTGCTGCGCGACTCGCCCCTCGAGCGGGGCTCGCTGCCCGGGCCCCGGCTGCTCGGCTTCGTCGCCTGCGGTGCCGTGGTGCGGCGCACCGCCTTCCTCGACGCGGGCGGGTTCGACCCTGCGGTGCCGTTCCCGGGCGAGGAGGAGGTGCTCACGCTGCGGCTCGCCGGCCTCGGCCGGGCCGTGGTCTACGCGGACCACCTGGTGGCGCACCACCACCCGGCGACGTCGCGGCACTCCCCCGACGCCCGCCGGCGCGCCGTCGCGCGCTCGGCCCTCACCAGCGCCCTGCTGCTGCGGCCCTGGCGGGTGGTGGGCGCCCGGCTGCGCGCGTCGTTGGCGGCCGGCGGGAGGCACCACCTGGCCGCCGCCCTGCCGACGGCCCGGCAGGCGGTCTCTGCGCTGCGCCGGCGACGGCGGCTGCCCGCCGCGGTCGAGCGGGACCTGCGGGTCGTGGGCCAGGGCTGAGATCCCGGGCGGGCCCGGCGGCGCGCCCGCGGGTGCGGGCGCTCGGCACACTATTCCTGCGGGAGGGCGTCCGCGCCCGCAGGCTCGGCCGCCGCGACCTCGTCGGTCGGCGCGGCCATCGCGATGCGCTCGAGCGCGTCCGCCACGGCGGGCACCGGCGCACGCGTGTCGAGGACGTGCGACGCCTCGGCGCGCAGCCGCGGCTCCAGGGTCGCCACGTGGTGCAGCACCGTCGCCCGGCCCAGCGGGTCCTTGCCGAACGGGTTGTCCGTCCGCTGCGCGATGCGCGCCAGCAGCAGGTCGGCCGGCGCGGTGAGCAGCACGACGGCGTCGAACCGGTCGTACAGGCGGGCCTGGTTCACCACCGTGCCGGCCACGAACAGCGCGCGCGAGGCCGGGGCGGCGGCCCGCTCCCCCGCGGGGCCGCCGCCGCGGTGCCCGTCGAGCAGCGCGGCGACCCGCTCGAGGTCCCACTCCTGCGACCAGCCGATCGGCGTCGCGGGGTCGCGCAGCAGCCGGGTGTAGCCGCCGTGGTCGAGGTCGACCGTCCGGTGGCCGCGCTCCGCGAGCGCCCGCAGCGCCGTCGACTTGCCGGCGCCGGACATCCCGGTGAGCAGCACGACGCGCCGGGCGCCGGCGTCGCGGCCGGGCGCCGTCGAGCCCTGCCGCCCGCCGGGCACGCGGCGGGTCCTAGTGGAACCGCCCGCGCACGGCCTCGCCGTGTGCCGGCAGGTCCTCGTCGCCGGCGAGCGCGACGATGCGGCCCGCCAGCTCGCCGAGCGCGTCGCGGGAGTACTCGATGACCTGCACCGACTTGAGGAACGACAGCACGCCGAGCGCGCTGGCGTAGCGGGCGGTGCCGCCGGTGGGCAGCACGTGGTTGGACCCGGCCATGTAGTCGCCGAGCGACACCGGCGACCACGGGCCGACGAAGATCGCGCCGGCGTTGTGCACGCGGTCGGCGAGCGCCGCCGCGTCGGCGGTCTGGATCTCCAGGTGCTCCGCGCCGTAGGCGTCGACCACGGCGAGGCCCTGCTCGAGGTCGTCGACCATCACGATGGCCGACTGCGGGCCGCCCAGCGCCTGCAGCACGCGGCTGGAGTGCTTGGTCGCGTCCGCGAGGTCGACGAGCCGCGCCTCGACGGCCGAGGCGAGCTCGACCGACGGCGTCACGAGCACGGACGCGGCCATGGGGTCGTGCTCCGCCTGGCTGATCAGGTCGAGGGCCACGTGCGTGGGGTCCGCCGTCGCGTCGGCGAGGACGGCGATCTCGGTGGGCCCGGCCTCCGCGTCGATGCCGACGACGCCGCGCACCAGGCGCTTGGCGGCGGCGACGTAGACGTTGCCCGGGCCGGTGATGACGTCGACCGGCTCGCACAGCACGGTCCCGTCCTGCGGCTCGCTGCCCTCGGCGCCGTAGGCGAACATCGCGACCGCCTGGGCGCCGCCGACGGCGTAGACCTCCTCGACCCCCAGCAGCGCGCACGCGGCGAGGATGGTGGGGTGCGGCAGGCCGCCGTGCTCCTTCTGCGGGGGCGACGTGACGGCCAGGCCGGGCACGCCGGCCTCCTGCGCCGCCACGACGTTCATGATCACCGACGACGGGTAGACCGCCAGGCCGCCGGGGACGTACAGGCCGACGCGCTCGACGGGCACGTAGCGCTGGCGCACGACGGCGCCGTCGGCGAGCCGGGTGGTGTGCTCCGGCGGCACCTGCGCGCCGTGCACGGCCCGCACGCGCCGGATCGCCTCCTCCAGCGCCTCGCGGAGCGGGGCCTCGAGGGCGGCGAGCGCCGCGTCCAGAGCAGCCCGCGGCACGCGCAGGTCCTGGGGCCGCACGCCGTCGAACCGCTCGGCGACGTCGCGCAGGGCGGCCGCACCGCGGCGACGCACGTCCGCGACGATCGGCCCGACCGCGGCGAGCGCGTCGTCGACCCCGACCTCCGCCCGCGGCACCACCGCGAGAAGCTCCCGGCGGGAGAGGGTCTGGCCACGAAGGTCGATGCGCTGGATCACGCGGCCAGTCTAGGCGGGGAGAATAGGGTCATGACCCGTCCCAGCGCCCCGCCCGTCCCGATCCGCGACGACGTCATCCGCCTCGGGCAGTTCCTCAAGCTCGCCGGGCTCGCGGAGACCGGCACGCACGCTCGCGACCTGGTCAGCGACGGCGAGGTCCAGGTCAACGGCGAGGTCGAGACGCGCCGCGGCCGCCAGCTGGTGCGCGGCGACGTGGTGACCGTCAGCGGCCCGCAGGGCGAGGAGTCGGCGCAGGTCGGCTGACCGCGCCGCCCGGCGCCGGGCCCGTCGAGGTGCTGGGCCGCCGCGTCGTCGGCCGCCTGGCCGTCGGTTCCGGACCGTCAGTCCATGTAGGTGCTGGCCATCGCGCGGTCGGCCACGAGCCGCAGCACCACGCGCTGCGGGTCGGGCTCGAGCCGGTGGTAGCGCCGCTCGTGCCGCGCGACGGCGTCCGCCACCGCCTCCGCCGACTCGTCGACCTCGATCGTGCCCTCGATGGTGAGCCAGCGCCCGCCGTCGACCTGGCACAGCGCCGCGCGCGTCGGCGCGCCCGACGCCGTGCGGCGGCGGGCGTTCGCGGCCTTGGCGGAGGTGCGCTCCGTGGTCATCAGCGCCACGCCGCGGGCCGCGTCCCAGCTGAACCGCACCGGCGTCACGTGCGGCGAGCCGTCAGCGCGCAGCGTGGTGAGCGTGGCGAGGTGCCGCTCGGTGACGAAGACGAGCTGTTCGGGGTTCAGGCGCAGCACGGGCCGAGCGTAGCCGCGCGCGCCCCCGGCCGGTCCGCGGCGCCGGTGCTCAGGCGCCGGCGCCCGGGCCGAACCCGTCGGTCAGCAGCCGCGGCACGTCGCCGCCCGGCCCGGCCGCGCGCAGCGCCTCGAGCACGCGCCGCTCGTGCGGCACCACGGGGTCCGGCAGCGCGTCGAGCGGGAACCACCGCACGGCCGCCGCCTTGGCCGCCTCGGCGAGCCGCGGCGTGCCGCCCCACCGCCTCGCCGCGAAGAAGACGTCGACGCGCTGCTCGAGCGCGGGCCCGCCCGGCTGCCCGCGGTGCATCACGGTGACGGGCACGAGGTCGCCCGGTGCGACGACGACGTCGAGCTCCTCGCGCGCCTCGCGCACCGCGGCGGCCACCACGGACTCCCCCGGCTCGACGTGCCCCGCCGCGGCGGCGGCCCAGTGCCCGTCCATGAAGCCGGTGCCCTGCCGCAGCTGCAGCAGCACCTCCTCGCGCGCCCGGCCGCCGTCGTCGACGGACCGGCGCAGGTAGACGTACGCCGCCGGCACGACGCGGAAGCGGTGGTCGGCGGAGCCGTCGTCCCAGCCGCCCCGCAGCGGCCCCGGGCCGCTCACCCGAGGCAGCTCGGCCCGAGCAGCGCCTTGAGGTCGCCGAACAGCGCGGGCGACTTCTCCACGCGCAGGGCGTCCGCGGCGCGCACGACGGTGCGCTTGCCCGGCTCGGCGACGGTGATGTGCACCTCGGCCGACCCGGGGTGCGTGGCCAGGACCTCGCGCAGCCGGGCCATGGTCGGCTCGACGCAGCGGGTGTGCGGCACGGTGACCTGGACCGGCGCGTCGGCCACTGCCGAGGTGTCCGGCAGCGACACCTCCATGGCCTGCAGCGACAGCTGGTCGTCGCGCCGGCGCACCCGGCCGCGGATCGCCACCACCTGGTCCTCCGCGAGCGCCGTGGAGTAGGCCAGGTACGTCTCGCCGAAGAACATCACCTCGACGGAGCCCTCGAGGTCCTCGAGGGTCACGGCCGCCCAGGGGTTGCCGTTCTTGCTCATCTTGCGCTGCAGCGACGTGATGAGGCCGGCCACCGTGACGACCGAGTTCTCCGCCCGCCCCTCGTCCGTGACCAGCGAGGCGATCGAGGTGTCCGCCGACCGCGCGAGCACGTGCTCGAGCCCGGACAGCGGGTGGTCGGACACGTACAGGCCGAGCATCTCGCGCTCGAACGCGAGCTTCTGCTTCTTCTCCCAGTCCGGCAGGTCCGGGACCTCGACGGCGAAGGAGACGGCCGGCTCGTCGTCGTCGCTGCCGAAGCCGGCGAACAGGTCGAACTGGCCCTCGGCCTCCTTGCGCTTGACGGAGATGACCGAGTCCACGGCCTGCTCGTGCACCACGAGCAGCGCGCGGCGGGCGTGGCCGAGCGAGTCGAACGCGCCGGCCTTGATCAGCGACTCGATGGTGCGCTTGTTGCACACCACGGCCGGGACCTTGTCGAGGAAGTCGGTGAACGAGGTGAAGGCGCCCTTCTCCTCGCGGGCGGCGATGATCGCCTCGACCACGTTGGTGCCGACGTTGCGCACGCCGGACAGGCCGAACCGGATGTCCTGGCCCACGGCGGTGAACTTGGCGGCCGAGTCGTTGACGTCCGGCGGGAGCACGGTGATGTGCATCCGGCGGCACTCGTTGAGGTAGAGGGCGAGCTTGTCCTTGTCCTCTCGGGTGGACTGCAGCAGGCCCGCCATGTACTCGGCCGGGTAGTTCGCCTTGAGGTAGGCGGTCCAGTACGACACCAGGCCGTAGCCGGCGGAGTGCGCCTTGTTGAAGGCGTAGCCGGCGAACGGGACGAGGGTGTCCCACACCGCCTGGATGGCGCCGTCGGAGTAGCCCCGCTCGCGCATGCCCGCCTGGAAGGGCACGAACTCCTTGTCGAGGATCTCCTTCTTCTTCTTGCCCATCGCGCGGCGCAGCAGGTCGGCCTGGCCGAGCGAGTACCCCGCGAGCACCTGCGCCGCCTTCTGCACCTGCTCCTGGTACACGATGAGGCCGTAGGTGGTGTCCAGGACCTCCGCGAGCGGCTCGGCCAGCTCCGGGTGGATCGGGGTGATCTCCTGCAGGCCGTTCTTGCGCAGCGCGTAGTTCGTGTGCGAGTTCATGCCCATCGGCCCGGGCCGGTACAGGGCGATGACCGCGGAGATGTCCTCGAAGTTGTCGGGACGCATCTGGCGCAGCAGGGCGCGCATCGGGCCGCCGTCGAGCTGGAACACGCCGAGCGTGTCGCCGCGCCCGAGCAGCTCGTAGGTCGCCCTGTCGTCGAGCGCGACGTGCTCGATCGCGACGGGGTCCTTGCCGTTGTTGACGATGTTCTCGAGCGCGTCGTCGAGGATCGTGAGGTTGCGCAGCCCGAGGAAGTCCATCTTGATCAGGCCGAGGCCCTCGGACGTCGGGTAGTCGAACTGCGTGATGACCGCGCCGTCCTGCGGGCGCTTCATGATCGGGATGATGTCGATCAGCGGCTCGCTGGACATGATGACGCCGGCGGCGTGCACGCCCCACTGCCGCTTCAGGCCCTCGATGCCGCGGGCGAGCTCGACGACGCGCTGCGCCTCCGGGTCGGTGTCGTGGACCTGGCGGAACTCGCCGGCCTCGGGGTAGCGCGGGTGCTGCGGGTCGAAGATGCCGGACAACGGGATGTCCTTGCCCATCACCGCCGGCGGCATGGCCTTGGTGAGCTTCTCCCCCATCGCGAACGGCATGCCGAGCAGGCGGGCGGAGTCCTTGATGGCCTGCTTGGCCTTGATGGTGCCGTAGGTGACGATCTGGGCCACGCGGTCCGAGCCGTACTTCTCGGTGACGTACCTGATCGCCTCGCCGCGCCGGCGCTCGTCGAAGTCGACGTCGACGTCGGGCATCGACACGCGCTCGGGGTTGAGGAACCGCTCGAAGATCAGGCCGTGCTCGAGCGGGTCGAGCTCGGTGATGCCCATGAGGTAGGACACCATCGAGCCGGCCGCCGAGCCGCGGCCCGGCCCGACGCGGATGCCCTGCGCCTTGGACCAGTTGATGAAGTCGGCGACCACGAGGAAGTACCCCGGGAAGCCCATCTGGATGATGACGTCGGTCTCGTACTTGGCCTGGGCCCGCACGGCGTCGGACGCGCCCTGCGGGTAGCGCCGCTCGATGCCCCGCTCGACCTCCTTGACGAACCAGGAGATCTCGTCCTCGCCCTCGGGGACCGGGAACTTCGGCATGTAGTTGGCCTGGGTGTCGAACGAGACGTCGCACTTCTCCGCGATGAGCAGCGTGTTGCTCACCGCCTCGGGCAGCTCGCGGAACAGGTGCGCCATCTCTGCCGACGACTTCACGTAGTAGCCGGTGCCGTCGAACTTGAAGCGGTTCGGGTCGTCGAGCGTCGAGCCGGAGTTGATCGCGAGCAGCGCCTCCTGGCTGGTCGCGTCCTCCTCCTTGACGTAGTGCAGGTCGTTGGTGGCCACGAGCGGCGCGCCGATCTGCTTCGCCAGGCGCAGCAGGTCCTGGGTGACCCGGGTCTCGATGTCCAGGCCGTGGTCCATCAGCTCGACGTAGAAGTCGTCCTTGCCGAAGATGTCCTGCAGCTCGCCGGCCGCGCGCAGCGCCTCGTCGTACTGGCCCAGGCGCAGACGGGTCTGGATCTCCCCCGACGGGCAGCCCGAGGTGGCCATGAGCCCCGGGCTGTAGCGCTCGAGCAGCTCGCGGTCCATGCGGGGCCACTTGCCCATCTGCCCCTCGAGGGACGCCAGCGACGACGCCCGGAAGAGGTTGTGCATGCCGTCGTTGTTCTTCGCCCACAGGGTCATGTGGGTGTACGCGCCGCGGGCCGAGACGTCGTCGGCCTCCTGGCCCTGCTGGCCGTAGCGCACGCGCTTCTGGTCGAACCGGCTCGTGCCGGGCGTGACGTACGCCTCGACGCCGATGATCGGCTTGATGCCCTTCTTGGTCGCCTGCGACCAGAACTCGAAGGCGCCGAACAGGTAGCCGTGGTCGGTGATCGCCACGGCCTTCTGCCCCTGCGCCGCGACCTCGTCGACGAGGTCCCCGATGCGCGCCGCCCCGTCGAGCATCGAGAACTCGGAGTGCACGTGCAGGTGGACGAAGTCCGGCGAGTCTGGCATGCGGTCGAGTCTAGGAGCCTCCGCCGACACCCGGGGCGCCCCGCGAGCGCCGCCTCCCCTGGGCCTGCCGCCCTACAGGAGCCGCCGCGACCCCGGCCGTACCACGCGCAGCCACCGGTAGCCGTAGGCGTCCAGCGCGACCTCCGCCCCGCCGTCCGCGGCGACGTCGTACGCGTCGTCCGCCAGCAGGTCGACGAGCCGGACGCCCTCGTCGCAGTCGTCGAGCCGCAGGGGCACCACGACCGGCTCCGGCCCGAGGTTGTGCAGCGCGACCATCGACGCGTCGTCCCACGTGCTGCGGTGGGCCAGCACCGCGGCGTGCGGCTGGTCGAGGACCTCGACCTCCTCGGCCCAGCCGAGCTCCGGGCACTCCCGGTACCGGCGCACGAGCGTCTGCACGAACGTCAGGAGCGAGCCGCCGTCGCGGCGCTGGTCGGCGACGTTGACGTGCTCCGGCCCGAACCCGCCGTCGGTCACGGGCCCGGCGAGCCGCCGCGGCTCCGCGCGGGAGAAGCCGCCGTTGGGTCCCGAGGTCCACTGCATCGGCGTGCGGACCGCGAGCCGGCCCTCGGCGGCGAGGTTCTCCCCCATGCCGATCTCCTCGCCGTAGAACAGCACCGGGGTGCCGGGCAGCGCGAAGAGCAGCGAGTAGACCATGCGGACCCGGCGCGGGTCCCCGTCGAGCATCGGCGGCAGCCGGCGGCGCAGGCCGCGGCCGTACAGCTGCATGTCGGGGTCGGGGCCGAAGGCGGCGAACACCTCCTGGCGCTCGTCCTCGTCGAGCTTGTCGAGCGTCAGCTCGTCGTGGTTGCGCACGAACGTGGCCCACTGCGCGTCGCGCGGGATGCGCGGGCGCTGCGCGAGCGTGCGGGCGATCGGCCCGGCGTCCTGCCGGGCCAGCGCCAGGTACAGGTGCTGCATGCCGACGAAGTCGAACTGCAGGGTGAGCTCGGGCCCGTCGTCCTCGCCGTCGCCGTCCCCGTCGCCGAAGAACTGCAGCTGCTGGTCGTACGGGAGGTTCACCTCGCCCATGAGGATCGCGTCGCCCGCGCGGCGGGTGAGCAGCGCGCGCAGCTCCTTGAGGTACTGGTGCGGGTGCTCGACGTCGTCGTCCGGGTTCGCCGCCGTGTCGGCGAGGAAGAACGGGACGGCGTCGACACGGAAGCCGGACAGCCCGAGCTCGGCCCAGTACCCGACGACCTTGGCGATCATGTCCCGGACCTTCGGGTTCGCCGTGTTGAGGTCGGGCTGGTGGCGGTAGAAGCGGTGGCGGTACCACTCGCCGGTGCGCTCGTCCCTCGTCCAGATGCCCTCCTCCTTGTCGGGGAAGACGACCTGGTCGGAGGTGTCGGGCGGCGGGTCCGAGCGCCACACGTAGAAGTCGCGGAAGGCGTTGTCCTTGCTGCTGCGGGCGGCCTGGAACCACGGGTGCTCGGCAGAGGTGTGGTTGACGACCAGGTCGGCGATGACCCGGATGCCCCGGTCGCGCGCCGTGCGGACGAGCTCGACGAGGTCGCCGGCGTCGCCCAGGCGCGGGTCGACGCCGAAGAAGTCGGTGATGTCGTAGCCGTCGTCGAGGTCGGCGGTCGGGTAGAAGGGCATGAGCCACAGGCACGTGACCCCGAGGTCGGCCAGGTGGTCGATGCGCTGGACCAGGCCGGGCAGGTCGCCGACGCCGTCGTCGTCCCAGTCCATGAACGTCTCGACGTCGAGGCAGTAGACGACGGCGTTCTTCCACCACAGGTCGCCGGTGTCGCGGATCCTCATGCCAGGCCCTTCAGCTGGGGGACGAGGTGCTCGGCGGCCATGTCGAGGAACGCGTCGAGGGTCGCGCTGCGAGGCGTCGCGGCCGGGGCGGCGTCGTCGTGCTTGTCGTGGCCGGGCCGCGGGTCGGTCGCGACCTGGTGGAGGTAGACGGCGTCGAAGCCGATCTCCACCAGCGCCGCCAGCCGGTCGCGCAGGCGGGCCGGGTCGTGCTCCACGAGCACGCTGGCGCGGATCTTCGCGTCGTCCATGGACGCCGCGCGGGCGTCGAACTCCTCGGGCGTCTGGATGTCCCAGGCGAGCGGCGGGCCGAACGCGTTCCCGCGCCACTGCTCGCGCGCGACGCCGATCGCCGTCTCGGGGTCCGGTGCCCAGCACACGTGCACCTGCAGGGCGACGGTGCCGCGGCCGCCCGCGTCGCGGTAGGCGCGGACCACCTTCTCGAGCACCTCGGGCGGCTGGTTCACGGTCACGAGGCCGTCGGCCCAGTCGGCGTGCCGCCGCGCCGTCTCCGGCGTGACGGCGGGCCCGATCAGCAGGGGGCGGACGTCGGGCAGCGTCCAGAGCTTGGCCTCGTGCACCCGCACGAGCCCCTCGTGCGTCACCTCCTCGCCGTCGAGCAGGGCCCGGATGACGTCCACGCACTCGCGCAGCCGGGCGTCCCGCACGTCCTTGGCCGGCCACCCGTCGCCCGTGATGTGCTCGTTGAGGTTCTGCCCGCTGCCCAGGGCGACCCAGAACCGCCCCGGGAACATCGCGCCGAGCGTCGCCGCCGCCTGGGCGATCACCGCCGGGTGGTACCGCTGCCCAGGGGCGTTCACGACGCCGAAGGGCAGTCCGGTCGTGGCCATCGCGGCGCCGAGCCACGACCACGCGTAGCCGGAGTGGCCCTGCGCGGCGCCCCACGGCGCCCAGTGGTCGGAGCACATGGCGGCGTCGAAGCCGGCCTCCTCGGCACGCCGGGCGGCGGCCAGGAGCGCGGCGGGATGGACCTGCTCGTGCGAGTGGTGGAAGCCGACGACGGTCATGGCCCCCGTTCCTACCGGCAAGGGCGCAGGCTCGCCCGTCGAGCGCCCTACCCGACCACCTTCGCCGCGTCGCGGTGCTCGATGCCGGCGTCGAGGTGGACGGGGCCGGTCACCGCGTACCCGAGGCGCTCGTAGAACCCGATCGCCGGCACCTGCGCGGACAGCAGCACCGTCACGGTCCCGTCCGGGCCCGGGTGCTCGGCCAGCGCCACCTCCTCGAGCGCGCGCATCAGCGCCGCACCCGTCCCCGTGCCGCGCGCCCCGGCCGCGACGGCGACCCGCCCGACGTGCACCTCGCCCGGGTGCACCGGGTCGGTGAGCAGGCGCGCGGTGCCGACGACGTCGCCGCCGTCCGTCCGCCGAGCGACGACGTGCGTCGTCGTCGGCGCATGGTCGAGCTCGTCCAGCTCGAGCTCGGCGGGCACCCGCTGCTCGACCACGAACACCGCCGTGCGGAGGGCGAACGCCTCGGCGAGCTGCTCGGGCGTCGTCGCCCGCTCGACCCGCACGGCCGGGTCAGCCACCGTACGCACCCCGGACCACCTCGAGGGCGTGGCCCAGGTCCTCGGGATAGGCCGACTCCACCTCGACCCACCGGCCGGCCATCGGGTGCTCGAAGCCCAGCCGCACGGCGTGCAGCCACTGGCGGGTCAGCGCCACCTTGGACGCCAGCACCGGGTCGGCGCCGTAGGTGAGGTCGCCCACCAGCGGGTGGCGCAGCGCGGAGAAGTGCACGCGGATCTGGTGCGTGCGGCCCGTCTCGAGGTGCACCTCGACCAGCGAGGCGGCCGGCAGCATCTCCAGCACCTCGTAGTGGGTCACCGACGGCTTGCCGTCCGCGACGACGGCGAACCTGTAGTCGGCGCTGGGGTGCCGGCCGATCGGCGCGTCGATCGTGCCCACCGTGGGCTCCGGGTGGCCCTGGGCCAGGGCGTGGTAGACCTTGTCCACCGTGCGCTCCTTGAACGCCCGCTTGAGCGCCGAGTACGCCGCCTCGCTCTTGGCCACGACCATCAGCCCCGAGGTCCCCACGTCGAGGCGGTGCACGATGCCCTGGCGCTCCGCGGCGCCCGAGGTGGACACCCGGTACCCGGCCGCGGCGAGCGCGCCGACGACCGTCGGGCCGGTCCAGCCGGGCGACGGGTGGGCCGCGACCCCGACCGGCTTGTCCACCACGACGACGTCGTCGTCCTCGTAGGCGATGCCCATCCCGGGCACCGGCTCGGGCTCCGGCGCGGGCGCGCTCCGCGGGTCGGGCACGTCGACCTCGAGCCAGCCGCCGGCCGCCAGCCGGTCGGACTTGCCGACCTCGCGCCCGTCGAGGCGCACCGCGCCCGCGGCGGCCAGCTCGGCGGCCTGGGTGCGGGAGAAGCCGAGCATGCGGGCGAGCGCGGCGTCCACGCGCTCACCGGCGAGCCCGTCGGGCACCGGCAGCGTGCGCAGCGCCATCAGGCCTCCTCGGAGCGCTCGGCCGGGCGGGCGGGGGCTCCGCCGTCGGGCTCGGCGCCGGTGGCCGCCGGGTCCGCGTGCCCCGGGGTCTCCGCCCCCTCCGCGTCCTGCCGGCCCGCCGCGTCCTCCTGGCCCTCCTGGCCCTCCCGGCCCTCCGCGTCCTTCTCCCCCTCGCGGCGCCCGTCCACGCCGATGCCGCGCAGCGAGAGCAGGATGATGAGCCCGGCCGCCACCACGATGGCGATGTCGGCGACGTTGCCGACGAAGAAGCCGGCGTAGTCGATGAAGTCGACGACGTGGC
Organism: Puerhibacterium sp. TATVAM-FAB25; assembly: GCF_046535855.1. Classification (NCBI taxonomy): domain Bacteria; kingdom Bacillati; phylum Actinomycetota; class Actinomycetes; order Micrococcales; family Promicromonosporaceae; genus Puerhibacterium; species Puerhibacterium sp. TATVAM-FAB25. The sequence goes on along the minus strand of NZ_JAXUAK010000006.1, from coordinate 143,660 downwards.
CGCGGGCGAAGCCGGGCTCGCGCGCGAGCCGGTCGACGAGGTTGCCGAGCGCCCCGCCGAGCAGCAGGCCGAGCGCCACGGCCCAGCCGCGCGACCCGATGCGGCGCATCTGGCGCACGATGACCACGACCACCGCCACCACGACGACGGTGAGCACGCCGGTCATGCCGGTGCCGATGGACAGCGCGGCGCCGGGGTTGAAGATCAGCCGGAGCGACAGCAGGTCGCCGACCAATCGGACCGGCTCGCCGCCCTCGACGAGCGCCGACGTCGCCCACCACTTGGTGAGCTGGTCGGCGGCCAGGACGACGGCGGTCAGGACGGCGGCGAGCGCGGTCAGGCGCCGCGACCGCGCAGAGGCCCGGGGGGCGGGGGTTCTGGACATCGCCCGCCAGTCTAGGGGCGGCGGACGCCCCCACCGGCCGACGACGTCAGCGTCGCTCCTCGCGCGCCTTCGCCTCGACCGACAGGGTGGCCCGGGGGAACGCCTGCAGTCGCGCCTTGCCGATCGGCAGGCCGGTGATCTCGCAGGTGGCGTACGTGCCCGCCTTGATGCGCTCGATGGCGTGGCGCGTCTGGGCGAGCAGGTCGCGCAGGTTGTTCACGAGCGTCAGCTCGTGCTCGCGCTCCAGGGCGCTCGAGCCGTAGTCGGCCTGGTCGTCGCCGGCGCCGTCGCCGGAGTTGCGCAGCAGGTCGCTGAGCTCCTTGTCGGCCGCGGCCAGCTCGGCCTCCAGCCGGACGCGGTCCTCGAGCAGCAGCACCGCCAGCTCCTCGATCTCGGCGAGGGTCCAGGGTTCCTCGCCGTCGCGCACGGGGAAGCGCTCGACGTCGCGGGCGAGGTTCGGGAACGTCTGGGTGATCGCGGCACGCGCGGTGGTCGAAGGCTTCGTCATCGCTGCCCCTTGTCGGCCCGCTCCTCGCCCGGCTGGCTACGGAGTCCCCGCAGCGTAAGTGCGCGGACCGGCCCGCACAACCCACGCCGCACCTCGGGTGCGGGTGGTTGTGCGGGCCGGTCCGGACGGGGTCGGAGGCGACCCACGGCCGCGACGCGCGCGGCCCGGTGCCGCCGTCAGATCTGCGGCGTCGCGGCCTGCGCGTTGTTGCGCGGCGGGAGCGCGGAACCGCGGGCGTCGAGGTCGCCGAGCAGGTTCTGCAGGAAGCTCTTGAGGCGCGTGCGGTAGTCGCGCTCGAACAGGCGCAGCTCGTCGATCTTGCGCTCCAGGAGCGAGCGCTCCTGCTCGAGCTGCGACAGCGTGCGGTGGCTGGTCTCCTCGGCCTCGCGGACGATGCGCGCCCCCTCGGCCTTGGCCTCGGAGATGAGCCGGTCGCCCTCCTCCTGGCCGGAGCGGACGTAGTCGTCGTGGAGCTTCTGGGCCAGCTGCAGCATGCCGGTCGCGGACTCGGGCTCCGCGGCCCGCGGCGCGGGGGCCGGAGCCGGCGTGGGCGCCGGGGCCGGCGTGGGCGCCGGGGCCGGAGCCGGGGCGGCGACCGGGGCGGGCTTCGCGGCGGCGGCGGCGTCCGAGCGGGAGAGCTCGGCGACCCGGCGCTCGGCGGCGGCCAGCTTGGACCGCAGGTCCTCGTTCTCCTCCTGGACGGCCGTGAGGGTCCGCACCACCTCGTCGAGGAAGTCGTCGACCTCCTCCACGTCGTAGCCCTCGCGGAACTTCGTCGCCGAGAACTTCTTGTTCAGGATGTCCTCTGCTGTGAGCAGCGCCATCGTGTGTCACCTCGTTGCCGTCGGTTGTCCGGTCGTCGGTGACCCACGGTAGCGGACGACCCCCGGCGAAGCCGCGCGCGCACCAGCGCGTCGGCGTGCCGCACACGATTCCTGCACAAGCACGGACGCGGGCGCCGCGCCGGGGCCGGAGCGCTGGTCAGCGCCCGAGCTGGGTGAAGACGTTGGAGGCCACGAGGACGACGAAGAACAGGATCATGAAGCCGAGGTCCAGCCCCACGTTGCCGAGGCGCAGGGGCGGGATCACACGGCGCAGCGCACGCAGCGGCGGGTCGGTCACGGTGTAGACGCCCTCGGCGAGGACGAGCACGACCCCCCGCGGCCGCCAGTCGCGCGCGAAGTACTGCACCCAGTCGAGGACCATGCGCACGACCAGGCACAGCAGGTACAGCCACAGGACCAGCCCGATGAGGCTGAAGATGACGCTCACGGGCACCAACCTACGGGATCGGGGGCCTCCGGGCGGCGGCGCGCGGCCGGTCCCCGGCGCGGCGCGCAGCCGGGGCCGCAGGGCGGGGAGGCACGACGACGGCGGGCACCCCGCGGGGTGCCCGCCGTCGGCAGGCGTCGGGACGGCGGCCGGGCCGTCGGCACGCCGGAGCGACGGGCCGGCGGAGCCGGCCCGGGAGAGGTCGAGCCGGGTCAGCTCTGGTTGTAGAAGTGCCCCGGGCCCTTGGGCGCCGTGTCGACGTCGTCCTCGCCGGCGATCTCGACGTGCTCGGGCGAGAGCAGGAACACCTTGTTGGTGACGCGCTCGATCGAGCCGTGCAGGCCGAAGATCAGGCCGGCGGAGAAGTCCACCAGGCGCTTGGCGTCGGCGTCGTCCATGTCGGACAGGTTCATGATCACGGGCGTGCCGCCGCGGAACGCCTCGCCGATGAGGCGGGCGTCGTTGTAGGAGCGCGGGTGGATCGTGGTGATCCGCCGCAGGTCGGCGGCCGGCGCCGGGGTCGCCTCCCGCAGGGCGGGGCGGCGCAGCGGCGTCACCTCCGCCTGGTACTCGTCACGCACCGGTGCCTCCAGCTCGTCGTCGTACTCCTCGACGTACTCGTCCCGCTCGCCCTGGTCGTCGGCGAGCCCCAGGTACAGCATCGTCTTGCGAAGCGCTCCGGCCATCGCTCCCACTCCGTTTCGTCGGCCTGCCCGATCGCCGTCCGCGCTGGTCGTCCGGCTCCTCGCACGGTAACCAGCGACACCGGCGGGCGGTGCGCGACACGCCGGAGCGCCGCGCGCCCGACGAGCCGCCCTCCCGGTGCGGGCGCTGCGGGGCGTCGGTGCTGCTAGACCAGCACGACCACCCCGGCCTGCCGGCCCGTCGTCGTGCCGGCCGCCGTGGCGGCCCGGTGCGAGAACAGGTCCGGGTCCTCGAGCGTGCACCGCGCCACGCGGGCGGTCTCGACCCCGCGCTCCGCGAGCTGTGCCCCGACCCCGGCGGGCAGGTCCAGGGCCGGGGTCCCCTGCCGCGTGGTGGCCCGTGCGGCCGGGACGGCCGCGGCCACCTCGTCGCGCAGCGCCGCGGGGACCTCGTAGCACGCGCCGCAGACCGCGGGGCCGACCGCGGCACGCAGCCCGGACGGCGTCGCGCCCGCCGCGAGCATCGCGTCGAGGAGGCGGTGCACGACGCCGAGCGCCAGGCCGCGGCGCCCGGCGTGGGCGACGCCGACCACCCGCGCGCCGGCGTCGGCCACCAGCACCGGCACGCAGTCGGCGGCGAGGGCGCCCAGCCCGAGGCCCTCGGCGACGGTGACCACCGCGTCCGCCTCGCCCGCCGCGAGCGGCGGCTCCTCGGACGCCCACTCGGCCCGCTCCGCCTCGCCGAGCACGAGCACCCGGTCACCGTGCACCTGCGCCGCGAAGGCCACGGGCGCGCCGAGCCACGCGCCGACGCGCGCGCGGTTCTCCCGCACGAGCGCCGGGTCGTCACCCGTCCCGGCGCCCAGGTCCAGCGACGACCACGGCGCCGGCGAGACACCGCCGTGCCGGGTGGTGAAGCCGGCGACCACGCCCGGGCCCAGGTCGACCCGCAGCAGGCCCGCCCCGACGTCGTCCGGCAGGAGCGCCTCCTGCGACCACGCCGCCGTGGCGGGCGCCCCGGCCGCGTGGCCCGCGGGAGCGCTCACCGGCCGCCCTCCGGGTGGCTCACTTGAGGAAGTCGGGGACGTCGAGCTCCTCCTTGGGCGGCTGCGCGTCCCAGATGCGCGGCACCTCGACGGGACGCTCGACCGTCACGCCGTCCGACTCCTCGACGACCGACACGCGCGGGCGCTCGACCGGGTCGAGGCTCGCGGGCAGGTCGTCCGGGCCGGCCGGGATGGGCCGCGGCAGGGTGTGCGCGCCGGCGGGCGGCTGCGGCACGGGCGCCGTGGCCGGCGCCGGCTCCGCCGGGGCCGCGGTCACGGCCGGGCGCGGCGCGGACCGGCCGGCGATCTCGCCGAGGCCGCGGCCGTCCTTGCGCGCCTGCGGCACCCCGCCGTCGAAGCCGGCCGCGATGACCGTGACCCGGACCTCGTCGCCCAGGGCGTCGTCGATGACGGTGCCGAAGATGATGTTCGCCTCGGGGTGCGCGGCCTCCTGCACGAGGCGGGCCGCCTCGTTGACCTCGAACAGGCCGAGGTCGCTGCCGCCCTGGATGCTCAGCAGCACGCCGTGGGCGCCGTCGATCGAGGCCTCGAGGAGCGGCGAGGAGATCGCCAGCTCGGCCGCCTGCACGGCGCGGTCCTCGCCGCGGGCCGAGCCGATGCCCATGAGCGCGGAGCCCGCGCCCTGCATGACGGACTTGACGTCGGCGAAGTCGAGGTTGATCAGGCCCGGGGTGGTGATCAGGTCCGTGATGCCCTGGACGCCGGAGTGCAGCACCTGGTCGGCCTGGTGGAACGCGGCGATGGCCGAGACGTTGCGGTCGGACATCTGCAGCAGCCGGTCGTTCGGGATGACGATGAGGGTGTCGACCTCCTCGCGGAGGCTCTCGATCCCCTGCTCGGCCTGCACCGAGCGGCGGCGGCCCTCGAAGGTGAACGGGCGGGTCACGACACCGACCGTCAGCGCGCCGAGCGCGCGGGCGATGCGCGCGACCACCGGGGCACCCCCGGTGCCCGTGCCGCCGCCCTCGCCCGCGGTCACGAAGACCATGTCGGCCCCGCGCAGGACCTCCTCGATCTCCTCGGCGTGGTCCTCGGCGGCCTTGCGGCCCACCTCGGGGTCGGCGCCGGCGCCCAGGCCGCGCGTCAGCTCGCGGCCGACGTCGAGCTTGACGTCGGCGTCCGACATCAGCAGCGCCTGCGCGTCGGTGTTGATGGCGATGAACTCGACGCCCTTGAGCCCGACCTCGATCATGCGGTTCACGGCGTTCACGCCACCACCGCCGATGCCCACCACCTTGATCACTGCCAGGTAGTTCTGCGGAGTTGCCACGTCGATGCCTCTCGGGTCGTTCCTGGTTCCCGACGCCAACCCTCAGGCTCTACCTGAGGGTAAGTGTTATGTCAGGTTGCTGCTGTCCCGACGGTATGCGGCGCGCCGAACCGCGCGTCGGAGGACACGCGGCGTGTCGCGCGCGTTCCGCGCACGGCGCGTCGTCACCGGGTCACCGGCAGCTCGGGCGAGCTCACGTCGAGGACGCGCGCGTCCGGCGCGGCGCCCCGCAGCGACTGCACCACCCGGACCTTGAGCGGCATCCGCGAGTCGTCGCCCCAGCGGACCTCCAGCCCGGAGCGCAGGGCCACGCGCACGTCGTCCTGGGTGTCCGCGGCGACCTTGCGCACCTCGGCGCGCAGGTCGTCCGGCAGGCCGGCGAGCACGTGCAGCGCGGACCGCAGGGCGGGCGCGGCGTCCTCCCCCAGGGGCACGTCCACCACGGGCATCCCCTCGGGCGCGGCGTCGAGGGTGCCCACGCGCACGCCCTCGTCGTCGACCAGGGCGAACCGCTCCCCGTCGGGCACGGCCGCGACCGGCTCGCGCGCCGTGAGGCGCACGACCAGGCCGTCGGGCCAGCCGCGCGCGAGCGCGACGTCCTTGACGCCGTCGACGCCGAGGAGCTGCTCGCGCAGCGCCACGGTGTCGAGCCGGGTCAGCGGCACGCCCGCCTCCGCGCGCACCAGCTGCTCCACCTGGGCGACGTCGACGGTGCTGCCCTGGCCGCTGATCTCGACCCGGGCGGGGTCGAGCCCGAACAGCGGCGAGAAGAACGCCGCCCACGCCAGCCCCGCGACGGCCGCGACCGCGGCGGCCCACGCCCAGGCGGTGCGCCGCAGGCGGTGGCGGTGCATCGCCGAGCGCTCGGCCAGCCGCCGCGCCATGGTCGTGGAGACCCGGTCCGGCGCCGGGACCGCCTCCGCGCGGGCGGGACGGTCGACGCCGGCCGCGGGCCGCGCGCCGCCCGGCGCCGGCCGCGCGCCCTGGGGCGCCGGCGGCCGGCCCGGCCCGGCAGCCGGCGGCCTCGGCCGCTGCCCGCCGGGCGCCTGCCTCGGCGCCGGGCTCCCGGGGCGCGAGGCCGCCGGCGGGGCCGGCGACGCCGGGCGGGCCGGCTTTGGCGGGACGCGGGGACGGGCTGGCGGTCGCACGGCGCCATCCTCCCCCTGCGGCGCGGCGATCCGGCGGAGGCGACGCCGGGCGGCGCCGCCTCCGGCCGTCAGCGCGGCGCGCGCGCCGCGAGGTCGGCGAGCACCACCGGGGCCAGCTCCGTCACGTCGCCCGCGCCCACGGTGAGCACGAGGTCGCCGGGGCGGGCCAGCGCCGCGACCGCGTGCGCGGCCTCGGTGCGGTCCTCCACCGCCCGCACCCCGCCGCCCGACGCCGTGGCGGGCAGCAGGTCGGTGATCGTGCGGGCCGTCGTGGCGGGGTCCACGTCCTCGCGGGCACGGTAGATCCCCGTGACCACGACCTCGTCCGCGAGCGCCAGCGCGGCGGCGAACCGGTCGGCGAAGATCCGGGTGCGCGAGTACAGGTGCGGCTGGAACAGCACCAGCACCCGCCCCGTGCCGGCGACCGGCCGCGCCGCGCGCAGCAGCGCCTCGATCTCCGTCGGGTGGTGGGCGTAGTCGTCGACCACCCGCACGCCGCCGGCCTCGCCCCGGGGCTCGAACCGGCGGCCGGTGCCGACGAACTCCCCCGCCCCACCGACCGCCCGCGCCGCCGGCGCGCCCAGGAGGGCGGCCACCACGGCCGCAGCGGTGGCGTTGAGCGCGTTGTGGGCGCCAGGCACGGCCAGGCGCAGCGCGAGCGGGGTGCCCCCGAGCGGCCCGCCGGCGACGACGGCGTCCACGCCGTCCGGCCGAGCCGTGACGTCGCGCACGGCGACGTCCGCACCCGGGGCGGTCCCGTAGGTGACCGCCGTCCCGCCGCGGGCGCGGTGGGCCGCCGCGAGGGCGGCCGAGCCGGCGTCGTCGGCGCACGCGACCAGCGTGCCGCCGGGCTGCAGGCGGGCGGCGAAGTCGACGAACGCCTGGTCGAAGGCCTCGCGGGTGCCGTAGTGGTCGAGGTGGTCGGGCTCGACGTTGGTGACGACGGCCACCGTGGGCGCGTAGTTGAGGAACGAGCCGTCGGACTCGTCGGCCTCCGCCACCAGCACGTCGCTGGCCCCGAGGTGCCCGCCCGGCACGGCCGCCTCGACGCCGTCGGCCGTGCGCGTGCGCACGGTGCCGCCGATGGCGAACGACGGGTCGAGCCCGCACGAGCGCAGCACCGTGGCGATCATCGCCGAGGTGGTGGTCTTGCCGTGCGCGCCGGCGACGGCCACGGCGCGGCGCCCGAGCATGAGGGAGGCGAGCGCCTGGGACCGGTGCAGCACGCGCAGGCCGGCGGCGCGGGCCGCGGCGAGCTCGGGGTTGGTCTCGCGGACGGCCGAGGACACCACGACGGTGTCGACCCGGGGCGTGCCGTCGGCGCCGACCACGTGGGCGGCGTCGTGCCCGACCCACACGCTCGCGCCGTCCGCGCGCAGGGCTGCGAGCGCCGGGCCCTCGGCCGCGTCGGACCCCTGGACCGGCACGCCGTTCGCGGCGAGCAGCCGCGCGACGACGCTCATGCCCGCGCCGCCGACCCCCACGAGGTGGACGCGGCCGAGGGCGGCGAGCGGGACGGCGGGCGCGACCGCGGCGCTCACCGGGCACCCCCGGCAGGCGCCGCCGCCGCGACGGCCTGCTCGACGAGGTCGGCGACGCGCGCGGCGCCGTCGCGCACGCCCGCGGCCCGGGCGGCGGCGGCCATGGCGTCCAGGCGCGCGGGGTCGCCCAGCAGCGCCGGGACGTGCTCGGCGACCCAGGTGGAGGTGAGGTCGGCGTCGTCGACGAGCAGGCCGCCGCCGGCCTCGACGAGCGGCGTGGCGTTGAGCCGCTGCTCGCCGTTGCCGACGGGCAGCGGCACGTACACCGCGGGCAGGCCGAGGGCGGCGAGCTCGCAGACCGTGCCGGCGCCGGCGCGGGCGACCACGAGGTCGGCGACCGCGAGCGCCAGGTGCATGTCGGACAGGTACTCGCGCACCTGGTAGCGCCGGGTCTCGTGCGTGCCGGCCAGGCGACCGACGGCCTCGCGCACCGGGCCGTCCTTGTCCCGGCCGGTCAGGTGCAGCACCTGGGCGCCGGACTCCAGCAGGGCCGCGGCGGCGCGGGAGACGGCGGTGTTGAGGCTCAGCGCGCCCGAGGACCCGCCGGTGACGACCAGCGTGGGCAGCGTCGGCTCGAGGCCCAGGGCGTCGGCCGCCTGCACCCGCGCGGCGGCGGCGTCGGCCGCGCGGCGCGCGACGAGGTCGGAGATCTCGCGGCGCAGCGGCAGGCCGGTCACCACGGCGTCGCGCAGCGAGGTGCCCGGGAAGGTCGCGCCGACGCGGGCCGCCCAGCGGGCGCCGAGGCGGTTGGCGACGCCGGGGCGCGCGTTCTGCTCGTGCACGACGACGGGCACGCCGCGCCGGCGGGCGGCGAGGTAGGCCGGCGTCGAGACGTAGCCGCCGAACCCGACGACGGCCTCGGCGCCGACCTCGTCGATGGCCGCCTCGGCGGCGCGGACGGCGGCCGCGAGCTTGCCGGGCAGGGTCAGCAGCTCCACCGAGGGCCGCCGCGGCAGCGGCACCTTCGGCACCGGCCACAGGCGGTAGCCGCGCTCCGGCACGAGGTCGGCCTCGAGGCCGGAGGTGGTGCCGAGCACGAGGGCGCGCAGCCCCGGCTCGCGGGCGCGCAGCTCGTCGGCCACGGCGAGCAGGGGGTTGACGTGGCCGGCCGTGCCGCCGCCGGCCAGGACGACGGAGCGGACGCGGCGGCGCTCCGGCTCCCGGGGCTCCTGGGGTGCGCGGGCGGGGCCGTCGGCCGGGGTCTGGGGGGTACCGCTGTCTGTCACACCGCGACCCTACCGGGGGCGGGCGACGCCGCCGGGTCCGGACGGGGCGCCGGTCAGCGCGGCCGGCCGCGGCCCAGGACGGCGAGCGACCGGCGCACCACGCTGCCGCGCGCGGCGAGCACCTCGGCGGTGCCGGGCTCGGTGCGGGCGAAGCTGATGATCATGCCGAGCGCGGCCATGGTCGTCACCAGGGCGGAGCCGCCCGCCGACACCAGCGGCAGCGGCACGCCGATGACGGGCAGCACCCCGATCACCACGCCGATGTTGAGGAACGCCTGGCCGACGACCCAGCACGCCACCGCCGCGGTGGTCACCTGGACGAAGGGGTCGGGATGGCGGCGCACGAGGCGGCTCATCGCGAACCCGAGGATGACGAAGAGCGCCAGGACCATGAGCGTGCCGAACAGGCCGAGCTCCTCGCCGATGACGGCGTAGATGAAGTCGTTGTGCGCCTCGGGCAGGTAGCGCCACTTCTCCCGGCTCGCGCCGAGGCCGACGCCGAGCAGCCCGCCGGTGCCGAGCCCGTACATGCCGTGCAGCGACTGGTAGCACTCGCCCTGGGTGTCCGTGCACGGGCCGTAGGCGGCCATGATGCGCGAGAGCCGGTTGCTGCTGCTCTGGCCGAAGATGAACACGCCCACGACCAGGGCGGCCGCGCCGCCGGCCATCAGCCCGAACAGCTTCGCCGGGATCCCGGCGACCCAGAAGGCGCCCGCCACGAGGGCCATGACGACCATCGCCGTGCCGAGGTCCTTGCCGCCCAGGATGAGCGCGAGGAGGCCGGCGGCCCCCGGCAGGGCGGGCAGCAGCGCGTGGTTCCACCGGCCCAGCAGGTGCCGCTTGCGGCCCAGCACCGTGCCGAGCCACACGGCCAGCACGAGCTTGCCGATCTCGGCCGGCTGCATGGTGCCGATGACGGGCACGCGGATCCAGCCGGCGTTGCCGCCCTTGCTCGCGGACAGGGCGGGCACGAAGGTCAGCGCCTGCAGCACCAGGGCGACCAGCAGGCCGGGCCAGGCCAGGTTCTTGTACCAGCGCGTCGGGATGCGCGTGGCGACGATCAGCACCGGCAGGCCGATGAGCGCGAACCGGGCCTGGTTGAGGAACTCGGTGTACGGCGACTCGCTCTCGGCGATCGACGTGATCGTCGAGCTGGACAGCACCATGACGAGGCCGAAGGCGAGCAGCGCGATCGTCGAGCCCACCAGCAGGTAGTAGGTGGTCACCGCGGAGTTCCAGTACCCCAGGCGCGGCCGCTCGGCGGCGGCCCGCTCGGGGCCCGTGCTGACCGCCATGCGCGTCCCTCCGTGGTGCTACGGCTCCTGCGGCGCCAGGTCCGTCACGGCGGCCGCGAAGGCCTCCCCGCGGTGGGCGTAGGAGCGGAACTGGTCCTGCGAGGCGCCGGCCGGTGCCAGCAGCACGGTGTCGCCCGGCCGGGCGAGCTCCCGCGCGGCCGCGACGGCCCGGCGCATCACCGTCCCAGTGTCGCCGGGATCGACGGCGTGGACGGGGATTGCGGGGGCGTGTCGGGCGAGCGCCTCCGCGAACGGCGCCTGCTCGACGCCGATGACGACGGCGGCGCGCAGCCGGTCGGCGCGCGCGGCGACGAGCTCGTCGAACGAGGCGCCCTTGGCCAGCCCGCCGACCACCCACACCACGCTGCCGGGGGCGAACGCCGCGAGCGAGGCGGACGCCGCGTGCGCGTTGGTGGCCTTCGAGTCGTCCACGTACGCGACGCCGTCGACCAGGCCCACACGCTGGATGCGGTGCTCCCCCGGCCGGTAGGCGCGCAGCCCGTCGCGCACCGCGCGCGCGGGCACGCCGTGCGCCCGGGCCAGCGCCGCGGCGGCCAGGGCGTCGGCCACGACGTGCGGCGGCAGCGCCGCGGCGTCGCCGCCGGGGGCCAGGTGGGCGAGGTCGGCCAGCGTCCCGAGCTCGGAGGCGTAGCCCTGCCGGTCCCGGGCGCCCGCCGGGGCGTGGAACGCCCGGTCGACGAGGACGTCCTCCACGAGGCCGAGCATCCCCGGGCCGGGCGTGCCGAGCGTGAAGCCCGTGGCGCGCGCGCCCTCCGCGACGTCGGCCTCGCGCACCAGGTGCTCGGTGCGCGGGTCGGCGACGTTGTAGACGCACGCGACCTCGGCGCGCTCGTACACCCGGCCCTTGTCGGCGGCGTAGGCGTCCAGGGAGCCGTGCCAGTCGAGGTGGTCGGCCGCCACGTTGAGCACGGCGCCGGCCTGGAACGCCGTCGTGTGCGTGAAGTGCAGCTGGAAGCTGGACAGCTCGACCGCCAGCACGTCCAGCCCCGGGTCCAGCGCGGCCTCGACCAGCGGCCGGCCCACGTTGCCCACCGCGCGGGTGCGCAGGCCCGCCGCGTCGAGGATCGCGGCGAGCATCTCGACCGTCGTCGTCTTGCCGTTCGTGCCCGTGACGCCCAGCCACGGCGCCGGGCCGCGCGCGCCGCCGTCGGACGCCGCGCCGTCGGACGCCGCGCCGTCGGCCGGGGCGCGCTCGACGCGCAGGCGCCAGGCGAGCTCCACCTCGCTCCACACCGGCACGCCGGCCGCGAGGGCGGCGGCGAGCAGCGGCGCGGTGGGCCGCCAGCCGGGCGACGCCACCACGAGGTCGGCGTCGGCCACGACCCGTGCGACGACCGCGGGGTCCTCCGGCTCGCGGACGTCCGCGTCCGGCGCGCCGGCGTCGACCGTGACGAGCGCGGCGACGCGGGGCCGCAGCGCGCGCTCGACGGCCCGGCCGGTCACGCCGAGCCCGGCGACGACGACGCGGGCCTCGACGAGCGGGACGCGCGGCTCGACGACGCCGTGCCCGGGGGCGGGGTGCTCGGGGACGGGGTGCTCGGGGACGGGGTGCGGCTGCTCGGTCACGCTCAGCTCACGACCCACTCGGCGTAGAAGATGCCCATGCCGAGCGCCGCGAACAGCCCGGCGATGAGCCAGAACCGGATCACGATGGTGACCTCGCCCCACCCCGAGAGCTCGAAGTGGTGGTGCAGCGGCGCCATCTTGAACACGCGCCTGCGGGTCATCTTGAAGAACCCGATCTGGATGATGTCGCTCAGCACGATGATGACGAACAGGCCGCCGATGATCGCGGCGAGGATCTCGGTGCGCGACAGGATCGACAGGCCGGCCAGCGCGCCGCCGAGGGCCAGCGAGCCGGTGTCGCCCATGAAGATCTTCGCCGGGCTGGCGTTCCACCACAGGAAGCCGAGGCAGGCGCCCACGACGGCCGCCGCGACGATCGCCAGGTCCTGCGGGTCGCGCACCTCGTAGCAGCGCGGCCCGGCGGCCACCAGCCGCTGGCAGGACTGGTTGAGCTGCCAGATGCCGACCAGCACGTACGCGCCGAAGACGGCGAGCGAGGTGCCGGTGGCCAGGCCGTCGAGGCCGTCCGTGAGGTTGACCGCGTTCGACCAGGCGGTGATGAGGAAGTTCGCCCAGATGACGAAGAGGATCAGGCCGATGGTGGTGCCGGCGAACGCCAGGTCGATGTTGGTGTCCCGCAGGAACGAGATCTTCGTCGAGGCGGGCGTGCGGTTGGAGGCGTTGGGGAACTGCAGCGCCAGCACCGCGAACGAGATGCCCACGAAGCCCTGGCCGACGATCTTCGCCCGGGCGGTCAGGCCCAGCGACCGCTGCTTGCGGATCTTGGTGAAGTCGTCGAGGAAGCCGACCAGCCCCAGGCCGGTCATGAGGTACAGCGCCAGCAGCGCCGAGACGCTCGGCAGCCGTTCGGACACCAGCATCGACGCGGCGACACCCACGAGGGTCGCCGCGATGATGACGACGCCGCCCATGGTCGGGGTGCCGCGCTTGGTGAAGTGCGCCGTCGGGCCGTCCTGGCGGACGAACTGCCCGTAGTTGCGGTGCACGAGGAACCGGATGAACAGCGGCGTGCCGAAGAGCGCCACGAGCAGGGCGACGCCCGAGGACAGCAGGATCGCGATCACTGGACGGCCCCCGCGGGCTTGAGCTCGCCCGAGGCCAGCTCGTCGCCCAGGTGCCACAGGCCCGAGCCGTTCGACGCCTTGACCAGCACGACGTCTCCGGGGCGCAGCTGCTCGGCGAGGACGGCGCGCGCGGCATCGAGGTCGGGGACGAACACGCTCTCCTCGCCCCAGGACCCCTCCTGCAGCGCGCCCTCGTGGATGTGGTACGCGCCCTCGCCGACGACGACGAGCAGCTTGACGTTCAGCCGCACCACGAGCCGGCCGATCGCGTCGTGCGCCTCGCGGGCGGTGTCGCCCAGCTCGCGCATCTCCCCCAGCACCGCGACGGAGCGCCGCTCGCGGCCCGCCATCACGGCGAGCGAGCGCAGCGCGGCCCGCATGGAGTCGGGGTTGGCGTTGTAGGAGTCGTCGACGACGGTGATGCCGTCGGAGCGCTCGGTCACCGCCATGCGGTGCGGGCTGACCGGCGTCGCGGCCGACAGGCGCTCGGCGACCACCTCGGGGGCGAGGCCCACCTGCAGCGCGACGGTGGCGGCGGCCAGCGCGTTGGTCACGTGGTGCTCCCCCACCAGCCGCAGGCTGACGGGCGCGCGCACCTCCTCGCCGGCGGACGTCGCGCCGAGCGCGCCGGCGCGCACCCGCAGCGTGAACGCGGCGCGGCCCGCGGCGTCGATCGTGACGCGCTCGGCGCGCACGTCGGCCGCGGGGATGGTGCCGAACGTGACGACGCGGGCGCCGGCGTCGACGGCCTTGGCGGCCATGCCGGCCACCCGCAGGTCGTCGGCGTTGAGCACCGCGACGCCGTCCGACACCAGGCCGGTGACCATCTCCGACTTGGCCTCGGCGATCGCCTCGACGCTGCCGAAGACGCCCAGGTGGGCCGAGCCGACGGCGAGCACGACGCCCACCTGGGGCGGCGCGACCGAGGTGAGGTAGGCGATGTTGCCGACGCGGTCGGCGCCCATCTCCAGCACGAGGGTGCGGGTGGCGGGCGTCACGCGCAGCACGGTCAGCGGCAGGCCGACCTCGTTGTTGAACGACCCGGTCGGCACGACGGCCTCGCCGTCGGGCGCGAGCAGCTGGCCCATGAGGTCCTTGGTCGTCGTCTTGCCGACCGACCCGGTCACGGCGAGCACGCGCAGGTCCGGGCTGGCCGCGCGGACGCGCGCGAGCACCACGCGGGCGAGGTCGCCGAGGGCGCCCTGCACGTCGTCGACGACGACGGCGGGCACGCCGTCCACCGGCCGCGCGGCCAGCACCAGGGTCGCCCCGGCCGCCACCGCGCCGGCGGCGAAGTCGTGGCCGTCCACGCGCTCGCCGGGCAGGGCCACGAAGAGGGCGCCCGGCTCCACGAGCCGGGAGTCGACGACCACCGGTCCGGTGACCCGTGCCTCGGGGTCCGCGGCGGCGAGGCGACCGCCCGTCGCCTCCGCGACCTCGGCAGCGGTCAGCTCGATCATGCGGTGGTCGTCCTCTCGTCCTGGGGGTGCGTGGTGGGGTCCGTGGTGGGATCCGTGGTGAGGTCCGTGGTGGGGACCTGCGGGGTGTCCTGCGCCCCGGGCGGCGCCGACTGCCGGGCGGCCAGCGCCGCGCGGGCCTCGACGCGGTCGTCGAGCGGCAGGTCGACGCCCGCGACGTCCTGGATGGTCTCGTGCCCGCGGCCGGCGACCAGCACCGTGTCGCCCGGGGCCGCGTCGGCCACGGCGCGGCGGATCGCCTCCGCGCGGGGCGCGACCTCGTGCAGCACGACCTCGCGGCCGGCGTCGCGGGCGGCCTGCTGCGCCGCGCGCGCCCCGGCGAGCACCGCCGCGCGCACGGGCGCCGGGTCCTCGCCGTGCGGGTCGTCGTCGGTCACCACGACGACGTCGGCGCCCGCCACGGCGGCGGCGCCCATCGCCGGGCGCTTGCCCTTGTCCCGGTCGCCGGTGGCGCCGAAGACGACGACGAGCCGGCCGGCCGTCGTCGGGCGCAGCGCGGCCAGCGCCAGCTCGAGGGCCTCGGTGTTGTGCGCGAAGTCGACCACGACGCGCGGCGACGTCGCGTCGCCGGCGCCGACGACCTCCATGCGGCCGGGCACGACGGCCGACAGGCCGCCGGCGGCGTCGAGCGCCTCCTGCACGTCCTGCAGGTGCGCGCCGCCCTCGAGCACCATGACCAGCGCGAGCGCCGCGTTGGCCACGTTGAAGTCGCCGGGCAGCGACGTCGTCGTGCGCACGGTGCGCCCGTCGACGTGGGTGACGGTGAACGCCGAGCCGGTGCCGTGCGGGACCACGCCCGAGACGGTCCAGTCGGCCGCCGCGGCGGCGCCGCCGTCGTCGCCGGCGGGGCGGGTACGCAGCGTCGCCACGGGGACCTGGGCCGCCTGCGCCATGCGCTCGCCCCACGCGTCGTCGACGACGACGACGCCGCGCCGGGCGTGCTCGGGCGTGAACAGCCGCGCCTTGGTCTCGAAGTACGTCTGCAGGTCGCCGTGGAAGTCGAGGTGGTCCTGGCTGAGGTTGGTGAAGCCCACGACGCCGTACTGGACGCCGTCGACGCGGTGCAGGGCCAGCGCGTGCGACGACACCTCCATCGCGAGGGTCCGCACGCCGTCCTCGAGCATCGCGGCGAGCAGGGCCTGCAGGTCGGCGGCCTCCGGCGTGGTGAGCCGGGAGGGCAGCACCCGGTCGCCCGAGCGCATCTCGACGGTGCCGACGAGCCCGCCCTTCCAGCCGAGGGCGCGCAGCACGTGGTCGACCTGGTAGGTCGTGGTGGTCTTGCCGTTCGTGCCGGTGACCCCGAACGTCATGAGGTGCTCGCCCGGGCTGCCGTACACCCAGGCGGCGACGGGGCCCAGCACCGCGCGGGGGTCGGCGGCCACGAGCACGGGGACCGGCGCGCCGTCCCGCTCGAGCGGCACGGCGGCGACCAGGGCGGCGCCCTCGGTGTCGGTGAGCACGGCGCGGGCCCCGCGGGCGACGGCGTCGGCCGCGTACCGGGCCCCGTGCGCGTGCGCGCCGGGCAGCGCCACGAAGAGGTCGCCGTCGGCGACGACGCGGTTGTCGGAGGCCACCGAGGTGACCGTCACGGGCTCCGCGGGCGACGACGGCACGTCCACCGTCTCGAGCCCGAAGGTCAGGGCCAGGTCCCGCACCTTCCGGGGCGGGGTGCCCACGGGCCGGATGCGGTCGTACGGGGATGTCACGCAGTAGACCCTAGCGGGTGAAGCCGACCGGTCCCGGTCGGCGGCAGCCGCCGCCGGGCTCCCCCACGCGCTCCCCCACGGGCTCACCACGTCAGCGGGTAGGTCGTGCTCGCGGGAGTGCTCGGCGGCACGTCCTCCTTCTGCAGCACGAAGCCCATGACGTCGCGGAACACCGGGGCTGCGACGACGCCGCCGAAGATGGACGAGCGCGGGCTCTTGAGGAAGACCGACACGGTGTAGCGCGGGTCGTCCGCGGGGGCCACGCCGATGAAGGACGCCATGTACGTCACACCACCGCCGGGCAGGAAGATCTGGGCCGTGCCGGTCTTGCCGGCGATGCGGTAGCCGGGCACCTGCGCGCCCTCCGCCGTGCCCTCCTCGCTGGTGACCTCCTCGAGCATGCGCATGAGGGTGTCGGCCGTCTCCTCGGAGACCACGCGCGTGCCCTCCTCCCGCTCGGCCGGCTCGAGCTCACCGCCTGCGGTGCGCGTGCCCGCCAGCAGGGTGGGCGTCATGCGGACGCCGCCGTTCGCGACCGTCGAGAACACGCTGGTGGCCTGGACGGCGTTGACCGTCAGGCCCTGGCCGAACGTCACGGCGTACCGCGTGCGGCCGTCCCAGGCGTCCACCGGGTGCACCGTGCCGCGCGACTCGCCCTGCAGGCCCAGGCCGGTCGGCTCCCCCAGCCCGAACCGCTTGAGGTAGTCGTGCTGCGTCTGCGGCGAGATCTTCTCGGCCACCTGCACGGTGCCCGAGTTCGACGAGTGCGCCAGGATCCCGGCGAGCGTCAGCCTCTGCACCTCGTGCTCGTGGGAGTCGCGGAACGTCTGGCCGTTCGGCGTGGTGAACGCGTACGGCACCGTGAACCGGCTCTCGGGCGTCCACGCCCCCGTCTCCAGGGCCGCGGCCATGGTGATGACCTTGCCGGTCGAGCCCGGCTCGAAGGTGTCCTGGACGGCGCGCGAGCCCTGCGCCACCTGGGCCGTCGAGCGGTCGTTCGGGTCCACCGACCCGGAGTCCGCGATGGCGAGCATCTCGCCGGTGCGCGTGTCCTGCACCAGCGCGATGCCGTACTCCGCCCCGCTGGCCGACACGGCCTGGTCGAGGGAGTCCTGCGTCTTCCACTGGACGTCGTGGTCGATCGTGAGCACGACGTCGCGGCCGGGCACGGCCGCCTCGGACTCCTCCGCGCCGCCGGGGATCGGCACGCCGTCGCGCGAGCGCTCGTACGTCGTGGTCCCGGGCGTGCCGGCGAGCACGTCGTCGTACATGCGCTCGATGCCGCCCTGGCCCTCCTGCTGGGAGTTGACGAACCCCACGAGCGTGCCGGCCACGGTGCCCGACGGGTACGTGCGCTTGGAGGTGAGGTCCGTGCTGACGTACGCGCCCAGCTGGAGGTCGGCGATCGCGCGCTGCACCTCCGGCACCACGTCCTTGGCCAGCACGACGTACCGGCCGTCGCCGTTGATCGTGGCGGCCAGCTCGTTCGTCGGCAGGTCGAGGATGGGCCCGAGCAGCTGCGCGACGCCGAGCGCGCCGTCGGCGACCTCGCCGCCCTCGGAGTCCACGCGGCTGCCGCCGCGGAAACTCTGGATCGCCAGGGGGTCGGCCACGACGGTGTACCGGTCGACGGACGTGGCCAGCACGGTGCCGTCGACGTCCGTGATGTCGCCGCGGTGCGCGACGGTCGTCGTCGTGCTCATGCGCCCCTCGAGCGCCTCCGCGGCGAGCGCCGGGGCCTGGAACACCTGGATGTGGACGAGCCGGCCGACGAACACCAGCACGACGACCGCGGCGAGCACGGTGAGCCACTTCTGGCGCCGCGCCGGCGACGGCGGCGCCGGGGGCCGGCCCTCGCCCGTCGGCCGGCCGGGGGTGCGGGGCGTGCGCCGCACGGTGGCGGCGCGCTGCCCGATGCCCTCGGCGCGCGCGCCCGCCGTCGGGCGGGCCGGGCGTGCGGTCGGCCGCCCGCCGCGGGCGGGGACGGCTCCCGTCGTGCCGCGGGGGGTCGCGGAGCTCGGGGTCGTGCCGCGCGACGTCGTGGCGCGGGGGGTCGTGGCGCGCGACGACGTGGCGCGGGGGGTCGCGCCACGGGCCGCGGCGGGACGGGGCGTCGCGGCGCGCGGCGCGGCGCCGCGCGCGTCGCCGGGATTCCTCACGCCCCGATTCTGGGCTGCCGAGGGCCGCGCGGGGCGCGAGGCGCCCGCGCGTGTCGCAGGAGCCTCGCGCCGGGTCACGGCTGCGCCGGGGCCCCGCCGACCACCTGGCCGGTGGCCGCGCTGAGGATCGTCGGGTCCTCGGCGGGCACCATCCCGAGGTCGCGCGCCCGCTCGGGCAGCGACGCCTCTGCGGCCCGCAGCTCCGCCTGCTTGGACTGCACGTCCTGGGCGACCCGGGCGACCTCGCGCTGCAGACCCGCCTGCTCGTAGGAGCCGCGCGCCATGGTGGTGTTCAGCACCAGGGCGAACAGCAGGGCGGCCGCCAGCAGCGCCCCGCAGATGGCGAGGAACGGCATGCTCGACCGGGCCTGCAGCGGGGCGCGGACGGCCTCCAGCCGGCGGTGGGACCGCCCGCCGGGCAGGGCGGTCAGCGGCGCGCGGCGCGGCGCGGGGGCGACGCGCCTCGAGGGGACGGCTGCCGGGGCTCGCAGTGCGCTCATCGACGCTCCTCGGGGTTCGTGCGGGTGCTGGGTCGGGCGGTGGGTCGGGTGGTGGGTCGGGTACCGGGCCGTGCGGTGGTGCGGCTGGTGCTGCGGCCGGGCCGGGCGGGGGCCGCCGCGGCCGGGCGCAGGTGGTCGGGCGTCGGCCGCAGGCGCGCGGCGGCGCGCAGCCGGACGGACGCGGCGCGGGGGTTGCGCTCGAGCTCCACGGCGTCCGCCTCCTCGGCGCCGCGCGTGAGCGGCTCGAGGTACGGCCGGTGCGTCTCCGGCTCGACGGGCAGCCCGGGCGGGGCCGACGACGTCGTGCCGCGCTGGATCGCGCGCTTGACGATCCGGTCCTCCAGCGAGTGGTACGACTCGACGACGAGGCGACCGCCGACCGCGAGCGCCTCGATCGCGGCGGGTACCGCGCGCTCGAGCACCTCGAGCTCGCCGTTGACCTCGATCCGCAGCCCCTGGAACGTGCGCTTGGACGGGTTGCCGCCGGTCTTGCGCGTCGCCGCGGGGATCGACGCGCGCACCAGCTCGGCGAGCTCGCCGGTGCGCTCCCAGGGCCGCTGCTCGCGGCGGCGCACGATCGCGCGGGCGATGCGGGCGGCGAACCGCTCCTCGCCGTACTCGCGCAGCACGCGGGCGATCTCGCGCTCCTCGTAGGTGTTGAGCACGTCCGCCGCGGTGAGGCCGGCCGTCTGGTCCATCCGCATGTCGAGCGGGGCGTCCTGGGCGTACGCGAAGCCGCGCTCGGCCTCGTCGAGCTGCAGCGAGCTGACGCCGAGGTCCATGAGCACGCCCTGGACCCCGTCGAGCCCGGCGTCGGCGACGACGTCGGCGATCTCGTCGTAGACGGCGTGCACGGGGGTGAAGCGCTCGCCGAACCGGGCCAGGCGGGCCGAGGCCAGGCGCAGGGCCTGCGGGTCGCGGTCGATGCCGATCACCCGCGCGGTGGGCACCTGCTCGAGCACGGCCTCCGTGTGGCCGCCCATGCCGAGGGTGCAGTCGACGAGCACGCTGCCGGGCTCCTGCAGCGCCGGGGCGAGCAGGTCCACGCAACGCTGGAGGAGCACGGGCAGGTGCCGGTCGGCGGCGCTGGCGTCGTCGGTCGGTGCCACGGGTGCTCCTTCCTTGGGGTGGCGTGCGGTCTGCGGTGTCGGTGCTGCTCGTCGGTGCTGCTCGTCGGTGCTGCGGGCGGGCTGCGTCGAGGCCCCGTCCGGCCAGGTCTCCCTCCGCGTCCTTCTGGCGTCGGGGAAGTACGCCAGACCTCTCGCGGGAGGAGGCCTCGCGGGGCGGGGCCTCGGGGTCGTGCGATGTTCGGCTGTGGTGGCGCCGCCCTGCGGCACCTGCCGCCCGAGACGCCGTCGGACCGGTCCACCGGTCCGCCGGACGGCTCAGAACTGCAGGTCCGGGAAGATCTGCTCCGCCGTCTCGGAGTACGCGGACTCCTGCTCGGCGAGGTAGGTCTCCCAGGCCGTCTTGTCCCAGACCTCGACGCGGGTGCCGGCGCCGATGACGGCGACGTCCCGGTCGAGACCGGCGTACGCGCGCAGGGCCGGCGGGATCGAGACCCGGCCCTGCTTGTCCGGCACCTCGTCGCTCGCGCCCGACAGGAACACGCGGAGGTAGTCGCGCGCCTGCCGAGAGGTCACGGGAGCCTGCCGGACCTGCTCGTACATGCGGGAGAACTCGTCCATCGGCAGCAGGAACAGGCACCTCTCCTGCCCTCGCGTCATGACGAGACCGTCGGCGAGCCGGGACCGGAACTTCGCGGGGAGGATCAGCCGGCCCTTCTCGTCGAGCTTGGGGGTGTACGTGCCCAGCAGGAGACCCGCGCCCACCAGCGGCTCGGCTCCCACCACGGCTCGCACCTCCCCCTCGCGCTCCCGCTCGCTCCACCGTACTCCACTTCCCTCCACCCGGCCTGGGAAAACGCCGCGTGCCGCTCCCCGGAGCGGGTGAAACTCCGCGCAGCACCAGGTCAGCGGCGCGAGGTGCCGGTGGAGGGCGGTGGAGGCCCGGACGGCACCGTGCGCGCGCCGCCCGTCGGGGCGGGCGGCCCGCCCCGTCCTCGGCGGCCGCCCGGCCCCGCGGCGGGCGCCCGGTTCACCAGCGGCCGGCGACACGTGCGCGCCGCCGGGCCAGTAGGCTGCGGGCACCGGCGGTCGCGAGGGTGCGGACGTCGCCAGCACCACCCGAGCAAGCAGATGCCGAGCTGGGCCAGTGGTCCTCGGAGGTCGCCGTGCAGCCCGAACCCGTCCTGGACGCCGCCGCCACCGCGCCCGGCGCACCGCCCCCGGGCGCCGCGCCGGCGCCCGCGCTGCCGGGGCTCGCCGACGAGCTGGTCGAGGCCACGTCCCGGGTCCGGGCCGCGCTGGAGTCCGTCGTCACCGGGCGGCCGCACCTCGCCGAGCTCACCGTCGCCGTCCTGCTCGCCGAGGGCCACCTGCTCGTGGAGGACGTCCCGGGCGTGGGCAAGACGACGCTGGCCAAGGCGCTCGCCCGCAGCATCGACTGCCGGGTGGGCCGGGTGCAGTTCACGCCGGACCTGCTGCCGAGCGACCTCACCGGCGTGAGCATCTTCCGCGCCGCCACGCACGAGTTCGAGTTCCGCCCCGGCCCCGTGTTCAACAACATCGTGATCGGCGACGAGATCAACCGCGCCTCCCCCAAGACGCAGTCGGCGCTCCTGGAGTGCATGGAGGAGGGCCAGACCACCGTCGACGGCACCACGCACCGGCTGCCGCGACCCTTCCTGGTCGTCGCGACGCAGAACCCGGTCGAGATGGAGGGCACCTACCCGCTGCCGGAGGCGCAGCGCGACCGCTTCACCGCCCGGATCACCGTCGGCTACCCCGACCGCGACGCGGAGATGCTGATGCTCGACCGCCAGGAGGCGGCCACCCCGCTGGACCACCTGCAGCCGGTCACGACGGGCGCCGCCGTCGCGCGGTACGCCGACGCGGTGCGGCACGTGCACGCCGCCGGCGCCGTCAAGCAGTACGTGCTCGACCTCGTCGGCGCCACGCGGCACCACCTCGGCCTGCGCCTCGGCGCCTCGCCGCGCGCGTCGCTGCAGCTGCTGCGGGTGGCCAAGGCGGTCGCCGCCATGGACGGGCGCGACCACGTGCTGCCGGACGACGTGCAGCGGGTCGCGGCCCCCGTGGTGGCCCACCGGCTCATCCTGTCGACCGAGTCGCGGCTGGCGGGCACCACCCCGGAGCAGGTCGTGGCCGAGATCGTGCAGCGCACGCCGGTGCCGGCCGCCGTCAGGGGCTGACCGTGCCGCGCCGCGCCGTCGCGCCGCTGCGCCGGGCCGCCCGCGCCCGCCTCACGCGCCGCGGCGTCGCCCTCGTCGCCGCCGGCGTGCTCCTGGCCGTGGTGGGCGCGACGCTGGCGCTGCCCGACGTCGTGGCGCTGGGCGCGGCGGCGGTGCTCGCCGTGGTGGTCGCCGTCGTCACCCTCGCCGCGCGGGGGCTCGAGTCCGGCCGCGGCGCGCTCGTGGTCGACCGCCAGGTGCAGCCCCACCCGGTCGTGCGCGGGCAGCAGGGCGACACCCACCTCGTCGTCGCCGCCCGGACGGCGAGCGCCGCGGCGTACGAGCGGCTGGCCCGCCTGCGCCTGTCCGAGCAGGCCGCGCACGAGCTGGTCGGGCCCGAGGGCGTGCGCGCCCGCGTCACGGCACGGGCCGACCGCGTCGACGTGCGCTACGGCCTGCACCCGCGCCGCCGCGGCCGCTGGACGCTCGGTCCGCTGCTGACCTCGCGCACGGACGTCTTCGGCCTCGCGCGCACCACCGAGCCGCTCGGCGGGGCCACCACGGTGGCCGTCTGGCCGCGGACGACGGAGCTGCCGGTGCGCTCGGCGCTGCTGGGCGACGTGGAGCACGCCGCCTCCGGCACCCGGCTCGCCTCCCCCGACGACTCGGTGGTGCGGGAGTACGTCGCGGGCGACGACCCACGCCGCGTGCACTGGTCGAGCGCGGCCCGGCGCGGGCGGCTCATGGTGCGCAGCGACGAGGCGGCCGGCGTGCGGCCGGTGAGCGTGCTGCTGGACCGGGCGCTGCTCCCGGCGCCGGGCGCGGCGCGCTCGGTCGGCGGGCTCACCGAGCACGACGGCGAGTGGGCGGTCGAGCTCACCGCGTCGGTCGCCCTCGCGTTCCTCGCGGCGGGCCACCCCGTGCGGCTCGTCGGCACGGCGACCACGCCGCCGGCCGCGGTGCCGTTCGTCACCGGGGCGGCCTCGGGCCGCGCGGCGCTGCTCGACGCGACCGTCGACCTGACCGGCACGGCGAGCCCGGACGAGGCGCGCCGCGCCCTGGTGACCACGGCCCGGGCGCTGCGCGCGCTGCGGACGGGCGGCGAGGCCGTGCTCGCCGTGCTCCCGGCGCTGCCCGCCGGCACGGCCCGGGACCTCGCCGGCCTGGCCGGCGACGGCGGCTGCCACGCGCTGGTGGTCGCCCCGGACCGGACCGACGGCGCCGACACCGTCGCGGCGCTGCGCGCCGCCGGGTGGCGCGCCGTCGCCGCGCTGCCCGGGGAGCCGGTGGAGCAGGCGTGGGCGGACCTGACGGAGGTGCGGCGATGACGGGCTCCCGGCACACCCCCCGGCTCGTGGCGTCGACCGCCCTGGTCACCCTGGCGACCGCCGCCTCGCTGCTCGGCCTCACCGCGGTGGTCCTGCCCGGGCCGTGGGTGGCGGCCGCGCTGGCCGGCGTCGTGCTCGTCGCGGCCGCCGCGGCCGGGACGCGCGCGGCCATCGGCGCCCGCCGGGCCGCCCGCCCCGGCGGGAAGGACGACGGCGGCGTGGGCTCGGTGCTGCCGACGCTCGCCGCCGCGGTCGTCGGGGCGTGGTACCTCCTGGCCCGCTACGGCGCCCCCGGCGAGGGGCCGCGCTGGGTCCCCGGCCCCGACGCCGCCGGCCGGGTGCTGGACCGGCTCGGCCAGGCGGGCGAGATCATGCGCGGCGAGGTCGCCCCGGTCGTCGGCAGCGCGCCCATCGCGATGCTCTGCGTCGGCGGCGCGATCGTGGTGCTGCTCGTGGCGGACGCGCTCGCCTCGGGGCTGCGCCACCCCGTCCTCGCCACGGTGCCCGTGCTCGTGCTGTGGTTCCCCCCGCTCGTGCTGGTCGGCCAGGTGCCCTGGGGCGTGTTCGTGGTGACGGTCGCGGCGCTGCTGCTCGGGCTCGCCCTGGACGGCGCGCCGCCGGCACGCCGCAGCGCCGCGCCGGGGGCGGCCCGGGCCGTGCGGCGCGCCGGCCACCGCCGCGCGGCGGCCACGACCCTCACCGCGTCCGTCGTGGCCGTCGCGGCCCTCGTCGCCGGCACCGGCGCCGGGGCGCTGCCGGGCGGCTCCGGGTCGTGGACGGACGCCTTCACCACGGCGGCGCGCACCGTGCGCCTCTCCGAGGACCTGGACATGTACCGCAGCCTCACCACGCGCTCGGACGAGGTCGTGCTGCGGTACACGAGCTCGACCGGCGACGACGTCGGCCCGCTGCGGATCATGACGCTCTCGGCGTTCGACGGCCGGGACTGGGGCCGCGGCCCGCAGCGCGAGGGCGAGGCCTTCGACCCCGAGGACGTGCTCGCCCCCGCCGAGGCGCCGCTCACCGGCGACCGCGTGGAGCTGGACGTCACGGTGGGCACCCTGCGGGAGGACCAGCTCCCCGTGTCCATCGAGCCGCGGGACCTCGCCGGCCCGGCCGAGGGGTGGCGCTACGACGCCGGGCGCGACGAGGTGGTCGGCGGGCCGCGCACGCAGGAGGGCGACCGCTACGAGATCGGCGTGCACCCGCGCGCGCTGAGCCCCGACCGGCTGCGCGGCGCCCCGGAGACCACCGACGTCGACGACGCGTTCCTCGCGGTGCCGGGCTCGGCCCACGCCGCGGACGTCGCGGCGGTGGCCGCCGAGGTCGCCGGCGACCAGCCGACGCGGTACGACCAGGCCGTGGCCCTGCAGACCTACCTGCGCGACACCACCCGGTTCGCCTACGACACCGAGGTGCCGCGCGGTCGCACCGGCGACGCGGTGTGGGACTTCCTGCAGCAGCGCACCGGCTACTGCGTCCAGTTCGCCACCACCATGGTGGTGCTGGCGCGGTCGCTCGGGATCCCGGCCCGCCTGGCGGTCGGCTTCCTGCCGGGGCAGGCCGACGACGACGGCGTGTGGGAGGTCACCGGCCAGGACTCGCACGCCTGGCCCGAGCTGTGGTTCGAGGACACGGGCTGGGTGCGGTTCGAGCCCACGCCGGCCGTCCAGACCGGCGCGGCCCCGCAGTACGCCGACCCCTCGCTGGGCGCCGGCGCGACGCCGCAGCCGCCGTCCCTGGAGCAGGAGCGCCCCCGCGGCCCGACGGCGTCCGCGGCGGCACCGCCGCCCACCCTCGCGCCCACGGCGACGTCCGCGCCGGCCGCCGCGGCAGAGCGCGGCACGCCGTGGGGGGCGTGGGCCGGGGCCGTCGGCGTCCTCGCGCTCGCCGCGGCCGCGCTGGCGCTGTGGCTGCGCCGGCGCGAGCGGCCCGAGCGGCAGCTCGACCCGGAGCGCGCGTGGGAGCGCGTGCTGGTGGCGCTGGCGCGCCAGGGCGTGACGCTGCCGCCGTCGACGACGCCGCGCGCCGCCCCCGCCGCGGCGGCCGCCGCGCTGGAGGCCCGCACCGGGCGCCCGCTCGCGCCGGAGGCGCAGGACGCGCTGGCGCGGCTCGCGCGCGCGCTCGAGGACTGGCGCTACGCGCGCCGCGCCCCCGACCTCGCCGCCGCGGAGCTCGACGAGCTCGTCGCGGCGGTCACCCGGGCGCTGGCCGCCGGGGACGACCGCGCGGCGCGGACCCGCACGCCGGCCGGCGTCGGCTGATCCGACCCCTGACCCGCGCCGGGCCCGGCCGGGCACGATCTCCCCGTCCTGGGGTCCGCCGCGGGCCGCCGCCGGGTGCGGTGACCGGGAACACCGCGGGCAGGCGCCCGCCGGCGCCCGGCCACGGTCGGCCGCCGTCCCGCGGACGACGACGATCCCGCGGCCTCGAGGGCGCGCGGGATCGTCGTGAGGTGCTGTCGTGGGGGCTCAGCGCTGGCCGCGCCGGCGCTCCCAGCGTTCCTCGAGACGGGCGATGAACCCGTCCTTGCTGGCGGTGGTGGTGCGGTTCGGGCCCCGGCCGCCGCCCTTCCTGCCCTGCGGTCGCCGGTCGACGCTGCCGTCGGGACGGACCGTGCCCTGCGGGCCCTTCGAGCGTGGCGCGGCGGCGAAGGCCCAGGCGACTGCGGCGAACATCACGACGAAGCCGACGACGCCGACGACCGTGTGCCCGGTCGCCGCGCCCAGGACGAGCACGAGCAGACCGACCGCGAGGCCGACCCCTGCAACGACGTAGCGCACGACGGGACGGCGACGTCCCGTCTGCTGGAAGGTGGTGGCGAGCCGGGGATCGTCGCTGGTGAGCGCGCGCTCCATCTGCTCCAGGACGCGCTGCTCGTACTCGGAAAGAGGCATCGAGACCCCCCGATCGGTGGGTGGAGTACTACCGAGACCAGGATAGGCCCGCCGCGTCAGGCTCGGTAGTCGGACGGGGCGCGGCTCGCGCGCCGAGGCTGATGGACCCGCTCCCGAAGCGCTGCCGCACCGCGTCGAGCGCCAGCTCGGCCTCCCGCCGGGCCTCGCCGCGGGGCGAGGCGGCCTCCTCGAGGGTCGGCTGCTCGGCCAGGCCCGCCCGGGTCGAGAGGTTCTCCATGCGCACGCCGACGAGGCGCACCGGCAGGCCGCGCAGGTCGGCGGCGGCCAGCAGCTCGCGGGCGACCAGGTAGATCTCGCGGGCGACGTCGGTGGGGCCGCTCAGCGTCCGCGACCGGGTGAGCGTGCGGAAGTCGCTGGTGCGGACCTTGACCGCCACGGTGCGCCCCACGACGCCCTGGCCGCGCAGCCGGGCGGCCACCTTGTCCGCCAGCGCGAGGACGTGCTTCTCCACCGCGCGCAGGTCCCACAGGTCCTGGGCGAACGTGGTCTCCGCGCCGATGCTGCGCTCCTCCCGGCCCGGCACCACCGGCCGCGGGTCGCGACCCCAGGCCAGGTCGTGCAGGTGCGCGCCCGCGACCCTGCCCACGGCGGCCTGCAGCGTGGCGACGTCGGTGTCCGCGAGCTGTGCCACGGACGTGATGCCCCAGCGGGCGAGGGCCTGCTCCGTCTTCTCCCCCACCCCCCACAGGGCGCCGACCGGCAGCGTGCGCAGGAACGCGACGGTCGCGTCGGCGGGCACCAGCAGCATCCCGTCGGGCTTGGCGTGCGTGGACGCCAGCTTGGCCACGAACTTGTTCTGCGCGATCCCCACGGAGCAGGTGACGCCGTGGCGGGCCCGCACCTCCTCGCGCAGCCGTCCGCCGATGACCGTGGGCGCGCCGAGCCGACGCCGCGCGCCGCTGACGTCGAGGAACGCCTCGTCCACGCTCACCTGCTCCACGAGCGCCGTGATCCGGCCGAGCATCTCCATGATCGACCGCGACACGTCGTGGTAGAGCCGGTGGTCCGGCGGCACCACCACGGCCTGGGGGCACAGGCGCAGCGCCGAGGCCATCGACATCGCCGACCGGACGCCGAAGGCCCGGGCCTCGTACGTCGCGGCGAGCACCACGCCCCGCTCCCGGCCGCCGACGATGACCGGCAGCCCGCGCAGCTCCGGCCGCCGCGTGAGCTCGCACGAGGCGAAGAACGCGTCCATGTCGACGTGCATGATCGAGGTGCCGCTCTCGTCGGCGCCCCAGTCCCGGTTCGCGGTCGCGGACCGCGGCGCTCGGCTCACGAGGCGGCCGAGGCCAGCCGCAGCGGGCGGGAGAACCCGGTGTCGGGGTCGACCACCATGGCGACCTCGTCGCGGAAGTCCTCCGCGCACGCCGCGAGCTCGTCGGCGCGCTGGGGCGCGACCCGCTCGCCGTGGCCGGCGTCCACCGCGGCGCGCAGGCGCGCGCCCGAGGCGAAGTACACCGACCAGGCCGCGAGCTGCGGCTCCACCAGGGCCAGCATCTCCCAGACGGTGCGGGCGCCGGACCGCGGCCCCGGGCGCCCGCGCAGGGCGACGACGGCGGCCGCGCTGCGCAGCGCGGCGAGGTGCGCGTGGAGGAACCGGTCGGCCGGGTCGGACGCCTCCGCCGCCTCGGCCAGCTCCGCGTCGGCGATGCTCAGCAGGCGCTTCACCTCGGCCGGCACGGCCCGCGGGCCCGCGCCCGCCCGGGCGACCGCCTCCGGCGCACCCGCCGCGCCGCGGCGTGCCGTGTGCTCCTGGGTCATCGCAGACCTCCCGTCCGAGCGCTCCTGCGCCCCTCCAGTGTCGAACACGTGTTCGAAGCCTGTCAATCCGTGCTGCACCGCCCGCCGGGACGGCTCGTCGGGGAGACTGGGCGCATGGCCCGCCGCAGCACTCGCTCCTCGCGACGCAGCCCATCGTCCCCCGAGCCACCGACACTGCCGTCCGGACCCGTGCCGATCGACACCGGCACCGCCGAGCTGGAGCGCGACCCGGACCACGCGGGCCGCACCACGCTGCTCGTCAACGGCGTGCCCAGCTCGTTCCTCGACCTGGACGACCCCGGGTTCCTCGCGTTCGAGTACATGCAGCAGATGGACGCCGTGAGCGAGCTCCTCCCGGACGGCGGCCTGCGGGCGCTGCACCTCGGGGCGGCGGGCTGCGCCCTCGCCCGCCGGTGGGACGCCGAGCGGCCCGGCTCGCGCCAGCTCGGCGTGGACGTCGACGCCCGCCTGCTCGAGCTGGTCCGGCAGTGGTTCGACCTGCCGCGCTCCCCGCGGCTGCGCCTGCGCGCCGACGACGCGGGGCACGCCGTGCGCACCCTCGCCGACGCCTCCTACGACGTCGTCGTGCGGGACGTGTTCGCCGGCGACAGCACGCCGGCCCACCTCGTCGGCCCCCGCTTCGCCCGCGACGTCGCCCGCGTGCTGCGGCCCGGCGGCCTCTACCTCGCGAACTGCGTCGACCGCCCGCCGCTGGTCACCGTCCGCCGCGAGCTCGCGACGCTCGCCGCGGCGTTCGCCGGGCCCGCGGGGCGCGAGGACGCCGACGCCGTCGCGGCCGGGCGCCTCGCCGCCGTCACCGAGCCGGCGATCTTCAAGGGCCGCCGCTACGGCAACGTGGTCCTCGCGGCCGTGCGGCCCGGCGGCGAGGACGTGCCCGCGCCCGACCTCACCGCCCCGGTGCTCGCCCGCGCGCTGCGCAGCCTGCCCGTGCCGGCCCAGGTGCTCGCCGGCGACGAGCTGGCCCGGTTCGTGCGCGGGTTCACGCCGTTCGAGGACGACGACGCCGAGCAGGAGGCCGGGCTCGCGGGCTGAGGCGCGGGCCGCGGACGCAGCGAGGGCCGCGACCCCGTGGTCGCGGCCCTCGCCGTGGTCGGGCGGCCCGTCAGAGCGGGACGACCTGCTCCGCCTGCGGGCCCTTCGGCCCCTGCGTGATCTCGAACTCGACCCGCTGGGCCTCCTCGAGCGTGCGGTGTCCCTGCGTCTGGATCGCGGAGTAGTGCACGAAGACGTCGGCACCGCCGTCGTCCTGCGCGATGAAGCCCCCTCGCGGGTCGCGCGGGCCGTGCCCGCGCGGGCTCAGCCCTCGCCGTCCTGCTGCGCGAGGAACCGCTCGAACTCGGCGCCGAGCTCCTCGGCCGTCGGCAGGGGCGCCGCCTCCGCCAGCAGGGACTGGCGGCCCAGCGAGCGGGCGAAGCGGTCGTACTGCTCCTCGAGCGCCGTCACGACCGCCCGCACCTCGGGCGACTCCTCGAGCTGCTTCTCGACCTCGAGCGTCGCGTCGGCCGCCGCGGCGGCCATACGCCCGGTGGCGAGGTCGAGGCCCGTCGCGCGCTCCACGTGCTGCAGCGCGGCGACCGCGGCCGGCGTGTACCGGGACTGCGCCAGGTAGTGCGGCACGTGGACGACGTAGCCGAGCGCGTCGTGGCCCGCCTGACCCAGCCGGTACTCGAGCAGCGCCGCCATCGAGCCCGGCACCTTCACCGTGCCGAAGAACGAGGTGTAGTCCTCGGTCAGCCCGTCGCGGGTGGCGTGCGCCGTCAGCGTCAGGGGCCGCGTGTGCGGCACGCCCATGGGGATGCCGTGGAAGCCGACGGTCAGCGACACGCCGAACCGCTCGACCAGTCCCTTGACGGCCGCCACGACCCGCTCCCACTGCAGGTCCGGCTCGGCGCCGTGCAGCAGCAGGAAGCCGGTGCCCTCGGCGTCCCGGACGTGGTCGAGCGCCAGGAACGGCTCCTCGTAGTCGGTCCAGCGGTCGGCGTCGAAGGTCATCACGGCACGCTTGGAGCGGTAGTCGAGCAGCTGGTCGACGTCGAACGTCGCCAGCCGGGTCGTCTCCAGCTCGTCCACGAGGTGCGCCGCGGCGATCTCGCCGGTCGCGCCGGCGTCGACGAACCCGCGCAGGGCGTGCAGCATCACCGGCCCCGAGGCGCGCCCCGAGGCCGCCTGACCGGTCGACAGCCCGGTGCGGGCGTCGAGGGCCGCCACTGCCGCCTCGTCCACCTGCACGATGCTCTGCGGGTCCAGCACGTCCACTCCCTCCGTCGACGAGCGGCGCCGTGCCGCCCTGACTCACGTTCACAACCCCGGGCGGCCGGAGAACCTTCCCGGCGCCCGCTGGGCGGGACGGCTGACCGCGCCCCGCCGCGTCCGCCATAATGGTCGGCCGACCGACGCGACGGTCGCACGAGCGTGGGGAGGACACGTGGCGGGCAGGCACGACGAGCTGGCGCACGAGCAGGACGTCGTCGACACGCTCTACGGCCGGCTGGACGAGCTGCGCCGGCGGGCACGACGCCGCCTGGGCGACGTGCGCCGCGCGGGGCCGTCGGGGTCGCCGCAGAACCGGTCCGAGCGCGACGCGTTCGCCACGCTCTACGAGGACCGCGCCGCCCAGCTCGACGCCGTCGAGGACCGGCTGGCGTTCGGCCGCCTCGACCTCGAGGACGGCGCGGCGCGGTACGTGGGGCGCATCGGGCTGGCCGACGACGAGCAGCGGTCGCTGCTCACGGACTGGCGCGCCCCCGCCGCCGAGGCGTTCTACCGGGCCACCGCGCTCGAGCCCGCCGGCGTCCGGCGCCGCCGGCACCTGGTGACCGCCGGCCGGCGGGTGGTCGGCCTCGAGGACGAGCTGCTCGACCTCGACCACGTCGACCCCGAGAACGCGGCGTCGTTGTCCGGCGAGGGCGCGCTGCTCGCGGCGCTCGCCACCCGCCGCACCGGGCGGATGGGCGACATCGTCGCCACCATCCAGGCCGAGCAGGACCGCATCATCCGCTCCGGGCTCACCGGCGCGCTGGTCGTCCAGGGCGGCCCGGGCACGGGCAAGACGGCGGTCGCGCTGCACCGCGCCGCCTACCTGCTGTACGCGCACCGCCGCGTGCTGGAGCGCTCCGGCGTGCTGCTCGTGGGCCCGTCCCGGTCGTTCCTGCGCTACATCGACCAGGTGCTGCCCTCCCTCGGCGAGACCGGCGTCGTGTCCACCACGGTCGCCGAGATCCTGCCCGGGATCCGTGCCACGGCGGTCGACGACGGCGCCGTCGCCGAGATCAAGGGCCGGCTGCTGTGGGCGGACGCGATCCGGCGCGCCGTGCGGGCGCGCGAGCGCATCCCGGCGCGCGACGTGCGCTTCCGCCTCGACGGGCGCGACCTGACCGTCCGGCGGCGCGACGTGCGCGAGGCCATCTCCCGCGCCCGCCGCACGCACAAGCCGCACAACGAGGCCCGCGCGGCCTTCGTGCGCGACATGCTGTCGCGCCTCGCCGACCAGTACGCCCGCGTCGACGGCGGCGAGCTGACCCCCGAGGACCGCGCGGTGGTGCTCGAGGACCTGCGCTCCCACCGGGACGTGCGCGTGGCCCTGAACCTGGCGTGGTTCCCCATCACCCCCGAGAAGCTCGTGGCGGACCTCTTCGCCAAGCCGCACCGGCTCGCCGAGGCCGCCCCGGAGCTCACGGAGGCCGAGCGCGCCCTGCTGCGCCGCGACCCCGGCGCGCCGTGGACCGAGTCCGACGTGCCGCTGCTCGACGAGGCCGCCGAGCTGCTCGGCGAGGACGACACCCTCGTGAAGGCCGAGGCGCGGGCCCGCGCGGCCGAGCGCGCCGCCGAGCTCGAGTACGCGCGGTCGGTGCTCGAGTCGACCGGCGCGGGCGGCGGGCTCGTCGACGCCGAGACCCTGGCCGCGCGGTTCGAGTCGGGCGGGCCGGTGCTCACCACCGCCGAGCGGGCCGCCGCGGACCGGTCGTGGACCTACGGCCACGTCGTGGTCGACGAGGCGCAGGAGCTGTCGCTCATGGCCTGGCGCATGCTGGTGCGCCGGGTGCCGACGCGCTCGATGACGATCGTGGGCGACGTCGCGCAGACCTCCTCGGCCGCCGGGGCCCGGTCGTGGTCGGCCGCGCTGACGCCCGTGCTGCGCGACGGCTGGCGCCTGGAGGAGCTGACCGTCAGCTACCGCACGCCGGCGGAGGTGGCCGACACCGCCCAGCGCGTCGCCAAGGCGGCCGGGCTGCCCGTGTCGCCGCTGACGGCCGCGCGCGAGCTGCCGGACGCCCTGGTCGCCGTGCCGGTCGGCGCCAGGGCCGGCGACGGCGACGGCGACGACGACGCCGTGGTGGCCGCCGTCGTGGCGCAGGTGGCGGGCCTCGCCCGTCAGTTCGTCGGGACGGACGGCGCCGGGCGCGTCGCCGTCGTGGCGGCCGACCGCCGCGCCGGGGCCCTGCGCGACGCCGTCGTGCGTGCCCTGCCCGGCGCGCTCGGCGAGGCCGAGGCCGCCCGCCTGGCCGCGCAGCGGCCCGAGGACGCCCAGGTCCCCGTGCTGACGCCGCGCGAGACGAAGGGCTTGGAGTTCGACGCCGTGGTGCTGGTCGAGCCGGCGGAGGTGGCCGAGGGCCCGGGCGGCTGGTCCGACCTGTACGTCGCCATGACCCGGCCCACCCAGCGCCTGGCGGTGGTCCACGCCCGCCCGCTGCCGGACGGCTTCGCGGGCTGAGACGGGTTTGTCGCCGCAGGTGCCCAGGGCGCACCATGAGGGCGTGCTGCGTGCCCTTCTCCTCGAGAACGTCCACCCTGTCGCCACCGAGATCCTGCGCGCCTCGGGCTTCGAGGTCGAGACCCGACCCGGAGCCCTCGACGAGGCCGAGCTGATCGAGGCGCTCGACGGCGTCCACGTGCTCGGCATCCGCTCCAAGACCATGGTGACCCGCAAGGTCCTGGAGAGCTCTCCGCACCTGCTCGCGGTGGGCACGTTCTCGATCGGCACCAACCAGATCGACCTGGCCGCGGCGTCCTCGTACGGCGTCGGCGTGTTCAACGCGCCCTACTCGAACACCCGGTCGGTCGTGGAGCTCGCGCTCGCCGAGGTCATCGCGCTGACCCGCCGGCTCACCGTCCGCGACAAGGCGCTGCACGACGGCGTCTGGGACAAGACGGCGGAGGGCGCGCACGAGGTGCGCGGGCGCACGCTCGGCATCATCGGCTACGGCAACATCGGCTCCCAGCTGTCCGTGCTCGCCGAGAACCTCGGCATGCGCGTGCTGTTCTACGACGTCTCGGAGAAGCTGGCGCTCGGCAACGCCCAGCGCGTCGCCACGCTCGACGAGCTGCTGGAGCGGTCGGACGCCGTGACGATCCACGTGGACGGGCGCGCCGGGAACGCCGGCCTGTTCGGCGCCGAGGAGTTCGCCCGCATGAAGCCGGGCGCCGTGTTCCTCAACCTCTCGCGCGGCTTCGTCGTCGACGTCGAGGCGCTGCGGGAGAACATCCTGGCCGGCCACCTCGGCGGCGCCGCCGTCGACGTCTTCCCCAGCGAGCCCAAGAAGCGCGGCGACAGCTTCGACTCCGAGCTGCGCGGCCTGCCGAACGTCATCCTCACGCCGCACGTCGGCGGCTCCACCGAGGAGGCGCAGGAGGCCATCGGCGAGTTCGTCGCCGGCAAGCTGCGCGACTACCTGCAGACCGGCTCCACCATGCTCAGCGTGAACCTGCCGAACCTGCAGCTCGGCCGCACCGGCGTGGGGCGCATCGCGCACCTGCACCGCAACGTCCCCGGCGTCCTCGCCGCCGTCAACCAGGTGTTCGCCGAGCACGGCGCCAACATCGAGGGCCAGATGCTCGCCACGCGGGGCGAGATCGGCTACGTGGTCACCGACATCGCCGACGTCACCGAGCGCGGCGCGTCCGTCAAGCTCCAGGCGATGGAGAGCACGATCCGCCTGCGCGTCCTCGACGAGCTGCCGCGCGACGAGTACGGCCCGGGACCCGCCGCGGGCCTCTGACGCCCCCGGCGGCCGCCCCACCGGGGCGTCCCGCCGCACCGTCCGCGGAGCACGCCCGCAGCACGGAGCCCGGCCGGGTGCACCCGGCCGGGCTCTGGTGCCTCGGGGGGAGGCGTCGCGCGTGGTCGCCCCGTCCCGGGGAGCAGCGGGCCGTCGCGGCCCGGCCGCCTCAGCCGCGGGCGTCGGCGTGGAGCTCGCCGGCGGCGTCGCCCGCCCCGCCCTGGGTGCCCGCGGCGCCCGCGTCCGGGCCGCCGTCCTGGGCCCGCTCGCGCTCGGCGCGCTCGGCGCGCAGGGACGTGATGGCGCTCTCGAAGTCCTCCAGCGACTCGAACGCCTGGTAGACGCTCGCGAACCGCAGGTACGCGACCTCGTCGAGCTCGCGCAGCGGCCCGAGGATCGCGAGGCCGATCTCGTAGGCGTCGATCTCCGCGCTGCCCGCCTGGCGGAGCGTCTCCTCGACCTTCTGGGCCAGCAGCGCGAGGTCGTCCTCGCTCACCGGCCGGCCCTGGCACGCCTTGCGGACGCCGGAGACGATCTTGTCCCGGCTGAACGGCTCCGTGGCGCCGGAGCGCTTGACGACCGACAGGCTGGCGCTCTCGATGGTGGTGAAGCGCCGCCCACAGCTGGGGCACTGGCGGCGGCGGCGGATCGACGCGCCGTCGTCGGCCGTGCGCGAGTCGACCACGCGCGAGTCGGGGTGGCGGCAGAACGGGCAGTGCATCCCGGCAGACTACCGGAGCGCCGCCCGCGGAACCGGGAGGTTCCGGCCGCCCGAGCGGGCCGGCCGCGCACGGTCACCCGTGCTCGGCCGCAGGACAGGACGGCCTCGGCCCGCGGGCGTCAGGCGACGGGCACCAGGATGGTCTGCCC
This sequence comes from Puerhibacterium sp. TATVAM-FAB25, assembly GCF_046535855.1. Classification (NCBI taxonomy): domain Bacteria; kingdom Bacillati; phylum Actinomycetota; class Actinomycetes; order Micrococcales; family Promicromonosporaceae; genus Puerhibacterium; species Puerhibacterium sp. TATVAM-FAB25. The sequence goes on along the minus strand of NZ_JAXUAK010000006.1, from coordinate 108,642 downwards.
GACCTGCAGCGCGGCGCTGCCCAGCTCGTTGAGCTCGCGCAGGTCCGCCACGACGTCGCGCACGTCCTCGCGCGGCCCGGCGATCTCCTGCGCGAAGTCCCACAGGGTCTCCCCCGGCGCCACGGTGTGCACGCGGACCTCGACGGGCTCGCCCGGGCTGCTCGCCATCGCCTGCGCCCCGAGGCTCACCAGCGGGGCGCAGACCAGCGCCGCGAGGAACGCGGTGACGACGCGCCCGCGCCCCGTGAGGCGCAGCCCGCCCAGGCCGAGCAGACCGTGCGGGGCCGAGGACGACCGCGCGACGGCGGGCGCGGGACGGGCGGCGGGAGCGGCGAGCGTGGCGGCCACGGTGACCTCCGGGTGTCGTGGTGAGCGGACAAGGAAAGTGCTGGTCATCGAGTTGCGCTCGAACGGGCGTTCGTTCGAACAGCCGTTCGTTCGAACGCCTGTAGCATCGCACGAGCCACCGACATTGTCGAGACTCGCGTCGAACACGTGTTTGATCCGGCGCCCGCGCTGCCCTAGAGTGGGCGTACGACCAGCACGAACGGTCGGGTCAGCACGAGCGCGTCGCCGGGGCCGGAGGCTCCGCCGGCGACGGCGCGGCCACGCGGGCCGGCCACGACGACGGGAGAGGTCATGACGGGTCGCACGACCGGCACGGGCGGCGACGCCGCCTCCGCCATCGCGACGGTGAGCGAGCTGCCGGCAGCGGGCACGGCCGACCGCCTCACGCCGCGCCAGCGCCGCGTCCTCGAGACGATCCGCACGTCGGTCGAGACGCGCGGCTACCCCCCGACCATGCGCGAGATCGGCGAGGCCGTCGGCCTGGCCAGCCCGTCGTCGGTCAAGCACCAGCTCACGTCGCTCGAGCGCAAGGGCTACCTGCGGCGCGACCCGAACCGGCCCCGTGCCATCGAGGTCGTCGACCCGCTCGACCAGCCGCAGGACGGCGGCGAGGCGGGCACGGGCACCGCGGCGCCCACGCCGCTGGTGGCCCAGCTGCCGGGCGCCGACGACGAGCTCGTCGCCGCGCCGTCGTACGTCCCGGTCGTCGGCCGGATCGCCGCCGGCGGCCCGATCCTCGCCGAGCAGCTCGTCGAGGACGTCTTCCCGCTCCCCCGCCAGCTCGTGGGCGACGGCGAGCTGTTCCTGCTCAAGGTCCAGGGCGACTCGATGGTCGACGCGGCGATCTGCGACGGGGACTGGGTGGTCGTGCGCCGCCAGCCCGTCGCGGAGAACGGCGAGGTCGTCGCGGCGATGCTCGACGGCGAGGCCACGGTCAAGACCTTCAAGCGCGAGCGCGGGCACCTGTGGCTGCTGCCGCAGAACCCGGCCTACGCCCCGATCCCCGGTGACGAGGCGCAGGTGCTGGGCCGCGTCGTGGCGGTGCTCCGCAGCCTCTGACGGCGCGGCGGGCGGTGGCCGGCGGCAGAGGCCCGGCCGGGAGCCGGACCGCGGGTCAGAGGCCGAGCCGCCGCTGCACCGCCCGCATGCTGTCGGCGGACGCCCGCAGGCCGGCGACCTCGGCGTCCGACAGCGGCACGTCGAGCACCTGGGCGACGCCGCGCCGGCCGACCACCGCGGGCAGGGAGAGGCACACGTCCTCGATGCCGTGGTACCCGTCGAGCCGCGAGGAGACCGTCAGCACGCGCTGCTCGTCCTTGAGGACGGCCTCGATGATCCGCGTGGCGGCCAGCCCGACGGCGTAGTTCGTCGCCCCCTTGCCGGCGATGATCCGGTAGGCCGACTGCACGACGTCCTCGGCGATCCGGTCCCGGGCCGCGGCGTCGAGCGGCGCGCGCCCCGGCAGCGGCTGCCAGTCGAGCAGCGGCACGCCGCCGACCGTGGCGGAGCTCCACAGGGCGATCTCCGAGTCGCCGTGCTCACCCGCGACGTACGCGTGCACGTTGCCCACCGCCACGCCGCAGTGCGCCGCCAGCGCCGCGCGCAGCCGCGAGGAGTCCAGCACGGTGCCGGAGCCGAACACGCGCCCGGCGGGCAGGTCCAGGATCCGCTGGGCGGCGTAGGTGACGACGTCGACGGGGTTGGTGACCATGATGTAGACCGCGTCCGGCGCCACGTCGACCAGCCCGGGCAGGATGCCGCGGACGAGGCCGACCGTGGCCTCCGCCAGGTCGGTGCGGGTCTGCCCCGGTTTCTGCCGGGCCCCGGCGGTCACGACCACCACGTCGGCGCCCCGGCACACCTCGACGTCGTCGGAGCCGTCGATCTGCGCGGGCGGGATGAACATCGCCCCGTGCCGCAGGTCGAGCACCTCGGCCTCGACCTTCTGCCGGTTGACGTCGAGCAGGGCCACGGAGCGCGCGGTGCCGCGCATGAGCGCCGCGTACGCGAGGGTGGAGCCCACCGCGCCGGCGCCCACGACGGCGAGCTTGGTAGCGCTGCGGCCGGGGACGGTGCCGGGCGCGATGTCGTCGGGCAGGGTCACGGTGTCCTCCTCGGAGCGGGTCCGGCGTCGCCGCCCCCAGGCTAGGTGTCGAGCCTGCTCAGCGCAGCGCGGACCACCGCCGGGTCGGAGGTCGGCCAGAAGCTCGGCATGGAGCGCGCGAGGAAGGTCCCGTACCGTGCGGTGGCCAGGCGCGGGTCGAGCACCGCCACCACGCCCCGGTCCTCGGCGCTGCGCACGAGGCGCCCGGCGCCCTGCGCCAGCAGCAGCGCGGCGTGCGTCGCGGCCACCTGCATGAACCCGTTGCCGCCCGCCTGCTCCACGGCGCGCGCCCGCGCGGAGCGCACCGGGTCGTCGGGCCGCGGGAACGGGATGCGGTCGATCAGCACGAGCTGGCAGCTGGGGCCCGGCACGTCCACGCCCTGCCACAGGGAGAGCGTGCCGAACAGGCACGTGCGCGGGTCCTCCGCGAACCGCCGCACGAGGCTGGGCAGCTGGTCGTCGCCCTGCACGAGCACGGGCACGTCGAGGCGCTCGCGCATCGCCTCCGCGGCGGCGACGGCGGCGCGCCGGGACGAGAAGAGGCCCAGCGTGCGCCCGCCGGCCGCCTCGATCAGCCCGGCGATCTCGTCGAGCTGCGCGTCGGTCGTGGGCTCGCGCCCCGGGGCCGGCAGGTGGCGCGCGACGTACAGGATGCCCTGGCGCGCGTAGTCGAACGGGCTGCCGACGTCGACCCCGGCCCAGTCACCCTTCGCGTCGTCGCCCGTCGCGCGCCCGAGGCCGAGGGACCCGGCGACGGCGTCGAACCGGCCGCCCAGGGCGAGCGTGGCGGAGGTGAAGACGCCGGTCGCCTCGCCGAGCAGGGCGGTGCGGATGAGGCCCGCGACGCCGAGGGGCGCGGCGTGCAGCCGCGAGACGCCGTCGCCCCACGGCGAGCTCTCGTCGGGCCGCGAGCACCACAGCACGTCGGCGCTGGTGTCCTCGGCGGCCATGCGCTCGGCCACCTCGAACAGCTGCAGCACCGCCGACTGGGCCATCTTGTGCCCGGGGTCGGGCTGGGCCTGGGCCTGCGCGCCGCCCTCCGGCTTGAGGCGGCTGAGCAGCTCGCGCGCCGCGTCGCGCACGGCGCCGACGGCGGTGCGCAGGTCGTCCGGCAGGCCCTGCGGGAACCGCTCCGCCGGCACGGTGGCGAGCAGCGAGCCGAGCGTCTGGGCGGCCGCGTCGAGCGCCGACGTCTCCGTGCCGCCGTGCCGGCGGGCCAGCCGCGCGGCGTGCTCGACGCTCGTGAGGGACAGGTCGACGGTGGCCGCCGCCGTCACGCGGTCGGCGAGCTCGTGCGCCTCGTCCACCACGACGACGTCGTGCTCCGGCAGCACGTTGGGGTTGCCGGACACGGCGATGCCGAGCATCGCGTGGTTGGTGACGACGACGTCGGCCTCGCGGGCCGCCGCGCGCGCCCGCTCCGGGAAGCACTGCTCGAGCAGCGGGCAGCGCTGGCCCAGGCACTCCAGCGAGGTCACGGACACCTGCCGCCAGGCCCGGTCCGGCACGCCGGGCACGAGGTCGTCCCGGTCGCCCGACTCCGTCTCCTGGGCCCAGGCGTGCAGGCGGCGCACCTGGTCGGCCAGCGTGGCGGGCGCGTCCCCGCGCCCGGGGCCGGCGGACGACGCCGCGGGGTGCTCGGCGGCGCCCGCGGCCTCGCCCGGCAGGTCGAACAGCACCGACTCCTCGACGGGATAGCCGCCGCCCACCTTGTGCAGGCACAGGTAGTTGTGCCAGCCCTTGAGCAGGGCCACCTTCGGGGGGCGCGGCAGCTGCGGCGCGACCGCCTCCGCGACGAGCGGCAGGTCGCGCGTGATCACCTGGCGCTGGAGCGCCAGGGTGGCCGTGGACACCACGACGCGCTCGCCCTCGACCACGGCGTGCCGCACCGCGGGCACGAGGTACCCGAGCGACTTGCCGGTGCCCGTCCCGGCCTGCACGAGCAGGTGCCGGCCGGAGGCGATCGACCGCTCCACCTCCAGCGCCATCCGGTGCTGGCCGTCGCGCCGGCCGCCGCCCAGGCGGCCGACGGCGAGGTCGAGCAGCGCCTCGACGTCGGGCACCGCCGCGCCCTCGGCCGGTGCGTCCTCGACCTCGGCCCCGCGCGCGCTCGTGCTCACCGGTCGATCCTACGGTGGCGGTCCGACCCCGCCGGCGGCCCTGTGGACGCCGCGGGCGCCGCGCCCGCTCCGCCGCCGGGCCCGGGACGCACGACGGCCCCGCACCCGGCGAGAGCCGGGCACGGGGCCGTGCGAGCGGTCGGCGGCAGCGCGCCCGCAGGTCCGCGGCGCGCGCCGCCGGGTCAGGATGCCGCGACCGCGACGCGCCGCAGCTCCGCAGCGAGCCCCTCGTCGACCCGGCCACGCAGCAGCGTGCCGGCGGCGAGGTGCTCCTCGTGGTCGATCTCACCCGCCTGGTGCACCCGGTGCACCAGGTCGCCGCGCGAGTACGGCACCACGACGTCGATCTCGACGTCGGGCCGCGGCAGGGCGTCGGCGATCAGCGCGCGCAGCTCCGCCATGCCCTCGCCGGTGTGGGCCGAGACGACCACGGTGTGCTTCTCGCGGCGCTGGATGCGCCCGATCACCTCGGGGTCGGCGACGTCGGCCTTGTTGAGCACGACGACCTCGGGCACGTCGTGCACGCCGGGGATCTCGGACAGCACCTCGCGCACCGCCGCGATCTGCCCCTCGGGGTCCGGGTGCGCGGCGTCGACCACGTGCAGCAGCAGGTCGGCCTCGCCGACCTCCTCGAGCGTGGAGCGGAACGCCTCGACGAGCTGGTGCGGCAGGTGCCGGACGAACCCGACGGTGTCGGCCAGCGTGTAGACGCGCCCGTCCTCGGTGCGGGCCCGGCGCACGGTCGGGTCCAGCGTGGCGAACAGGGCGTTCTCCACGAGCACGCCCGCGTCCGTCAGGGCGTTGAGCAGCGACGACTTTCCGGCGTTCGTGTACCCGGCGATCGCCACGGACGGGACGGCGTTGCGGTGGCGCTCGAGGCGCTTGGTCTCGCGGGCCGGCTTCATGGCCGCGATCTCGCGGCGCAGCTTCGCCATGCGGTTGCGGATGCGGCGGCGGTCCAGCTCGATCTTCGTCTCGCCGGGGCCGCGCGAGCCCATGCCGGCGCCCGCGCCGCCCACCTGGCCACCGGCCTGGCGGGACATCGACTCGCCCCAGCCGCGCAGGCGCGGCAGGAGGTACTCGAGCTGCGCCAGCTCCACCTGCGCCTTGCCCTCACGCGACTTGGCGTGCTGGGCGAAGATGTCGAGGATCAGCGCGGTCCGGTCGATGACCTTGACCTTGACGATGTCCTCCAGCGCGCGGCGCTGGGAGGGGGCCAGCTCGGCGTCGGCCACGACGGTGTCCGCGCCCTCGGCGGCGACGACGTCGGCCAGCTCGGCCGCCTTGCCGGAGCCGAGGTAGGTGCTGGGATCCGGCTTCTGGCGCCGCTGCAGCACGCCGTCGAGCACCTGGGAGCCGGCCGTCTCGGCGAGGGCCGCGAGCTCGCGCAGCGAGACCTCGGCCTCGGCCGCCTCGCGCTCGCCGCCGGAGTACACGCCGACGAGGACGACGCGCTCGAGGCGCAGCTGGCGGTACTCGACCTCGGTGACGTCCTGGAGCTCGGTCGAGAGCCCGCCGACGCGCCGCAGCGCGGTGCGCTCCTCGAGGTCGAGCTGCTCGCCGTCGTGCTCGGTGTGGACGGTGCCGCCCTCGGCGCGCGCGGTCCCCGCCCGGGCGAGGACCCGTGCCACGACGTCGTTCGCGATCGCCTGGGCGTCCGGGGCGGCGGCGCGGGTGTCGGGCTGCTCCGCCGTCGGAGCCTGGGGGTCCTGCGGGGTGTGGGTCAAGAATGTGCCTCTCGATCGGTTGGCGCCGCTTCGGTGGGCGCCTTCGGTACAACGCGTGGTGCACCCCCAGGATTCCACGCCGGGCCGCCCGAGGCCCGGGAATTCGAGGCCGGTGGTTCTGGGCCGCACGTAGGATCGCGCCGTGAACCACCCGGACGTCCCCGAGCCCGCCGACCACTACTTCACCGCACGGCCCGCCTCCGCCGAGGAGCGGCGCACCGTGGCGGTGCGGCTGGCCGGGCGGGACGTGGAGGTCGAGGTCGCCTCGGGCGTGTTCTCCCCCGGGCGCGTCGACCTGGGCACGCAGGTGCTGCTGCGCGAGACGCCCCCGCCGCCGGCCACGGGCCACCTGCTCGACCTCGGCTGCGGCTGGGGGCCGCTCGCGCTGACGATGGCGCTCGAGGCGCCGGGCGCCACCGTGTGGGCGGTCGACGTCAACGAGCGGGCGCTGGACCTGGTGCGGCGCAACGCCGCGCGGCTGGGCCTGGAGAACGTGCGTGCCTGCCTGCCCGACGACGTCCCGGCGGACGTCACGGTCGCCGCGCTCTGGTCGAACCCGCCCATCCGCGTGGGCAAGGACGTGCTGCACGGCATGCTGCGCACCTGGCTGGCCCGGCTCGCGCCCGTGGCGCCGGGCGACCCGGCGGGCGGCGCGTGGCTCGTGGTGCAGCGCAACCTCGGTGCCGACTCCCTGGCGCGCTGGGTCGACGCGGAGCTCGGCGCCCCGCTGGGCGTCGCCGTCGAGCGGGCCGCGAGCGCCAAGGGCTACCGGGTCCTGCGCATCACCCGCTGACCGCGGGGCGCCGCTCCGCCCTGCCGCCCCGCGGAGGGCCTGCGACGGCGCCGCGGCGACCCTGCCGGAGCGGTCAGCCGAGCGCGACCTCGCCGGTGAAGACCAGCTCGGCCGGCCCGGCCAGCTCCACGTGCCCGTCGGGCAGGGCCCGCACCCGCAGCAGGCCGCCGGGCACCTCCACGAACCAGGTGTCCACGGCCGGGGCGCCGCCGGCGGCGGCCCAGGTGCGCACGGCGAGGGCCGCGGCGCACGCGCCCGTGCCGCACGAGCGGGTCTCCCCCACGCCGCGCTCGTGCACGCGCATCCGGGCGCGGCCCACGACGTCGCCCGCGGCGGTGCGCTCCTCGCCGAGCGGCACGACCAGCTCGACGTTGGTGCCGCGCGGCGGCACCGGCGCCACGTCGGGCGCCTGCGTCAGGTCGAGCTGCTCGAGCTCGGCGACCTCGGCGATCGCGACGACCGTGTGCGGGTTGCCGAGGTCGACCGACAGCGCCGGCCGCGGGGCGTCCCAGCCGCGCACGGCGACGGCGGCGTCGGCGCCCGTGGTGGCGGTCTCCGGGCCGCCGGGCAGGGACCACGGGCCCATGTCGACGGCGTACCAGGCCCCGGAACCGTCCGGGGCGCTGACCTTGCGCACCCGCTTGACGCCGGCGCGCGTGCCGAGGGCGAAGCCGTCGCCGTCGGCGAGGTCGGCCAGCCCGAGCGACTCGGCGAAGGCAGCGAACACCCGCACCCCGTTGCCGCACATCTCGGCGACCGAGCCGTCGGCGTTGCGGTAGTCCATGAACCAGATCGCCCGCGGCTCCTCGGCGAGCACCTCGTCGGCGACCGCTTCCCCCGCGCGGGCGATCGCCGCCGTGGGCGCGAGGCGGATGACGCCGTCGCCGCCGACGCCGCCGCGGCGGTCCGCCAGGCGGCGCACCTGCTCGGGGGTCAGCTCGAGGTCGCCGCGCGTGTCCGCGAGGAGGACGAAGTCGTTGTGGGTGCCGTGCCCCTTGGTGAAGCGCAGCGTGCCGACGGTCGTGGTGGCCGAGGTCATGACCCCAGACTACGGCGCACGGGCTCCGCCGCAGGTGGGGCGAGGTCACCGGCGTCCGCCGCCGCCACGACCGCGAGCGCGTCGGCGAGCAGGGTCGGCGACGCGGCGTCGAGCCACCGCACCCGCGGGTCGCGCCCGAACCATCCCATCTGCTTGCGCGCCAGCCGGCGGGTGTTGGCCACCACGGCCGCCCGCGCCTCGTCCTCGCTCGCCTCACCGCGCAGGGCCGCGAGCACCTCGGCGTAGCCGACGGCGCGCGCCGCCGTCGTGCCGAGCCCCGGCCCGGTGCCGCCCTGCTCGGGGCTCGCCAGGGCGCGCACCTCGGCCACCAGGCCCGCGTCCCACATGCGCTCCACCCGGTGCGCGACCCGCGCGTCCAGCGTGGCGCGGTCGCAGTCGAGGCCGATCTGCACGGCGGGCCGCACGTACTCCTGGCGCGGCAGGTTGGCGGTGTACGGCCGGCCGGTGAGCGCGATGACCTCCAGCGCCCGCACGATCCGTCGCGTGTTGTGCGGCCCGATGCTCGCGGCGGCGGCCGGGTCGAGCCGCTCGAGCTCGGCGTGCAGGGCCCGTCGGCCCTCGCGCTCGGCGCGCTCCTCGAGGTCGGCGCGCAGCCCCGGGTCGGTGCCGGGGAAGTCCATGTGGTCCAGCAGCGCGCGCACGTAGAGCCCCGATCCGCCGACGACGACGGCGCGCGCGCCGCGCGCGGCGATCGCGTCGAGGTCGGCGCGGGCGGCCTCCTGGTACCGGGCGACGGACGCGTCCTCGTGCGGGTCGAGCACGTCGACCTGGTGGTGGACGATCCCGCGCCGCTCGTGCGGGAGCACCTTGGCGGTGCCGACGTCCATGCCGCGGTAGAGCTGGAAGGCGTCGGCGTTGACGACCTCGGCGGCCGCGCGGGCCGCGCCGGGCCGCGCGCCGCCGGGCGAGAGCGCCTCGGCCAGGTCGAGGGCGAGGTCCGACTTGCCGGTCGCGGTGGGGCCGACCACGGCCACGACCACCCCGGGCCCCGTCTGTGCTGCGCTCACGCGACGACCCTAGTGGGCGGCGCGCCGCCGCCCGGCACGCCTCGGTCACGCCCTCCGTCACACGGTCGGGCGCGCCGCCGCACGCCGTCCACGTCAGCGTCCCGGGGCGCGCCCCCGGTGGACGGTGACGTGGTAGGCCGCGGGCAGGTGCTCGTGGTGCGCCGGCACCGCCGTCGGCCCGGCCTCCCAGCCGCCGGCCGCGGCCAGCGCCGCGAGCACCGCGGCCACGCCCGGCGCGAGCGCCGCGGGGCCCCGCTCCGGGCCGCCCGGCACGCCGCCGCCGGCGACCACGACCGGGCCCGTGCCCAGCGCGGCCACGGCCGCCGCGACGTCGTCCGGCCCCGCGGCGGCGGGCACCTCGACGGTCACGCCGGCGGCCAGACCGGCGTCCGCCAGCGCGAGCAGGGCGACCGACGCCGGGACGCCGGCCACGCCGTCGTCGCCCGAGCCGGTGCCGGCGGCGGTGCGCTCCCCCAGCAGCGGGACCCAGCGGTCCGCGACGCCGACGGCCGCGAGCGACGGCCGCAGGCGGCCGGCGCGCACGACCGGTCCGTGCGCCAGCACCGCGGGCGCCGGACCGCCCGGGTCCGCGGCGGCGAGCTCGCGCAGCGCCCGGCGCACCGCGGCGCGGACGGCGACCAGCACCTCGGCGGCGCCCGCCGCGCCCGGCACGAGCAGCGGCGTGGCGGGCACGACGACGGCGCGGACGGGGGCGGCGGGCGCGGGCACGCCGCCGACCCTAGCCGCCGCTGGACGGGGCGTCGGCGGCGCCGGGTAGTGTGGCCGGGTGAGGTTCTTCGGGTCACGCCGGTCTGACGGGCCGCGGGGCGCACGCCCCGACGCGGACGCCGGCGAGGGGATCGACGACGACGAGCTGCGGGACCGGGTCGAGAGCCTGCTCCTGCGGGTGGTCGGCTCGCCGCGCACGGCGCCGGGGCCCCGGCACCTGGACCCCGCGGAGGTCCCCGCCCCCCTGTCGCGCGACCGCGTCGTCCGCTGGCTGCAGGAGTCGGGCTTCGCCTACTTCGTCGACTCCGACGGCGACGTCGGCGGGCTGTGGCACGGCTGGCTGTTCTACTTCCTCGTCCTCGGCCAGGACGACGAGGTGCTGCAGGTGCGCGGCCAGTGGCACCGCGAGCTGACGATCGAGCGGCTCGAGGAGGTGCTCGAGGTATGCAACGCCTGGAACGCCGAGCGCATCTGGCCCAAGACGTACGTGCGGGTCCGCGACAACGGCTCCGTGGTGGTGTGCGCCGACGTGACCGTCGACGTCGAGCACGGCGCCACCGACGACCAGCTCGAGCAGCTCCTGCAGTGCGGGCTGACCACGGGGACGATGTTCTTCGAGCACCTCGACGCCCGGTACCCCGACCCGCTGCGGGAGGCGCCGTGAGCGCACGGACCCCGTGGCGGACGCTGCTGCGCGCCCTCGGGCACCGCACGCGCGTCGCGCGGCCCGTCGGCGAGCCCGTCGTCGTGCAGCGGCCGACGCCGCTGACGACGGAGCGGGTCGGCGACGACCTCGCCCGGCGCGGCTACCGCTTCCGCGTCGACGCGGACGGCGACGTCACCGGCACGTGGGACGGCAACCGGTTCTGGTTCCTGCTGCTGGGCGACCACCGCGAGATCCTCCAGGTCCGCGGCCGCTGGGCGGGCCTGGTCCCGCCGAGCGCGCGGCTGGCGGTGCTGCAGGCCGCCAACGACTGGAACCGCGAGCGGATCTGGCCCAAGGTCTACACGCGCGAGGAGGGCGGCGGCATGGCGCTGTACGCCGAGGTCTCGGTGGACTTCGAGCACGGCGCCACCGACGACCAGCTCGCGGCCACCGTCTCGTGCGGCCTCGTCACCGCGAGCCAGTTCTTCGCCACGGTGGCGGCGCTGACGCCCGGGACCGCCCTCGACGGTGGCGACGACGACGAGGACGCCGAGGGCACGGACTGAGCCGGGCCCCGGACCACCGGGTCAGCGGCGCAGCGACGGCATGCCGAGCGTCACGGGGCCCGACGGCGCCGCCCCGTGGCCGTGCCCGTGCTCGTCCCCGCCGCCGAGGCGCGCGGCCTCGCGCGCCGCCCAGGCGTCGCCGGACCGCGTGCGCCGCACGCGGAACGCGCCGCCGTCGAGCGCGGAGTCGGCCACCAGGAAGTGCGGCGCGGCGCGGGTGACCTCGACCGTGACCATGTCGCCCGGCCGGGGCAGGCGCGGGTCGAGGTCGGCGGCCGAGCCCAGGCGCGGGTCGGCGAGCGACTCGGGCGCCTCGGCGACCCCCAGGGTGCCGGCGGGCAGGGCGAAGTGCACCAGGCGGTTGTCGGGGGCGCGGCCCGACAGGCGGCGCGTCTCGCCGTCCTTCTTGCCCGAGCCCTCGGCGACGAGCACCTCGAGGGTGCGGCCCACCTGGGCGGCCGCCTCTTCGGCGGAGATCCGCTCCTGCAGGGCCAGGAGCCGCTCGAACCGCTCCTGGACGACCTCCTTGGGCAGCTGGCCCGCCATCGTCGCGGCGGGCGTGCCCGGGCGCGGCGAGTACTGGAACATGAACGCCGAGCTGAACCGCGAGGCCTCGACCACGCGCATGGTCTCGAGGAAGTCCTCCTCGGTCTCGCCCGGGAAGCCCACGATGATGTCCGTGGTGATGGCCGCGTCCGGGATCGCCGCGCGGACGCGGTCGAGGATGCCGAGGAACTTCGCCGACCGGTACGACCGGCGCATGGCGCGCAGCACCTGGTCCGAGCCCGACTGCAGCGGCATGTGCAGCTGCGGCATCACGTTGGGGGTCTCGGCCATGGCGGCGATGACGTCGTCGGTGAACGCGGCGGGGTGCGGGCTGGTGAAGCGGACCCGCTCCAGGCCCTCGATCTGCCCGCACGCGCGCAGCAGCTTGGCGAACGCGCCGCGGTCGCCGAACTCGACGCCGTAGCTGTTGACGTTCTGCCCCAGCAGGGTGACCTCGACGGCGCCCGCGGCGACGAGCGCCTCGACCTCGGCGAGGATCTCGCCGGGTCGCCGGTCGCGCTCCTTGCCGCGCAGGTGCGGCACGATGCAGAAGGTGCAGGTGTTGTTGCAGCCCACCGAGATGGAGACCCAGCCGGCGTAGACGCTCTCGCGCCGGGTCGGCAGCGTCGAGGGGAAGACCTGCAGCGACTCGGCGATCTCCACCTGCGCCTCGGCGTTGTGCCGCGCGCGCTCGAGCAGCACCGGCAGCGCGTCGAGGTTGTGGGTGCCGAAGACGACGTCGACCCACGGCGCCTTGCCGACGATCTCGCCGCGGTCCTTCTGCGCGAGGCAGCCGCCGACGGCGATCTGCATGCCGGGACGGTCGGCCTTGACCGACGCGAGCTGGCCGAGGTTGCCGTACAGGCGCGTCGCGGCGTTCTCGCGCACCGCGCAGGTGTTGATGACCACGACGTCGGCGCGGCTCGCCGCCTCGTCCTCCTTGGAGGCGCGCACGTACCCGGCCTGCTCGAGCAGGCCCGCCATGTGCTCGGAGTCGTGCACGTTCATCTGGCACCCGAGGGTGCGCACGACGTACGTCAGGGGCTGAGATGCGGTGGTCGTGGACATCGTTCCTAGGGTACGTTCCCGGGCCCAGCGGTACGGACGGCCAGGGGCCGGCTCCTGTGGTGGTGACCCAGGGCATATCGTTACCGGACCGATGCCAACCGCGTCACACCATGAGTCCCTCCCCGAAACATGATGAGGGCATCATGGCCCGCGGCCGACCACCGACTGATGGGGTTGAACGTATGGAAACCGGCGCGCCCGCTCTCGTGGAGCTCAAGGGCGTCAACAAGCACTTCGGCGACCTGCACGTCCTGCGCGACATCGACCTGACCGTGCGCAAGGGCGAGGTGCTGGTCGTCATCGGCCCGTCGGGCTCGGGCAAGTCGACGCTCTGCCGCGCCATCAACCGCCTGGAGACGATCGACGACGGCGAGATCCGCGTCGACGGCAGGCCCCTGCCCGCCGAGGGCAAGGACCTGGCCCGCCTGCGCGCCGAGGTCGGGATGGTCTTCCAGTCGTTCAACCTGTTCGCGCACAAGACCGTGCTCGACAACGTGACGCTCGGCCCGCGCAAGGTGCGCGGCACCGCGAAGGCGGCGGCCGAGCAGGAGGCGCTCGCGCTCCTCGACCGCGTGGGCGTCAAGAACCAGGCCCGCAAGATGCCGGCCCAGCTCTCGGGCGGCCAGCAGCAGCGCGTCGCGATCGCCCGCGCCCTGGCCATGCACCCCAAGGTCATGCTCTTCGACGAGCCGACCTCGGCCCTCGACCCCGAGATGGTCAACGAGGTGCTCGACGCGATGGTCGCCCTGGCCCGCGAGGGCATGACGATGATCGTGGTGACCCACGAGATGGGCTTCGCCCGCAAGGCGGCCGACCGCGTCGTGTTCATGGCCGACGGCCAGATCGTCGAGGAGGCCGACCCGGACACGTTCTTCACCGCGCCGCGCAGCGACCGGGCGAAGGACTTCCTGTCGAAGATCCTCGTCCACTGATCTCGACCGGCGCCGCCCGCGGCGCCGACGCCCGCGGGGCCCGGCCCCGCCCACGAGTTCCTCCCGCACCATGACAGATCGAAGGGGACCCATCATGCGCAAGCGCACCACGGGCCTGCTGGCCCTCGCGGCCACGGCCGCTCTGACCCTGTCCGCCTGCTCGGGCGCCGAGGTCGGCGGCTCCGGCGGCGGCGGCGACGCCTCGCCGACCGGCTCGGCCGGCGGCGACAGCATCCGCATCGGCATCAAGTTCGACCAGCCGGGCCTGGGCTACCAGGACGGCGACCAGTACACCGGCTTCGACGTCGACGTCGCCACGTACGTCGCGAACGAGCTCGGCTACTCCGCCGACCAGATCGAGTGGGTCGAGGCCCCGTCGGCCCAGCGCGAGCAGCTGCTGCAGACCGGCCAGGTCGACATGATCTTCGCGACCTACTCGATCACCGACGAGCGCAAGCAGGTCGTCAGCTTCGCCGGCCCGTACTTCGTCGCGGGCCAGGACCTCCTGGTCGCCGCCGACAACACCGACATCACGGGTCCCGAGTCGCTCAACGGCAAGAACCTGTGCTCCGTCACGGGCTCCACGTCCGCCCAGCGGATCAAGGACGAGTACGCGCAGGACGTGAACCTGCTCGAGCGCCCCGGCTACTCCGAGTGCGTCACCGCGCTCACGGGCGGTCAGGTCGACGCGGTGACGACCGACGACATCATCCTCGCCGGCCTCGCCGCGACCCCGGCCAACGCCGGCAAGCTCAAGGTCGTCGGCAACCCGTTCTCGGAGGAGCGCTACGGCGTCGGCATCCCGCAGGACTCCGACCAGTGCCAGGCGATCAACGACGCCATCGCGAAGATGATCGAGGACGGCGCCTGGGAGGAGGCGGTCACCGCGAACACCGAGGGCACCGGCTACACGCCCAACGCGGAGATGAACCCGCCGTCGCAGGACGCCTGCGCCTGACGCGCACCCGCGGCGGGGCGCCCTGGCGGGCGCCCCGCCGCGCCTTTCTCCCTCCCCCTCCACCCCGTCGAAAGGTGACCGGTGGACGACGACTACCTGTCCGGCTTCCTGGCGTTGTTCGAGCAGTACGACGTGCTCGGCGCGTTCTGGACGAACATCCAGCTGACGTTCTTCGGCGCGATCCTCGCGCTCGTCCTCGGCACGGTCCTGGCGGTCATGCGCATCTCGCCGCTGCCGTCGCTCGCCTGGGCGGGTGGGGCGTACGTCAACGTCTTCCGCAACACGCCGCTGACCGTGATCATGACCTTCCTGGTCCTGGCGGTGTGGACGCAGCTGGGCGTCAACCTGTCCCCGAGCTTCCAGTGGAACTTCTTCTGGCTGGCCGTGGTGGGCCTCGGGGTGTACCACGCCGCGTTCGTCTGCGAGGCGATCCGGTCGGGCGTCAACACCGTGCCCGTGGGCCAGGCGGAGGCGGCGCGCGCGATCGGCCTGCCGTTCCTGTCCGCGGCGTGGCTGGTCATCCTGCCGCAGGCGTTCCGCGGCGCAGTCGCCCCGCTGGGCAACACGCTCATCGCGCTGCTGAAGAACTCCACCGTCGCGGCCGCCGCGTCGGTCACCTGGGAGACGTCCAGCCTCATGAAGACGATGATCGAGTTCCAGCCGAACTACATCTGGGAGATCTTCGCGACCTTCGCGATCGGCTACGTGATCCTGGTGATCCCCATCGGCGTGCTGACCACCTCGCTGTCCAACCGTCTGGCGGTGAAGCGATGAGCTCCTCGGTCCTCTTCGACGCCCCCGGCCCGCGCGGCCGGCGCCGGCAGGCCGTCGGCAACGTCGTCGGCGCCCTGGTGGTGGTGGCGCTGCTGGCCTGGGTCGCGTTCGTGCTCTACGACAAGGGCCAGTTCTCGGCCGCGCTGTGGGGCCCGGCCCTGGACGCGCGCGCCTGGCAGTTCTACTACATCCCCGGCCTGGTCAACACGCTGCGCGCGGCCGCCTTCGCGACCGTCGGCGCGGTCGTCTTCGGCCTCGTGTTCGGCATGGGCCGCCTGTCGCACCTGCGCCCCGTGCGATGGGTCTCCTCGGTGGTCGTGGAGTTCTTCCGCGCCGTGCCCGTGCTGCTGATGATGGTGTTCTTCAACGCCCTCTTCGGATTCTTCTTCGAGGGCCTGGTGGCCGAGCCGGCGTTCGCGGCCGTGGTCGTCGCCCTCGTGCTCTACAACGGGTCGGTCATCGCCGAGCTGGTGCGCTCGGGCGTGAACAACCTGCCGAAGGGCCAGGGCGAGGCGGGCCTGTCCATCGGCCTGACCCAGGGCCAGACGCTGCGCTCGGTGCAGCTGCCGCAGGCGCTCATCGCGATGCTGCCCGCGCTGGTCTCCCAGCTCGTCGTCGTGCTCAAGGACTCGGCGCTGGGCCAGCTGATCGCTTACGCCGAGCTGCTGCGCTCGGCGCAGGTGCTGCAGGCGGGCTCCGGCAACCCGCTGCAGACGCTGTTCGTGGCCGCGGTGCTGTTCATCGCGCTCAACTGGGTGCTCTCCGGGGTCGCCCACCTGCTGGCGCGGCGGCTGTCCAGCCGCACCTCCGGCACCACGGACGAGGGTCCGGGCATCGGCCCCGGCCCGGTCGCCGGCATCGGCCCCGGCCCGGTCGCCGGCGCCGGTATCGGCCAGACCTGAGCGACCCGCTCCGCGCAAGCACGAGGGCCTCCGACCGGTTCCGGTCGGAGGCCCTCGTCGTCCGTGCGGCCGCCGCCGCGCGGCCGTTCTTCCGCCGCCGCGAGGCTCATTCCAGGTCGGCGAGGTCCTCGGTGTCCTCCCCCTCGGCCGACAGCGCCTCGCGCACCGCCGCGAACGCGACGCCGGCGCCGTAGCCCTTGCGGGCGAGCGCGGCCGCGGCGCGGCGCACCCGCACGTCCCGGTCGAGGCCGCGCGTGCGCGCGACGAGCCGGTGGGCGAGCGCCGCGGCCGTAGCGCGCTCGTCGTCGGGCTCCACCTGCTCCAGCGCCTCGGCGGCGGTGTCGTCGTCGATGCCGCGCCGGCGCAGCTCGACGGCGATGGCCCGGCGGGCGAGGCCCCGCTCGGCGTGCCGGGTGCGCACGATGAGGTGCGCGTAGCCGGTGTCGTCGACGAGGCCCACCTCGTCGAACCGGTCGAGCAGCGGGCCGACGACGTGCTCGGGGTACCCCTTGCGGGCCAGCGACTGCTCGAGCTCGTGGCGGCTCTTGGGCGCCGCGGTGAGGATGCGCAGCAGGGTCTCGCGCGCGAGCTCCGCCGCCTCCTCCAGGCCGATCTCGCCGGCCTCGAGCCGCTCGGCGACCGTGCGACGCGGGGCGCGAGGAGCGCGCCGACCGCGCTCGCCGTCGCCACCGCCACCGCCATCGCCACCGCCACGACGGCTCTCACCACGACGGCCGGGGCGGCCGCGACGCTTCCCCACGCCGCGACCGCCCCGGCCGTCCTGCTCGTCCGGCCCGAAGGGCTCGTCCGTCATCGTGCGCCCGTCCGTCAGAACGGCGCCTTCTTGCCCTTGCCGGCGCCCGCACCGACCGGCACGGGCGCGGCGTCGACGGGTGCCGCGGCACCGGCCGCGACCTCGTCGGCGGGCGCGTCGACCCGCGCGCCCACGCCGAGCTTCTCCTTGATGCGCTTCTCGATCTCGTTGGCGAGGTCGGGGTTGTCGCGCAGGAACTTGCGGGCGTTCTCCTTGCCCTGGCCGAGCTGGTCGCCCTCGTAGGTGAACCACGAGCCGGACTTGCGCACGAGGCCGTGCTCCACGCCCATGTCGATGAGGCCGCCCTCGCGGGAGATGCCGACGCCGTAGAGGATGTCGAACTCCGCCTGCTTGAACGGCGGGGCCATCTTGTTCTTGACGACCTTGACGCGCGTGCGGTTGCCGACCGCGTCCGTGCCCTCCTTGAGCGTCTCGATGCGGCGGATGTCCATGCGCACCGAGGCGTAGAACTTCAGCGCCTTGCCACCCGTCGTCGTCTCCGGGGAGCCGAAGAAGACGCCGATCTTCTCGCGCAGCTGGTTGATGAAGATCGCGGTGGTGCCCGAGGCGTTGAGCGCACCGGTGATCTTGCGCAGCGCCTGGGACATGAGGCGGGCCTGCAGACCCACGTGGCTGTCGCCCATCTCGCCCTCGATCTCGGCCTTGGGCACGAGCGCCGCGACCGAGTCGATGACGATGATGTCCAGGGCGCCGGAGCGGATCAGCATGTCCGCGATCTCGAGCGCCTGCTCGCCGGTGTCCGGCTGGGAGACCAGGAGCGCGTCGGTGTCGACGCCCAGCTTCTTGGCGTACTCGGGGTCGAGCGCGTGCTCGGCGTCGATGAACGCCGCGATGCCGCCCGCGCGCTGCGCGCTGGCGACCGCGTGCAGCGCCACCGTCGTCTTGCCGGAGGACTCGGGGCCGTAGACCTCGATGATGCGGCCGCGCGGCAGGCCACCGATGCCGAGGGCGACGTCCAGCGCGATGGAGCCGGTGGGGATCACCTCGACGGGAGCGCGGGTCTCGTCGCCGAGGCGCATGACCGAGCCCTTGCCGAAGCTGCGGTCGATCTGGGCGAGCGCGGCCTCGAGGGCCTTGTCGCGGTCTGCCGGTGCGGGCATGTCGGTCACCTTTGCGTTCGGGGCGCGGCGGGTCCGCGCCGGCTTCTGTGCCTGCGTGCTCATCGGTCTCGACCGTATGCGCAGCCACCGACACGAGCGCCTCCTCCGGCCCCCGCCTGTCGACGAGGTTCCAGAACCCGTGCCTGTGCACCACTCTAGCCGAACGCGTGTTCGAAAGACAGGCCCCTGTCAGGTGTGTCGCACCGCACACCGGGTGGCCGTCGCGGCTCGCGACGGCACCAGGGGAGGAAGGTCTCGTGGGCGGCCCCGTGCCCGCGGCCGGCGGCGGTGCGGCTCAGCGGCTGGGCGGGGGCGCCTGGCGCTCGGCGCCGCGGCCCCAGCGCCGGGAGTCGGGCACGTCGAGGGCGTCGCACAGCGCGTGCCAGACGTCGCGGGGCTGCAGGCCCGCCTCGAGCGCCTGCACCGGCGTGCGGTCACCGAGCCGGGGCAGCACCTGCTCGCGCACGAGCGACCGCCCGTACGCCGGTCCGAAGACCTCGTCGACGAGCTGCCAGAACTCCCGCTCACGCACGTGCCCAGCCTCGCACGACGGTCAAGGCGGCCCGGCACCGGCGCGGCACCGGCGTCGTCGCGACACCGTCCCGACGCCGGCCCGGTGGCACGCCCCCGGACCGGGGTGCTCCGCTCGCCGGCCACCCCGCGCCTGTCGGTGGTCGGCGGCAGAATGGCCGGGTGACCACGCCCGACGCAGCGCCTGACGCAGCGCCTGACGGAGTGCCCGACGGAGTGCCCGACGGAGTGCCCGGTGACGGCCAGGGCGCTGCGCCCGACCCGCTCGCCCGGTTCGGCCCCGCGACGCGCGAGTGGTTCCGCGGCGCGTTCGAGGGGCCGACCTCGGCCCAGGTGGGGGCGTGGGACGCGGTCGCGGCGGACCGGCACGCGCTGGTGGTGGCCCCGACCGGCTCGGGCAAGACGCTGGCGGCCTTCCTGTGGGCGATCGACCGGCTGCACCACGAGCCGGTGCCCGAGGACCGCTCGCGCCGCTGCCGGGTGCTGTACGTCTCGCCGCTCAAGGCGCTGGCGGCGGACGTGCAGCGCAACCTGCGCTCGCCGCTCACCGGCATCCGCCAGGCCGCCGTGCGCCTCGGGCTCGAGACGCCCGAGGTCACGGTGGGCATGCGCACCGGCGACACCCCCGCCGCCGAGCGCCGGTCGTTCGCCACGCGGCCACCGGACGTGCTGGTCACCACGCCGGAGTCCCTCTTCCTGGTGCTCACCTCGCAGGCGCGCGCGGGTCTGCTCGGGGTCGAGACGGTCATCGTCGACGAGATCCACGCCGTCGCCGGCACCAAGCGCGGCGCGCACCTGGCGCTGACGCTCGAGCGGCTCGACGCCCTGCTGGAGCGGCCCGCCCAGCGCGTGGGCCTCTCGGCGACGGTGCGCCCGGTGGAGGAGGTCGCGTCCTTCCTCGGCGGCCACCGGCCCGCGGCCGAGGGCGGGCGCGAGGTCGTCGTCGTCCAGCCGCCGGCCGAGAAGCGCTGGGACATCGACGTCGTCGTGCCGGTGCCCGACCTCGCCGACCTGGACGCCGCGGTCTCCCGCAGCGGCCCCGACGACGGCGTCGGGGGCCGCGACCCGGTCGGCGTGCCGGGCGTGCCGGACCTCACCGGCGACGCGACGTCCCCGCTGCGCCGCGCGTCGGTGTGGCCGCACGTCGAGGAGCGGGTGGTCGACCTGGTCGCGGCGCACCGCTCGACGCTGGTGTTCGCCAACTCCCGGCGCAGCGCCGAGCGCCTCACCGCGCGCATGAACGAGACGTGGGCGCAGCGCCTCGGCCTCGCGGTCGCGGACCCGGGCCGGGAGTGGGCGGCGCAGGCGCCGGGCCAGTCGGGCACCGCGGCGGCGCTGCCCGCGGCGCTCGCGAGCGCCGCCGCGGCGCGCGGCGCGCCCGACGACGGGGCCCCCGGTCCCGGCGGCGGTGGCGACGGCGACGGCCGTGACGGCGGTGGCGACGGCGACGGCGCCCTCGTGCTGGCCCGCGCCCACCACGGGTCGATGAGCCGCGCCCAGCGCACCCGCACCGAGACCGAGCTCAAGGAGGGGCGCCTGCCCGCCGTCGTGGCCACCAGCTCCCTGGAGCTGGGCATCGACATGGGCGCCGTGGACCTCGTCGTGCAGGTGGGCGCTCCCCCGTCGGTCGCGAGCGGCCTGCAGCGCATCGGGCGCGCGGGCCACCAGGTGGGCGCGGTGTCGCACGGGGTCGTCTTCCCCACCTTCCGCGGCGACCTCGTGCCGGCCACCGTGGTGACCCGCCGCATGCGCGAGGGGCAGATCGAGTCGCTGCACGTGCCGACCAACCCCCTGGACGTGCTCGCCCAGCAGGTCGTCGCGGCGCTCGCGACCGAGGACTGGGACGCCGACGCGCTGCTGGCCCTGTTCCGCCGGGCGCACCCGTACGCCGGCCTCGGCGACGCGACGTGGCGGGCCGTGCTCGACATGCTCGCCGGGCGTTACCCGAGCGAGGACTTCGGCGAGCTGCGCGCGCGCATCGTGTGGGACCGCGCCACCGGCCGGCTGTCCGGGCGGCCCGGCGCCCTGCGCCTGGCGGCCACGAGCGGCGGCACCATCCCCGACCGCGGCCTGTACGGCGTCTACCTCGTGGGCGCGGAGGGCGAGGGCCAGCGCGGCGGCAAGCGCGTCGGCGAGCTCGACGAGGAGATGGTCTACGAGTCCCGGGTGGGCGACACGTTCACGCTCGGCTCGTCCACGTGGCGGATCGAGGAGATCACCCCCGACCGCGTGCTCGTGTCCCCGGCGCCGGGCCTGCCCGGCCGGCTGCCGTTCTGGAAGGGCGACTCCCCCGGCCGCCCCGTCGAGCTGGGCCGTGCCGTCGGCGAGTTCGTGCGCACCACCGACGCGCTGCTCGCCGCGGACCCCGACGCCGCCCGCGCTCGGCTGCAGGACGAGGGCCTCGACGACTGGGCGGCCGACAACCTGGCGGCGTACCTGCGCGAGCAGCGCGCGGCGACGGGCCGCGTCCCCGACGACCGCACGATCGTCGTCGAGCGCTTCCGCGACGAGCTCGGCGACTGGCGCGTGGTGGTCCACTCGCCGTTCGGCGCCCCCGTGCACGCGCCGTGGGCGCTCGTGGTCGCCGCCCGCCTGCGCGACCGGTACGGGCTCGACGTGGCGGCGATGCACGCCGACGACGGGATCGTGCTGCGGCTGCCGGACCCGGGCGGCTGGGACGCCGGGTGGGACGGGCGGCTGCCCGCCCGCGGGCAGCGGGTCGGCGCGGACGGCGACGGCCGGTCCGCCGACGCGCCGTCGGTCACCGCCGAGGACCTCCTGCTCGAGCCGGACGAGGTGCTCGCCGCGGTGCGCGACGAGCTCGGCTCATCCGTGCTGTTCGCGGCCCGGTTCCGCGAGGCGGCCGCCCGCGCGCTCCTGCTGCCGCGCCGCCGGCCCGACCGGCGCCAGCCGCTGTGGCAGCAGCGCCAGCGCGCCGCGCAGCTGCTCCAGGTGGCCGCGCAGTTCCCCGACTTCCCCATCACGCTCGAGGCGGCGCGCGAGTGCCTCCAGGACGACTTCGACGTCGCGGCGCTGTCCGGCCTCATGGCCGACGTCGCCGCCGGGCGCGTGCGCCTGGTCGAGGTGACGACGCCCTCCCCGTCACCGTTCGCCCAGGCCCTGCTGTTCGGCTACACGGCGCAGTTCCTCTACGACGGCGACGCGCCGCTGGCCGAGCGGCGCGCCGCCGCGCTGTCGCTCGACCCGGACCTGCTGGCCGAGCTGCTCGGCGAGCAGGGCGCCACCCCCCTGGCCGACCTGCTCGACCCTGGCGCCGTGGAGCGCACCGAGGCCGAGCTGCAGGCGCTGGCCGAGACCCGCCAGGCCAAGGACGCCGAGGGCCTGTGGGACGTGCTGCGGCGCACCGGGCCGCACCCGCTCGCCGCGCTGCAGGCCCGCACCCGCGAGGGCTCGCGCGGGGAGGTCGCGGGCTGGCTGTCCGACCTCGAGCGGGGCCGCCGGGTGATCCGCGTGCGGGTCGGCGGGCCGCAGGCCGCCGACCCCGAGCAGTGGGCCGTCGTCGAGGACGCGGGCCGGCTGCGGGACGCGCTGGGCGTGGCCCTGCCGGTCGGCATCCCGGAGACGTTCACCGAGCCGGTCGCCGACCCGCTCGGCGACCTCGTGCGCCGGCACGCCCGGACGCACGGGCCGTTCGCCGCCGCGGACGTCGCGCGCCGGTTCGGCCTCGGCATCGCGGTCGTGCAGCAGGCCCTCGCCCGGCTCGACGCCGTCGGGGCGGTGGTGCGCGGCGCGCTGCGCCCGTCGTCGCTGGGCGGCACGGGCGACGAGTGGTGCGACCCCGAGGTGCTGCGCACGCTGCGGCGCCGGTCCCTCGCGGCGCTGCGCGCCGAGGTCGAGCCGGTGGAGCCGCAGGCCCTCGGGGTGTTCCTGCCGCGCTGGCACGGCATCGGCGTGCGCGTGGGCGGGACCGGCTCGGCCGGCGCAACGCTGCGCGGCACCGACGGGCTGCTGCGCGCGGTCGAGCAGCTCGCCGGCGCGGCGGTGCCCGCCTCGGCCCTCGAGACGCTCGTGCTGCCCGCGCGCGTGACGGACTACTCCCCCGCCCTGCTCGACGAGCTCACCACGGCCGGCGAGGTGCTGTGGTGCGGCCACGGGCGGCTGCCCGGGTCGGGCGGCGGCGACGGCATGGTCAGCCTGCACCTGGCCGACGGCGCGCCGCTGACGCTGCGACGCCCCGACCCCGTCGAGGAGGGCGCCCCGCTCGACAGCGACCTGCACCGCGCCGTGCTCGACCTGCTCACCGGCTCCGGCGGCTACTTCCTGCCGCGGCTCGCCGAGGTGGCCGGGGCGTCTCAGGCCGCCACGCTCGAGGCGCTGTGGGACCTGGTGTGGGCCGGGTGGGTGACCAACGACCGGCTGGGCCCGCTGCGCGAGGCACTGGGCGGCTCCGGCCGCCAGGGCGGCGGCGCGCACCGCGCCCCGGCCGCCCCGGGCCGGGCCCGGCCCGTGCGCCCCTCGCGGTTCGGGCTGGTGCGCCCGACGTCGGCAGCGGTGGTGCCGCGCACCGGCGGCGGCCGGTGGTCGGCCCTGCCCGCCGTGGAGCAGGACCCCACGGTGCGGGCGCACGCCCTGACGCAGGTGCTGCTCGACCGGCACGGGGTGCTGACCCGCGCCGTGGCGCCGTCGGAGGGCGTGACGCCCGAGTTCCGCGCGGTCTACCGGGTGCTCACCGAGCTCGAGGAGCGCGGCGCCGTGCGCCGCGGCTACTTCGTCGAGGGGCTCGGCGGCTCGCAGTTCGCCGTCCCCGGCGCCGTCGACCAGGTGCGCACGGACGCCGCCGACCGGTCCCGCGCCCTCGAGGCGCTCGTGGACGACGCCGGCGCCGGCGCGGGCACGACCCGCCGCGCCGAGCCGGGCGCGGTGCTGCTCGCCGCCACCGACCCGGCGAACCCCTACGGGGCGGCGCTCGCCTGGCCGCCCAGCTCCGCCGTCACGGGACCGGAGGCGGCCGACGGCGACGGCGCCTCCGCCCACCGCCCGGGCCGCAAGGCCGGCGCCGTGGTGGTGCTCGTCGACGGCGAGCTCGCCCTCTTCGTGGAGCGCGGCGGGCGCACGGTCCTGTCGTTCGGCCGCGGCGACGGCGGCGACCCGGCACGGCTCGCTGCCGCGGCAGCGGCGCTCGCCGCCGCCACGCGCGCGGGCCGGCTGGGCCGGGTCACGGTGCAGCGGGTGGACGGGGTCGCGGCGCTCACGGCCGCGCGGGACCGGACCCCGGCCGCCGCGGCGCTGCTCGACGCGGGGTTCGCCGTCACGCCTCGGGGTCTGCGGCCCGCGGCCTGACCCCGGGGCGCCCGGCCTCGCGGCCGTCGCCGGCCCGGGCGTCCGCAGTCCGGGCGTCCGCGGTCCGGGCGTCCGCGGTCCGGGCGTCCGCGGTCCGGGCCTCGTCGGCTCCGGCGTCGTCGGCGTCGGCGCGGCCCCGGGCGCGGCGGCGGCGCACCAGGCTCACCACCCACCAGGCGACCGCCGCGGCGGCCAGCACGATCACCACGGACTGGAAGGTGCCGACCCACGCCTCGATCCGGTGCCACTGGTCGCCCAGCAGGTACCCGGCCCCGACCAGCACCGTGTTCCACACCCCGCTGCCGATCAGGGTCAGCAGCAGGAAGCGGCCCAGCCGCATGCGCTCCACGCCCGCCGGGATCGACACCAGCGACCGCACGATCGGCACGAGCCGGCCGATCAGCACCGCCTTGTCACCGTGCCGGTCGAACCACGCCTCTGCCTTGTCCACGTCCTCCAGCGGCACGAACCGCACCTTGGCCACCAGGCGGCGCAGCCGGTCGCGGCCGAGCACCGCGCCGAGCGTGTAGAGCGCGAGGGCGCCGACGACGGACCCGACGGTGGTCCAGATCAGGACCGGCACGAGCTCCAGGCTGCCCTGCGAGGCGGTGAACCCGGCCAGCGGCAGGATCACCTCGCTCGGCAGGGGCGGGAAGATGTTCTCGAGCGCCACGGCGACGCCCGCCCCCGGCGCGCCGAGGGTCTCCATCAGGTGCACCGCCCAGTCGGCGATCTGCGAGGTCAGGTTCTCGGCCACGGCTCGACCCTAGGGGCATCGTGCGGCGCACGACGGTGCAGCGCAGGCG
Source organism: Puerhibacterium sp. TATVAM-FAB25 (assembly GCF_046535855.1). Classification (NCBI taxonomy): domain Bacteria; kingdom Bacillati; phylum Actinomycetota; class Actinomycetes; order Micrococcales; family Promicromonosporaceae; genus Puerhibacterium; species Puerhibacterium sp. TATVAM-FAB25. The sequence continues at coordinate 83,789 of NZ_JAXUAK010000006.1, read as the reverse complement.
GCGCTCGGTCGGGTTCTCGGGAGATCCTGTGCAGACCGGTCCGGCGCTCCCCGCGGGTCGCGAGAGCCTAGGCTGCTCAGGTGCCCGAGGGAGACGTGCTCCGCCTGACCGCCGAGCGGCTCGACGCCGCCCTGCGCGGCGTGCCGCTGGTGCGAGCGGAGCTGCGCTGGCCGTCGGCGGCGGGCGTCGACCTCGTCGGGGCGACGCTGCGCGAGTCCGTGGCGTACGGCAAGCACCTGCTCCTGCGGTTCGACGACGGCCGCACCGTGCACGCCCACCAGCGCATGGAGGGGTACTGGCGCGTGCACCGCACGGGCACCCCGGCGGCCTCGGGGCGCTCGGCCGCGGTGCGCGCGGTGCTCGCCACGGAGCGCTGGACCTGCCTGGGCTGGCACCTCGGCATGCTCGACGTGCTGCGCACCCGGGACGAGCCGCGCCTGCTGGGCCACCTGGGCCCGGACGTGCTGGCCGACGACTTCCCCGAGCGGCTCGACGAGGCCGCCGCCCGGCTCGCCGCCGACCCGCGGCGGCCGCTGTGCGCCGCGCTGCTCGACCAGCGCACCGTGGCGGGGCTCGGCACGATCTGGACGGCCGAGTCCCTGTTCGCGCAGCGGCTGTGGCCGTGGCTGCCCGCGGGAGACCTGCCGGAGGACGGGCGCCGCGCGCTGCTGCTGGCGGCGCGCCGGCTCATCGGCCGGTCGGTGCTCGTGGGCCGCCGCTCGGGGCTCGGGTCGGTCGAGCCCGCCGTCCACGGGCGGCACCACAAGCCGTGCCGGCGCTGCGGCACGCCCATCGCGCTCGGCAGCACCGCCGGCCCGGGGGTGCGCCCGGACGCCGGAGAGCGCGCGATCTACTGGTGCCCGGTGTGCCAGGCCGGGCCCGCGGCCTGAGGTCGCGGCCTGGATCACGGCGTGCGGGTCGCCGCCCGAGGTGCGCGGCCCTGGTCCCGACCGCAGGCACCGCCGCGACGGCGACGGGCGCCCCACCGCGAGGTGGGACGCCCGTCGTGCGTGGCGGTGCTGCGGGTCAGCCGACCGGCTGCAGCTCCGGGTCCTCCGTCGTGGCGCCGCGGCCCGACCAGGGCCGCGCCTCGCCGCCGCGGGCCAGGAGCCCGGCGACGAAGTCGGCTGGGATCGTGTCGGGGATCGCGAGGCCCTCGGCGACCGCGATGCGGTCGCTGACCTCGCGCAGCACCAGCGACATCGGCACGTCCAGCGCCTCGCAGATCGAGGCGAGCAGCTCCGAGGACGCCTCCTTCTGGCCCCGCTCGACCTCGCTGAGGTAGCCCAACGAGACCCGGGCGGCCGAGGAGACCTCACGCAGGGTGCGCCCCTGACGCTGCCGCGCGTCGCGCAGCACGTCGCCGATCTCGCGTCGAAGAACGACCATCTCGCGCCCCCTTCCTGCGTCCGGCTCTGCGGGCCGGACATCGTGCGCCGTCGCCGGCCTCGTCCTTGCTGACTTGCGTCCCCCGTGATCGGGGGTTGCCCTACCGTACCCTGCGCGCGCCGCGTCCTGTCGGCTCGGACGCACCTGGGGTCGTCCCGTGGGCCTGGTGGTGATCACGCTTCGTTGAACGCGTGCGTGCGAATGCTTGTTCCCGCCGATACCCGGCCGTGACCGTCCTCACCGGTGGACCACCCTTCGAACCTCCCACGGGCCGCGGGCGCACGCCAGCCCGGGCACGTGCTCGTCACAGCACCTCCACCGCGAGCCCCAGCACGGCCGCGACGGCCCCGGCCCGCACGGCGGGCCGGGCGCCCCTCAGGTCGAGCCGGCGCACCTCGACCTCGGCGCCCGGCCGCGGCGCCGCCACCGCGACGTAGACGAGCCCCGGCGGGTGCCCGTCCTGGGGGTCGGGACCGGCGACGCCGGTGGTCGCCAGGCCGACGTCGGCGCCGGTCACCCGCCGCACGCCGAGCGCCATCTGCGCGGCGACGTCGGGGTCCACGGCGCCACGCGCGGCGAGCAGGTCGGCGTCGACGCCGAGCAGCGCCGCCTTGAGGTCGGTCGCGTAGGCGACGACGCCGCCGCGCAGCACCGCCGACGCCCCGGGCACGCCCACCAGCGCGGCGACGACGAGGCCCCCGGTGAGCGACTCGGCCACGCCGAGGGTCAGCCCGCGGGCGGCCGCGGCGGCCAGGACCTGCCGGGCCGCCGACGTGCCCGGCCCCGCGCAGGCTCCCGTGGCGCCGGCCTCCGTGGCGCCGTCGCTCACGCGAGCCGCGCGGCGCGCCGCGCCTCGCGGCGCAGCCGCCAACCCTGGACCGCGTACTCCACGCCCGTGACGACCGTGACGGCGATCGCCGCCGCGAGCACCACCCAGGCCACCACCCCGACGAAGCCCGGCAGGTGCTCCAGGGGCAGCAGGAACAGCGTGACGGCCACCGACTGCAGCACCGTCTTGAGCTTGCCGCCGCGCGACGCCGGCATGACCGCGTACTTGAGCACCGCCATCCGCATCACCGTGATGCCGAGCTCGCGCGCCAGGATCACCACCGGCACCCACCAGGGCAGCTCGCCGAGCGGCCACCACAGCAGCACGAGCGCGGTGCCGATGAGCGCCTTGTCCGCGATGGGGTCGAGCAGCTTGCCGAGGTCGGTCACCAGGCCCCGGCTGCGCGCCAGGTACCCGTCCAGGCGGTCGCTCGCCGCGGCGAGCACGAAGATCCCGGTGGCGACCAGGCGCCACTCCACCGTCTGCCCTCCGTCGACGAGGAGCGCCCAGGCGAACAACGGGACGAGCGCGATGCGCGCGATCGTCACCGCGTTCGCGGCGTTCCACGGGGAGGGGGCTGCGTCGACCACGCGTCCAGCCTAGAGGGTGAAATCGGACGCGCCGCACGGAAGCGTCCGCGACGCGGCGCCGGAGCACGTCCCCGGAACAGGCCCGCCGGCCCTACGGTGGCGCCATGAGCTCCCCCGAGGGCGGCTGGCGACGGCGCCGCGCCGTGGCCCGGCGACGACGCCGGACGGTCGCCGCGGTCGCCGTGCTCGCCGTCGCCGCCGGCCTCGGCGTGGCCGCCGGCGCGGGCCTCGGCCGCTGGCGCGCCGAGACGGCGGAGCCGCCGACACCGGTCACCGTGCCCGCGGCCGTGGCGGCGCAGCGGCAGGTGCCGCCGGCGCCCGCGCCCGCACAGGTGCTGACCCTGCTGGCGGCCGGGGACGTGCTGCTGCACGGGCCGGTCAACGACTCGGCGACCACGGCGGCGGGCACCGACTACTCCCCCCTGCTCGCCGGCACCGACGCGTGGGTGGGCGGGGCCGACCTGGCGCTGTGCCACCTGGAGGTGCCGCTGGCGCCCCCGGGCGAGGCGCCGTCCGGCTACCCGGTGTTCGGCGCGCCGGGCGAGATCGTCCGCGACCTCGCCGAGCAGGGCTGGGACGGCTGCTCGACCGCGTCCAACCACACGCTCGACCGTGGCCTGGCCGGCGTGGTGGCTACGCTCGACGCGTTCGACGCCGCAGGCCTGGGGCACGCGGGCACGGCACGTGACGCCGCGGAGGCGGCGGCCGTGCAGCGCTACGACCTGCAGCGCGGCGGCCGGACGGTGCGGGTGGCCCACCTGTCGGCCACCGAGCAGCTCAACGGGTTCACGCCGCCCGCCGACGCCCCGTGGGCCGTCCAGCAGCTCGACGTCGACGCGCTCGTGGCCGCCGCCCGCGACGCCCGCGCGGACGGCGCGGACGTCGTCGTCGTCAGCGTGCACGCCGGGACCGAGTACACGGCGGAGCCGACCGCGGCCCAGCGCCGGGTGGCCACCGCCCTCGCGGAGTCCGGCCAGGTCGACCTGGTGATCGGCCACCACGCCCACGTGCCGCAGCCGGTCGAACGGCTGCCCGGCGGCCCGGGCGGGACCGGCATGTGGGTGGCCTACGGCCTGGGCAACCACCTGTCGAACCAGGACGACGCCTGCTGCGCCGCCGCCACCTCCGACGGCGTGCTGCTCGTCGCGGACCTCCGCTGGCAGGGCGCGCAGGCCCCGCAGGTGGCGGCCGTGGGCTGGGCGGCCACCACCGTCGACCGCGAGGCGGGCCACCGGCTGCGGGTCCTCAGCGGCGGCGACGGGTCGGCCGCCGGCACGCTCGGACCGGACGAGCTGCGCGTGCGGCACGACCGCGTCCGGACCGCCGTCGGACCGGCCGCCCCGGAGCGCACCGCGCCGCCGGCGCCGAGCGGCCCGGGACCGGTCGTGGTGCCGCGGTCCTGAGCCACCGGGCCTGCGGTCAGCGCCAGCTCTCGGCCTCGTCGGCCCCGTCGTGGTAGTCCTTCGCCACGGGCGGCAGGTGGCCGTCCACGCCGTCGGAGTAGTCGTGGGCGCCGCCGCCGGCCGCGACCGCGTCGTCCTGCTCGGCCGGCGGCGGGGTCTCGCCGCGGATGAGCGCGAGCGCCGCGGGCAGGTCGTCCGGCTGGACGAGCACCTCGCGGGCCTTGGAGCCCTCGGACGGACCGACGATCTCGCGCGACTCCAGCAGGTCCATGAGCCGGCCGGCCTTGGCGAAGCCGACGCGCAGCTTGCGCTGCAGCATCGACGTCGAGCCGAACTGCGTGGTGACCACGAGCTCGGCGGCCTGCAGCAGCAGGTCGAGGTCGTCGCCGATGTCGTCGTCGACCTGCTTCTTCGCCGCCGCCGGCGCGGTGACGTCCTCGCGGTAGACCGGCTTGAGCTGCTCCTTGACGTGCTCGACGACCTGGTGCACCTCCGACTCGCTGACCCAGGCGCCCTGGACGCGCATCGGCTTGGCCGCGCCCATCGGCAGGAACAGCGCGTCACCCTGGCCGATGAGCTTCTCCGCGCCGGGCTGGTCGAGCACGACGCGGGAGTCGGCGAGCGACGACGTCGCGAACGCCAGGCGCGAGGGCACGTTCGCCTTGATCAGGCCGGTGACGACGTCGACCGACGGGCGCTGCGTGGCCAGCACCAGGTGGATGCCGGCGGCGCGCGCGAGCTGGGTGATGCGCTGGATGGACGCCTCGACGTCGCGCGGCGCCACCATCATGAGGTCGGCGAGCTCGTCGACGACCACGAGCAGGTACGGGTACGGCGCGATCTTGCGCTCCGAGCCCGGCAGCGGCTTGACCTTGCCGGCCCGCACCGCGGCGTTGAAGTCGTCGACGTGCTTGAACCCGAACGCCGCCAGGTCGTCGTAGCGGGCGTCCATCTCCCGCACCACCCAGTCGAGGGCCTCGGCGGCCTTCTTGGGGTTGGTGATGATCGGCGTGATGAGGTGCGGGATGCCCTCGTAGATCGTCAGCTCGACGCGCTTGGGGTCCACCAGGATCATCCGGACCTGCTCGGGCGTCGCCCGCATCATGATCGAGACGATCATCGAGTTGATGAAGCTCGACTTGCCCGCGCCGGTGGCGCCGGCGACGAGGATGTGCGGCATCTTCGCCAGGTTGGCCACCACGTAGCCGCCCTCGACGTCCTTGCCGATGCCCACGACCATCGGGTGCTCGGTGCGCCGGGCCGCCGAGGAGCGCAGGACGTCGCCCAGCACGACCGTCTCGCGGTCGCTGTTCGGGATCTCGATGCCGATCGCGGACTTGCCCGGGATCGGCGACAGGATGCGCACGTCCGCGCTGGCCACCGCGTACGCGATGTTGTTCGAGAGGTTGGTGATCTTCTCGACCTTGGTCTTGGCGCCGACCTCGACCTCGTAGCGGGTGACGGTCGGGCCGCGGGTGAAGCCCGTGACCTTGGCGTCGACCTCGAACTGCTCGAACACCCCGGTGAGCGCCTCGACGACGCGGTCGTTGGCCGCCGAGCGGGTCTTGTGCGGGGCGCCCTTGACGAGCAGGTCCTCCTCGGGCATGAGGTAGACCGTGTCGCCCTCGAGCATGGGCTGCACGGGCCGGCCCGACGGCGCGGGCGGCGGCGTCGGCGCGAGGTCGCGCGACGACGCGGCGGGCGCCGTCTCGGGGTCGGCGCCCTCGAGCTCCGAGGCCGCCGGGACGGGGGCGGCAGGGGCGGCCGGCACGGCCTCCGTCGGCGGGGACGGCACCGGCGCGGTCTTGCGGGCGCGCCCGGAGCGGCCGGGCGCGCCCGGCTTCTCCACCTCGGCGGCGGTCTCGAACGCCTCGTCGCCGGAGAACCCGCCGTCGGGCCGGGCGAGCGCCGCGCGCTCGGCCTCCTTCTCGGCCTTCGTCTTGCGCCGGCGCTTGCGCGGCGCCTCGTCGGTGCCGTCGTGGCGGGAGAAGCCCTCGGCGAGCTGCAGCGTGTCGTCGTCCGACGGCTCGGGGTGGTGGTTGCCGGTGAGCCGGTCGTAGCCGGCGCGCAGGCGGTCGGGCACCCGGTGCACGGGCGTGGCCGTGACCACGAGCAGGCCGAAGAAGCCCAGGAGCAGGAACAGCGGCACGGCCCCCCAGGCGGTCACGCCGGTGACCACCGGCGTGGCGACGAGGTAGCCCACGATGCCGCCGGCATCCTGGACCCGGGCGAACCCGTCGCGCGGGCTGGGCAGGTCCTCGGCGATGGCCACGAGCGCGCACACGCTCATGACCAGCAGGGTCACGCCGATCGCGACGCGGGAGTTGGCCTGCTCGCGCTCGGGGTGCCGCATGATCCGCACGCCGAGCCACAGCAGCAGGACGGGGACGGCGACGCCGGCCAGGCCGACGGTCCCGGCGACGACGGCGTGCACGACGGTCCCGAAGACGCCGGGGATCCCCCACCACTCGCGCGCGGCGACGACGATCGCCAGCGCGACGAGGAAGAAGGCGACGCCGTCACGACGGTGCTCGGGTTCCAGGTCTCTCGCTCCTCTGAAGATCGTGCGGATGGCGCCCCCGACGCCGTGCGCCACGCCCAGCCACAGGCCGCGGACGGCGCGCACCGGCCAGGAGTGCCCCTGACGCCGGGCCGGCGGCCGGCCGGTGCCGCGCCCCTTGGCCGAGGCGGCGGACGACCGGGCGGGCGCCTTCGTCCCCGTGGCGCGGCTCGCCGTGCGGGCGGGCCGCGCGGCGGTCGCCTGCGCACGGTGCGCCGTGCGTGCCGGGGCGACGCGCGTCGGGGTGCGCCCGGACGTGCGGGAGCCGCCGCGGGCTGTGCCGCTCGAGGTGCCGCTCGAGGTGCCGCTCGAGGTGCCGCTCGAGGCGGCGCGCTGGGGACGGGTGGCCATGATCCTCCCACCGTAGTCACCCGGCCCGGCACCGCCCGGGAGGCGCGCGGCCCGGGCGGCCGGTGTGACGTCCGTCGCGGCGGTGGCGCGGGCGCGCGTGCCGCGGTGGCACGATCGTCGGGTGCCCCGCCCCGACGAGCCGGCGGCCCCGCCCGCGGGCTTCCCTGTCCCGCCGCCCGGCGTACCCGCGCCCCCGCCGGTCCCCGCGCGCCCGCTCGTCGAGGTCGCGCCGGGGGTGCACGTCGCGACGTCGCAGGTGTGGGCGTCCAACGCCGTCGTCGTCGCCCCGGTGCCCGGCGGCGGAGACGCGCCCGGGAACGCGCCCCGGAACGTGCCCGGGAACGTGCTCGGCGACGTGCTCGTCGTGGACCCCGGCGTGACCGCCGCGGAGCTCGCGGGGCTGGCCGCGGCGGTCACGGCGCGCGGCGGGCGCGTCGTCGCCGGCGCCAGCACCCACCCGCACTGGGACCACGTGCTGTGGCACCGCGCGCTCGGGACGGCGCCCCGCTTCGCCGCCCCCGCCGCGGTCGCCACGCTCGCCGCCGACCGGCAGCGGGCCTGGCGCGACGCCGCCGAGGTGGACCCGGCCCTCGACCCGGAGGTGTTCGGCGGCCTCACGCCGCTGCCCGCCGAGGCGCGCGAGCTGCCAGCGCCGGCGCCGGGCGGGTGCGCCGTCGTCGTCCACGACGCGCACGCGCCCGGCCACCTCGCCCTGGTGGTGCGCGGGGTGCTGCTGGCCGGCGACATGCTGTCGCCGCGCGAGGTGCCCCTGCTGGACGTCGGCCACGACGGCGAGGCCCGGCCCGCGCCGCCCGACCCCGTGGGCGACCACCGCGCGGCCCTGGACCGGCTCGCGGCGGCCGCCGCCGAGCACGGCGTCGAGGTCCTCGTGCCCGGCCACGGCCCCGTGGTCCGCGGACGGGGCGCGATCGCCGACCTCGTGGCCGCCGACCGGGCCTACCTCGACGCCCTCGAGCGGGAGGCGGCCGGCGGCCCGGCCGTCGCCGACCCGCGGCTCGCCGACGCCTGGGTCGCCGGCGAGCACGCCCGGCAGGTGCGCCACCTGCGCGCCCGCCGCGGGGCGCCGGGCGGCTGAGCAGGTCCGGCCCGGGCGCCGGGTCAGCCGCGCAGCAGCCCCGCGCCGAGCGTGACGACGCCGGCGGCGACCGCCAGCCCGCCCAGCGGGAAGAGCACGGCGGCCCGGCCGGGCCGGGTGCGCCCGCGCCCCATCGCGGAGAAGAAGAAGCCGGCCGGCAGCAGGACCGCGCCGACCAGCACCCCCGTCGCCGCGAGCCACCGGGCGAAGCCGCCGAGGTCGGTCGCCTCGGCGAGCAGCACGCACACCAGGCCCAGCGTCACCAGCACCCCGGCGTGGGCGTGGCCGGCCCGGTAGAAGGACTTCTGGAACTCGGTGGTGGGGACCGCGCCGCCGACCACCCGCAGCAGGAACACGCCGCCGGACTCGATGGCCACCACGGTCAGGAGCACGACGCCCGCGGTGGTCCGGGCGGCCTCGGTCAGCTCGAGCATGACGACTCCTCCGCGTGGTGCGCCGATGTTTCGTAACACTGTTATGGAACACCGTTACGGAACTCTGGTCAAGCGTCTAGGCTGCGGGCATGGCCCGTCCCCGCGTGCACGACGACACCCTGCGGTCCCGGCTGCTGGAGGTGGCCTCCGAGGCGATCGCCGCCGCGGGCGAGGGTGCCGTCACCGTGCGCGGCGTGGCCGCCGCCGCGGGGACGAGCGCGTCGGCGGTGTACGCGCTGTTCGGGTCCCGCGAGGCGCTCGTCGGCGCGGTGAGCGCGGAGGGCTTCCGGCGGTTCGGGCACCGCCTGGCCGCGGTGCCGCGCACCGCGGACCCGCGCGCCGACCTGCTGGCGCTGGGCCTGGCGTACCGGGACAGCGCGCTCGCCGGCCCGCACTTCTACCGCGTGATGTTCGAGCGCGCCGTCGCACCCGCCGGGCAGACGGGGCCCGCGACCGAGCACGCCACGTTCCGGGTGCTGCGCGACGCCGTCGCCCGCGTCCTCGCGGCCGCGGGGCACGACGGGGGCACGGGCGCCGACGGCCCCGCCGTCGGCCCGTCCGGCGGCCCCGCCGACGGAGCCGTCCACGGCGCCGTCCACGGCGCCCTCGACGCGCGGGCGCACGACGCCGCGCTCGCGCTGTGGGGGCTCGTGCACGGCCTGGTGAGCCTGGAGCTGGCCGGGCTGACGCCCGGCGACGACGCCGCGCGCGCGGCCCGCTACGAGGCCGCCCTGCGCGGCGCGGGGCCGGCCCTCCTCGGAGGAGGACCGGCCCCGCGGTGAGGGTCGGGTCGGGCCGTCCAGCCCGCCGCGGCGCTCGTCTCAGGCCTCGACGACCACCGGGACGATCATCGGCCGGCGCCGCAGGCGGCGGCTGACCCACTGGCCGATGACGCGGCGCATCACCTGCTGCAGCTGGTAGGTGTCGGTCGCGCCCCCGGCGATCGCGTCCTCGAGCGCCTTGACGACGTCGGGCAGCACCTGGTCGAAGACGGCGTCACCCTCGGCCATGCCGCGGGCCAGGATCTGCGGGCCCGCGAGCACCTTGCCGGTGGCGGAGTCCACCACGGCGAAGACGGAGACGAAGCCCTCCTCACCGAGCACGCGGCGGTCCTTGAGCTCGGCGTCGGTGATCTCGCCGACCGACGAGCCGTCCACGTACACGTACCCGCACGGCACCGCGCCGACGACGGACGCCCTGCCGTCGACCAGGTCGACGACCACGCCGTCCTCGGCCAGCACGACGCGGTCGGCCGGCACGCCCGTGCGCACCGCGAGCGCGCCGTTCGCCACGAGGTGGCGCACCTCGCCGTGCACCGGCATGACGTTGCGCGGCTTGAGCACGTTGTAGCAGTACAGGAGCTCGCCGGCGCTCGCGTGGCCGGACACGTGCACCTTGGCGTTGCCCGAGTGCACGACGCGCGCGCCGAGGCGGGTCAGGCCGTTGATGACGCGGAAGACCGAGTTCTCGTTGCCCGGGATGAGCGACGACGCGAGGATCACCGTGTCGCCGGCGCCGACGCGCACCTGGTGGTCGCCGTTGGCCATGCGCGACAGCGCCGCCATGGGCTCGCCCTGCGACCCGGTGGACATGTAGACGATCCGGTCGTCCGGCAGGTCCTGGGCGCGCTTGAGGTCGATCAGCACGCCGGCGGGCACCTGCAAGTAGCCCAGGTCGGCGGCGATCGCCATGTTGCGCACCATCGAGCGGCCGACGAGCGCGACCTTGCGGCCGTGGTTGTGCGCGGCGTTGAGGACCTGCTGCACGCGGTGCACGTGCGAGGAGAACGACGCGACGATGATGCGCTTCTCGGCCTGGGCGAAGACGTTGTCCAGCACGGGGCCGATCTCGACCTCGGGCGTGACGAAGCCGGGCACCTCGGCGTTGGTGGAGTCGACCATGAACAGGTCGACGCCCTTCTCCCCCAGCCGGGCGAAGGCGCGCAGGTCGGTGATGCGCCCGTCCAGCGGCAGCTGGTCCATCTTGAAGTCGCCGGTGTGCAGCACCGTGCCGGCCTTCGTGGTGACGGCCACGGCGAGCGCGTCCGGGATGGAGTGGTTGACGGCGACGAACTCGCACTCGAAGACGCCGAGCCGCTCGACCTGCCCCTCCTTCACCGCGAGGGTGACCGGGGTGATGCGGTGCTCCTTGAGCTTCGCCTCGACGAACGCGAGCGTCAGCTGCGAGCCCACCAGCGGGATGTCCCGCCGCAGGCGCAGCAGGTACGGGACCGCGCCGATGTGGTCCTCGTGCCCGTGCGTCAGCACGATCGCCTCGATGTCGTCGAGGCGGTCGGCGATGTAGTCGAAGTCCGGGAGGATGAGGTCGACGCCCGGCTGGTGCTCCTCCGGGAACAGCACGCCGCAGTCGATGACGAGCAGCCGGCCCTCGTGCTCGAGGACGGCCATGTTGCGGCCGACCTCGCCGAGGCCGCCGAGGGCGACGATCCTCAGGCCTCCGGCGGGCAGCGCGGGGGGCGGGGTCAGCTCAGGGTGGGGGTGGCTCACACGGTCTCCATGGCCAGGGGGTACAGGGTCAGTTCACGGGGGCGCCGGCGAGGACGCCGGCCTCGACGAGGCCCGCGCGCACGGCGGCGGCCTCGTCGTCGGACGCCGCGACGAGCGGCAGGCGCACGGCGCGGCCGGGCACGACGCCGAGGGCCTCGACGGCGGCCTTGGCCATCACGGCCTGGAAGCCGGCGCCGTTGAGGGCGGCGATCGCGGGCAGCGTGGTGCGGAAGGCCTCGAGGGCCCGGGCGTGGTCGCCGGCGTCCCAGGCGGCGACCGCCTGGGCGAAGGCGTCGGGCACGGCGTGGGCGGCCACGGACACGACGCCGGCGCCGCCGTGCGCGAGGAACGGCAGCAGCAGCCCGTCGTCGCCCGAGTACCAGGCCAGGCCCGTGCGCGCGGCGAGCCCGGCCGCCGCGGCGACGTCGCCGCTGGCGTCCTTCGTCGCCACGACCCGCGGGTGGCGCGCCAGGCGCTCGTAGGTCTCGGCCGCGATGCGCACGCCGGTGCGGCCGGGCACGTCGTAGAGCATCACCGGCAGGCCGCCGGCGTCCGCGACGGTCTCGACGTGCCGGGCCACGCCCTCCTGGGAGGGCCGGGAGTAGTAGGGCGCGACGACGAGCAGCCCGTCGGCGCCGGCCTCGGCGGCCTGCTCGGCCATGCGGGCCGCGTGCGCGGTGTCGTTGGAGCCGGCACCGGCCAGCACGGCGGCGCGGTCGCCGACCGCCTCGACGACGGCTCGCACCAGCGCGGCCTTCTCCGGCGCGTGCGTGGTGGGCGCCTCGCCCGTCGTGCCGTTGAGCACGAGGCCGTCGTTGCCGTGGTCCACGAGCCACGCGGCCAGCCGCTGCGCCGCCTCGAGGTCCACCTCTCCGCCCGCCGTCATCGGGGTGATCATCGCGGTGAGGACCGCGCCGAACGGACGCGCCGGGGTGGAGGGGAGTGCCATGGCACCACCGTACCGGCTGCGGGCTTTCGAGCGTGCAGCACGCGGGGCATGCTCGGACCATGACTGCGCCGACGCTCTCCCCCGCCCTCGTCTCTCACCTGCCGACCGGGATGCTCGTGGACGGCCACTGGGGGCCGGCCACGGGGGGCCGCACGTTCGAGGTGGTCGACCCGGCCACCGAGGAGGTGCTCTTCGACGTCGCCGACGCCACCCCGGAGGACGGCCGCCGCGCGCTCGCCGCGGCGGCGCAGGCCGCTCCGGCCTGGCGCGCCACCGCGCCGCGCGAGCGCTCCGAGCTGTTGCGCGCGGTCTACGAGCGGCTCGTCGCCCGCGCCGACGACATCGCCGCGCTCATCACCGCCGAGTGCGGCAAGACCCGCACCGAGGCCCGCGCGGAGGTGCTCTACGGCGCCGACTTCCTGCGCTGGTACGCCGAGCAGGCCGTCCGCTTCGACGGGCTGGCCCGCACGGCCCCCGCGGGCGGCAACCGGCAGCTGGTCCACCGCCGCCCGGTGGGCCCGGCGCTGCTCATCACGCCGTGGAACTTCCCCATCGCGATGGCCACGCGCAAGATCGGCCCGGCGCTCGCGGCCGGCTGCCCCGTGGTGATCAAGCCCGCGCACCTGACGCCGATGACGACGATGCTGGTGGCCGAGGTGATCCGGTCCGAGCTGGAGGACCGGGGGCTGCCCGCCGGCGTGGTCAACGTGGTGCCCACCGCGCGGGCGGCCGACGTGACCTCTCCCCTGCTGGCGGACCCCCGGCTGCGCAAGGTGTCGTTCACCGGCTCGACCGCCGTCGGGCGCACCCTGCTGGAGCAGGCCGCCGGTCAGGTGCTCAAGGCGTCGATGGAGCTCGGCGGCAACGCGCCGTTCGTGGTCATGGCCGACGCCGACCTCGACGCCGCCGTCGAGGGCGCGATGGTGGCCAAGCTGCGCAACGCCGGCCAGTCCTGCGTCGCGGCCAATCGGTTCGTCGTGCACGAGTCCGTGGCCCGCGAGTTCTCCCGTCGCCTGTCCGACCGCTTCGAGGCGCTGCGCCTGGGCCACGGCGCCGAGGACGGCGTCGACCTCGGCCCGCTCATCGAGCCGAAGGCCGTCGACAAGGTCGACGAGCTGGTCGCGGACGCCGCCGACCACGGCGCCCAGGTGCTCACCGGCGGCGAGCGGCCCGGCCGCAAGGGCTACTTCTACCGGCCCACGGTGCTGGCCGGCGTCGACCGGGACGCCCGCGTCGTCACCGAGGAGGTCTTCGGGCCGGTCGCGCCGATCGTGGCGTTCGGCGACGACGACGAGGCGATCGAGCTGGCCAACGACACCGAGTACGGGCTGGCGGCCTACGCGTACACGACGTCGCTGGACCGGGCCGTGCGGCTGTCCGAGGAGATCGAGGCCGGGATGATCGGCATCAACCGCGGCCTGGTGTCCGACGCCAGCGCCCCGTTCGGCGGGCTCAAGCAGTCCGGCCTGGGCCGCGAGGGCGGGGAGGCCGGCCTCGAGGAGTACCTGGAGACGGTGTACGTGGCCCTGTGACGCCGGGAGCGGCCGGCATGCTGAGACGTGCGTGCGCCGCGGCCGAGGGCTGTGGTGCAGTGGCCGGATGACCCGCACCACCCCCTCCCCGGCCGTCCGGGCGGCGACCCGCCAGGGTGTCTCGGTCGCGGTGGCCACCGGCCTGTACGGCGTCTCGTTCGGCGCGCTGTCCGTCGCGGCGGGCATCGGCGTGCTCCCCACCATGGTGCTCAGCCTGCTGATGTTCTCCGGCGGCTCGCAGTTCGCGCTCGTCGGCGTGGTCGCGGCCGGCGGCTCCCCGCTGGCCGCCGTGGCGACGTCGGCGCTGCTCGGGACGCGCAACACGCTGTACGGGGCGGTGGTCTCGCCGCTGCTGGGCTCCCGCGGGCCACTGCGCCTCGCGGCCGCCCACGTGACCATCGACGAGTCGACGGCCGTCAGCGTCGCCCAGCGCGATCGTCAGGCCGCCCGGGTGGGGTTCTGGACGGCCGGCCTCGGCGTCTTCGTCCTGTGGAACGCGTTCACGCTCGCGGGCGCCCTGGCCGGCGACGCGCTCGGCGACCCACGCCGGTGGGGGCTCGACGCCGCGGCCGCCGCCGCGTTCCTCGGCCTGGTGTGGCCGCGCCTAGCGTCCCGCACGGCGCAGGTGGTCGCGGCGGTGGCCGTCGTCCTCTCGGCCGCGCTCGTCCCCGTGGTACCGCCGGGGGTGCCGGTGCTGGCCGCGGCGGCCTCCGCGATCGTCGTCGGGCTGTGGGCCGGGCGGCGCGCCGGTCCGGGCGAGGCCACGGGCGTGCAGCAGGTGCTGACGCGAGAGGGGGAGGCATGACGACGGGCGTCCTGTGGGCGACGGTGGTGCTGGCGTCCTTGGCGTGCCTGGCACTGAAGATCGCCGGGCACCTGGTGCCGGAGCACTGGCTGGCCGATCCGCGGGTCGCACGGCTCACCTCGCTGGTGACCGTCGCGCTGCTCGCGTCGCTGGTGGTCACCCAGACCGTGGGCGACGGGCAGGGCCTGACGGTCGACGCGCGGCTCCCGGCGCTCGCCGTGGCGGCGGTGGCGCTGGCGCTGCGGGCTCCGTTCGTGCTCGTCGTGGTGCTGGCAGCGGCGACGGCGGCGGGCCTGCGGGCGCTCGGCTGGGGCTAGGTCGTCCGGACCGGCGCTAGGTTGGCGGCGTGACCCTGTTCAGCTCCTCCGACGGCGCGACCGCCGACGTCTCCGTGCGCCCCGCCGTCCCCGGCGACGAGGACGCCGTCACGCGGGTGCAGCTCGCGGCCTGGCGAGGAGCCCGCGCGCTGGGTGACGCCGTCGTGGACCTCGTGGACGCCGACGCCGTGCGCCGGCGCTGGCGGGACGCCGTCACCGCTCCCCCGGGCCCCGGGTTCGCGGTCCTGGTGGCGCTGGCCGGGCCTGCCGTCGTCGGCTTCGCCGCGGTCGCCCCCGGGACCCTGCTGGCCCTGGAGGTCGACCCCGAGCACCGCCGGGGCGGGCACGGGTCGCGCCTGCTGGCCGCCGCCGTGGACCGGCTGCGCGCCGACGGCGCGGACGAGATGGTCACCTGGGTGCTCGAGGGCGACGACGGCCGCGAGCGCTTCCTGGGCGAGGCCGGGCTCGGCCCCGACGGCACGGAGCGCGCCCTGGCCGTCGGCATGGACGAGGACGGCGTGCGCAGCGTCGTCGAGCGCCGGTGGTCCGCACTCCTCTGAGGCCCGGCTCCGCCGGACGGGGCCACCGCTCTGGTTGACTTGGCCGGTGGCCCACGACTCCCTCTGGCGCACCCTCGTGCGCCTGCGCGGCAACCCGCGCGCCTGCGTGTGGACGGAGCCGCTCTGGGGCCTGTCGATGGCCCTGGTGCTGCCCTACCTGTCGGTGTACATGCTGACCCTCGGCGTGCACGACGCCCAGATCGGTCTGGTCGCCACCGTCGGCATGGTCGCCCAGGTGGGGTTCGGCCTCGCCGGCGGGATCATCACCGACCGCCTCGGGCGCCGGCCCACCACCGCGTGGTTCGACGTGATCGCCTGGGTGATCCCGTGCGCGCTGTGGGCGCTCGCGCAGGACTTCTGGTTCTTCCTCGCCGCGTCCGTGGTCAACGGTGCCCTGCAGGTGACGCAGAACTCCTGGGACGCCCTCATGGTCGAGGACGCCGAGCGCGGCCAGCTCACCCGGATCTACTCGCTGGTCAAGGTGGCCGGGGACTGCTCGGCGCTGTTCGCCCCCGTCGCCGCGGTGCTCGTCGCGCAGCTCGGCCTCGAGGTGGCCGTGCGCATCCTGTTCGTCAACGCCGCGGTGGTCATGGCCGCGAAGGTCGTCTGGCTGTACGCCTGGTCGCACGAGACCCGGCAGGGCGCCTTGCGCATCGCCGCCACCCGGGGCCAGAGCCTGTGGTCGCTGCTGTCCGGCTACCGCGGAGTGGCCGGCATGCTCCTGCGCTCGCGCGGCTCGCTGCTCTCGCTCGGCATCATGGCGCTCGTGGCTGCGGTGACGCTGGTCAACGCCACGTTCTGGCAGCTGCTGGTCAGCCAGCACCTGCACGTGCCCGACGCCGTCCTGCCGATCTTCCCCATGGTCCGCTCGCTGCTCTCCGTGCTGCTGTTCTTCACCCTCATCCCTCGCCTGACGACGGCGGTGGACCTCAAGCGGCCCACCCTGTGGGGGTTCGGCGTCTACCTGCTGGGCCAGCTCCTGCTGGCGGTGATCCCGGCGGCCGAGGGGTCGGCCACCGCGGGCACGTACGCGTTCCTGGGCGTCTGCCTGCTCCTGGACGCGTTCGGCGGCGGCATGATGTTCATGCTCTCGGAGTCGCTGGTGGCGCTGCACGTGGACGCCGCGGAGCGCTCGCGCCTCATGGCGCTGCAGCGCACCGTCGTCATGCTGGCGGCCGCGCCCTTCGGCTGGATCTCCGGCGTGCTCTCGGGCATCGACCGCACCTACCCGTTCTGGCTCACGACGGCGCTGCTCGCCGTCGGGATCGTGCTCACGTGGCGCACCTGGGTGCCGACGCACGGCGGTACCGCGGCCGAGGTCACGGCGGTGCTCGACGCCGGTGGAGCGGTGCAGGGGTCGACCGCGCAGGCCTCGACGGCGCGGGACGCCGCGGATCCTGCCTGAGCGGCGCCCCGCCGCCGGGCCCGCCCGCTCAGTCGCGGTACAGCCCGGACGCCTTGCGCAGCGCCGCCCGGGCGCGCCTGCGGTCGCCCGCGGCGTCGTAGGCGAACGCGAGGCGGTACCAGGCCCGCCAGCTCCCCGGCTCCCGCTCGACGGCCTCGCGGTAGGGGCCGAACGCGGCGTCGGCGGCGGAGCGGTCGATGCGGCCGCCCGGGGAGCGCGGCAGGTCGTCGACGGGCAGCTGCCCCGCGGCCGCCAGGGTGTCCGCCATCCGCTGCACGCGCGCGGCGAGCCGGTACTCGACGGCGATGAGGCCGAGCACGAGCAGCGGGATGATCAGCACGCCGAGGCCGATGGCCACGAGCACCGGCTGCCCGGTGCGCATCATCGCGACGCCCCGCCCGGCCACCTGCCACGCGTACAGCGCGAGCAGCAGCGTGACGGCCGCGGCGCCGACGAGCGCCGTGGGGACGCGGCGGCGCCCGGCGGGGCGCCCGCCGCGCCCGGCGCCCGGTCCGTCCGGCCCCGGTCCGCCCGGCCCCGGTCCGGTCATCCGAGGTCCAGCAGGTGCTCGAGCCCCACCGTGAGTCCCGGCCGCGCGACCACGGAGCGCACGGCGAGCAGCACGCCGGGCATGAACGAGACGCGGTCGAACGAGTCCTGGCGGATCACGAGCTGCTCGCCGGGGTTGCCCAGCAGCACCTCCTCGTGGGCGACGAGGCCGCGCAGCCGCACCGCGTGCACGCGCACCCCGTCGACGTCGGCCCCGCGGGCCTCGTGCCCGGACGTCGTGGCGTCCGGCACCGGCCCCAGGCCGGCGTCGGCGCGCGCCGCGGCGATGGCCGCCGCCGTGTGCCGGGCCGTGCCGGACGGCGCGTCCACCTTGTCGGGGTGGTGCAGCTCGACGATCTCGGCGGACTCGAAGTACCTCGCGGCCTGGGCCGCGAAGCGCATGGCGAGCACGGCCGAGAGGCCGAAGTTCGGCGCGATGACGACGCCGAGGCCCGCGTCGTCGGCGCGGCCGGCGTTCGCCTGCGCCAGGTGCTCGGCCACGCGGGCGCGCGAGGCGTCCGTCCAGCCGGTGGCGCCGACGACGGCGTGCACGCCGGCGTCGAGCAGGGCGTGCACGTTGGCCTCGGTGGCCCCCGGCACGGTGAAGTCGACGGCCACCTGCGCGCCGGCGTCGCGCACCGCGGTGGCGACGTCGTCGTCCCGGGTCACCCGGGCGACGAGCTCGAGGTCGCCGGCCGCCTCGACGGCGGCGCACGTGGTGGCGCCCATGCGCCCGGCGGCGCCGAGCACGGCCACCCGCAGCGGCGCGCGGCCCGGCTCGGGGTGCGGCGCGCGGTCAGGCTCGGTCACGTGGTCCTCCTGGGGTGGGTGGTCAGTCGCCGAACGGGCCCACGCGCACCACCGAGCGCGGCCGCGCGGCCAGCTCGGCCGCGAGCTCACGGACGTCCTCGGCGGTGACGGCGCGGATGCGCTCGAGGGACTCGGCCAGGCTGAGCAGCTCGCCGAAGACGAGCTCGGCCTTGCCGAGGCGGGACATGCGCGAGCCGGAGTCCTCGAGCCCGAGCACGAGGCCGCCCTGCAGCTGCCCCACCGAGCGCTCGAGCTCGGCGTCGGTGATGCCGCCGTCGGCGAGGCGGTCCAGCTCCGCGTGCAGCAGCTCGGTGACGACGTCGACCTTGGCCGGCGCGCAGCCGGCGTAGAGGCCGAACGTGCCGACGCCGCCGTGGCCGGACGCGAAGGAGTAGGTGGAGTAGGCCAGGCCGCGCCGCTCGCGGACCTCCTGGAACAGCCGCGAGCTCATCCCGCCGCCGAGCACGGCGCTCAGGACGCTCAGGGCGAAGCGGCGGTCGTCGGTGACGGACAGGCCCGTGGACCCGACGATGACGTTCGCCTGCTCCACCTGGCGGCGCACGGAGAGCTCGACGCCCTCGCCCGGGATCGCGGCGGCCTCGTCGTCGGCCACCTCCTCGGGGCGCCGCTCGCGCGGGACGACCGCCTCGGACAGGTCCCAGCCCCCGGCGCGCAGGGCACCGGTCACCTGCTCGACCAGGGTGTCGTGGTCGACGCCGCCGGCCGCGGCCACGACCAGGGTCTCCGGCCGGTAGTGCCACCGGTAGTGCTCCCACACGGCGTCGCGGGGCACGGACCGGATGGTCGCGGGGGTGCCGCCGATTGGCCGGCCGAGCGGGTGGGTGCCCAGCACGGCCGCGGCGAACTCCTCGTGGACCACGTCCGCCGGGTCGTCGTCGGTCATGGCGAGCTCTTCGAGGATGACGCCGCGCTCGGTCTCGAGCTCGGCCTCGTCGAGGCGCGCGGAGGTCACCATGTCGGCGATGACGTCGACCGCCATGGGCAGGTCGGTGTCGAGCACGCGCGCGTAGTAGCAGGTGTGCTCCTTGCCGGTGGCCGCGTTGGCCTCGCCGCCGACGGCGTCGAAGGCCTCGGCGATGTCCATCGCCGAGCGGCGCCGGGTGCCCTTGAACAGCAGGTGCTCGAGGAAGTGCGTCGAGCCGTGGTGCCCGTCGGTCTCGTCCCGGGAGCCGACGCCGACCCAGGCGCCCACGGTCGCCGAGCGCAGGCCCGGCATGTGCTCGCTGAGCACGCGGACGCCGCCGGGCAGGACGGAGCGACGGATCGTCGCGCCGTCCTGCCCGGCGGTCAGCTCGGCACCGGGCTCGCCCGCGGGGACGAGCGGGAGGTGCCAGGTCATGTGGTGGTCAGCCTCAGGCGTCGGCCGGCTCGGTGGCGATCGCGTCGGCCGCGTCGGCGTCCTTCGCGTCGTCCTCGGTCACCGCGACGAGCGAGAGCTTGCCGCGGGGGTCGATCTCGCCGATCTCCACCTGGACCTTCTGGCCCACGGACAGCACGTCGTCGACGTTCTCGACGCGCTTGCCGCCCACGAGCTTGCGGATCTGGCTGATGTGCAGCAGACCGTCCTTGCCCGGGGCGAGGGAGACGAACGCGCCGAACGACGTCGTCTTGACGACGGTGCCGACGAAGCGCTCGCCGACCTCGGGCACGTGCGGGTTCGCGATCGCGTTGATCGCGGCCCGCGCGGCCTCGGCCGAGGGGCCGTCGACGGCGCCGATGTAGACGGTGCCGTCGTCCTCGATCGTGATGTCGGCGCCCGTCTCCTCCTGGATCTGGTTGATCATCTTGCCCTTGGGCCCGATGACCTCGCCGATCTTGTCCACGGGCACCTTGACGGCGATGACGCGCGGGGCGTTCGGCGACATCTCGTCCGGGGTGTCGATGGCCTCGGCGATGACGTCGAGGATCGTCAGGCGGGCGTCGCGGGCCTGGGTCAGCGCGCCGGCCAGGACCGAGGCGGGGATGCCGTCCAGCTTGGTGTCGAGCTGGATGGCGGTGACGAAGTCGCGCGTGCCGGCGACCTTGAAGTCCATGTCACCGAAGGCGTCCTCGGCACCGAGGATGTCGGTGAGCGCCGCGTAGCGGGTCTCACCGTCGACGGTGTCGGAGATGAGGCCCATCGCGATGCCCGCGACCGGCGCCTTGAGCGGCACGCCGGCGTTGAGCAGCGACAGCGTCGAGGCGCAGACGGAGCCCATCGACGTCGAGCCGTTGGAGCCGAGCGCCTCGGACACCTGGCGGATCGCGTAGGGGAACTCCTCGCGGTCCGGCAGCACCGGCACGAGCGCGCGCTCGGCCAGGGCGCCGTGGCCGATCTCGCGGCGCTTCGGCGAGCCGACGCGGCCCGTCTCGCCGGTGGAGAACGGCGGGAAGTTGTAGTTGTGCATGTAGCGCTTGCGCGTGACCGGCCCCAGGGAGTCGATCTGCTGCTCCATGCGCAGCATGTTGAGCGTGGTGACACCCAGGATCTGGGTCTCGCCGCGCTCGAACAGCGCCGAGCCGTGCACGCGCGGGATGACCTCGACCTCGGCCGAGAGCGTGCGGATGTCGCGCAGGCCGCGGCCGTCGATGCGCACGCCGTCGGTGAGCACGCGCTGGCGCACGAGCTTCTTCTGCAGCGAGCGGTAGGCGGCGGACAGCTCCTTCTCGCGGCCGTCGAAGCCGGCCTGGAGCTCGCCCAGCATCTGCGCCTTGATCTCGTCGAGGCGGTTCTCGCGGGCCTGCTTGTCCGCGATCGCCAGGGCCTCGCGCAGCGGGGCGGCGACGGCGCCCTCGACGGCGGCGAAGGCGTCGTCCTGGTAGTCCGGGAACAGCGGGAAGTCCTGGACCTCCTTGGCGGCCTGCTCGGCGAGGGCCGACTGCGCCTCGCACAGGGCACGCAGGAACGGCTTGGCGGCCTCGATGCCCTCGGCGACGACCTCCTCCGTGGGGGCCTGGGCGCCCTCGGACTTGATGAGCTTCCACGCGTCGTCCGTGGCCTCGGCCTCGATCATCGCGATGGCCACGTCGGTGCTGCCGTCGTCGGCCGTGACCACACGCCCGGCCACGACCATCTCGAAGACCGCGCGCTCCTTGTCGGAGTACTTGGGGAACGCCACCCACTGGCCGTCGATGAGGGCCACGCGCACGCCGGCGACCGGGCCGGAGAACGGCAGGCCGGAGATCTGCGTGGACAGCGACGCGGCGTTGATCGCGAGCACGTCGTAGGCGTCGTCCGGGTGGATGGCCAGGACGGACACGACGACCTGGACCTCGTTGCGCAGGCCCTTGACGAACAGCGGGCGCAGCGGGCGGTCGATGAGGCGGCACGCGAGGATCGCCTCGGTCGAGGGGCGGCCCTCGCGGCGGAAGAACGAGCCGGGGATGCGGCCCGCGGCGTACATGCGCTCCTCGACGTCCACCGTCAGCGGGAAGAAGTCGAACTGGTCCTTGGGCTGCTTGCCGGCCGTGGTGGCCGACAGGAGCATGGTCTCGCCGTCCAGGTACGCGGCGACGGAGCCGGCGGCCTGGCGGGCGAGGCGGCCCGTCTCGAAGCGGACGGTGCGGGTGCCGAAGCGGCCGTTGTCGATGACGGCCTCGGCGAACTGGATCTCGGGACCCTCCATGGGGTGCCCTCCGTTCTGCGAGGGCGCCGAGCCTCGGCGGTCTTCGATCGAGGCCCTCCGACACCCGGGCCGTCGGCCCGTCCGCCGCGGCGCAGGCCGCACGGGGGTTCGGGGAGCCACTACCGAGGACCGGACGAGCGCCGGCGCGGCTGTGGTGGTATACGGGACTATCTCACCAGACCAGCCCGGCCCCTGCAGCAGGGACCGGGCTGGGTCGGGAGTGTCAGCGGCGCAGGCCGAGGCGCTCGATCAGCGAGCGGTAGCGCTGGATGTCGATCTTCTGCAGGTAGCCCAGCAGACGACGGCGCTGGCCGACCAGCAGCAGCAGCCCGCGGCGGCTGTGGTGGTCGTGCTTGTGGGTCTTGAGGTGCTCGGTCAGGTCCTTGATGCGCTGCGAGAGGAGCGCGATCTGCACCTCGGGCGAGCCGGTGTCGCCCTCGTGCGTCGCGTACTCGGTCATGATGCGCTGCTTGGTGGCAGAGTCGAGCGGCATGGCTCTCCTTGGTGTCGTTGCGCGGTGCTCCGGGGCTGTTCCGCCGGGCGCTCTCGGTCCGCGGCCGTTCTGACGGCCCCAGCAGTCTACCAGCGTCGACGCGGCGGCACGGTCAGGCCGCGGGAGCGCCCAGGATCTCCCGCGCCCGCTCCACGTCCAGGCGCATCTGCGCCACCAACGGGTCCACGCCGTCGAACCGCAGCGTGGGCCGCAGGTGGGCGACGAGCTCCAGCACGACCTCCTCGTCGTACAGGTCCAGGTCGGTGCGGTCGAGCACGTACGCCTCGACCCGGCGCTCCACGCCGTCGAAGGTCGGGTTGGTCCCGACGGACACCGCGGCCGGCAGCACCGCGTCGGGGTGGTCCGCCGGCAGCGAGGGGCGCAGCAGGCGGCCGGCGTAGACGCCGTCGGCCGGGACCATGCCGCGGATCTCCCCCAGGTTCGCCGTGGGGTAGCCGAGCTGCCGCCCGCGGGCGTCGCCGTGCACGACGACGCCGCGCACCCGGTGCGGCCGGCCGAGCACGTCGGCGGCCCCGGCCACGTCACCCTCGGCGAGCAGCGCGCGGGCGGCGGAGCTCGACCAGCGCACCCCGGCCCCGGCGCCCGGCGGCACGAGGCGGCCGACGTCGTCGACGGCGACGACCTCGAAGCCGTGCCGGCCCCCGAGCTCGACCATCGTGGCGAGCGTGCCGGAGTTGCTCTTGCCGAACCGCACGTCGTGGCCGACCACGACGGTGCGGGCGCGCAGCCCCTCGACGAGGTAGCGGGTGACGAACTCCTCGGGCGTGAGCGCCGCGAGGTCCAGCGTGTAGCGCACCAGCAGGACGCCGTCGAGCCCCGTGGCGGCGAGCAGCTCGAGGCGGTCGTCGAGGCCCGTGAGCAGCTCGGGCGCCTGCTCCGGGCGGTGCACCTGCGCGGGGTGCGGGTCGAACGTCAGGGCGACGGCCGCCCGCCGGTCGCCGCGGGCGAGGCCCACGACGCGGCCGAGCACCGCCTGGTGCCCGCGATGGACGCCGTCGAAGTTGCCGATCGTCACGACGGACGACCCGAGGTCGTCGGGGACCTGGGCCAGGTCCTGCCACACCTGCACGCGCGTCGCTCCTCGTCGTCGTCCGGCCTGCGCCGGGTGTCGACCGTCAAGGGTAGCCCGCCGCCCCGGGCGGCCGGGTCCGGGTAGGTCGAGCCCGTCGAGCCGGGTTCGTCGGGTCGGGTCCGGGTCGGTCAGCCCCCGGCCGGGGCCAGCACCAGGACGGGCCGGGCCAGGTCCTCGCCCCGGCGCCGGGCGTCCTCGAGCAGCGCCACCAGCTCGCCGGCCGGCGAGACGGCGGCCACGGTGCCCGGGGCGCCGGTGGGCGCCACCCACCGGCCGAACCCGAGGTCCGCGGCCTCGGCCGCGGTGACCTCGCGCACGGGGAAGGTCGCCCGCGCGGCCTCCGCCAGCGGGATCGTGGCCAGCACCCCGTCGGCGTCGGCCTGGGCCTCGAGCTGCTCGAGGGTGCGCGCCGCGGCGAGCGCGTGCCCGCCGACGCGCGTGCGCCGCAGGGCCGTGAGGTGCCCGGCGGTGCCGAGCGCGGCGCCGAGGTCGCGGGCCAGCGCGCGCACGTACGTGCCGGAGGACACCACGACCTCGACGTCCAGGTCGAGCACGGGCACGCCGTCGGCGTCCCCGGGCCGCGCGGCCAGCACCTCGAACCGGTGCACCGTGACGGGCCGGGCCGCCAGCTCCACCTCCTCCCCCGCCCGGACGCGCGCGTAGGCGCGGCGCCCGTCCACCTTGATCGCCGAGACGGCGGTGGGCACCTGGAGGATGTCGCCGGTGAGGTCGGCGACGGCCCGCCGGACGGCGTCGTCGGTCACGCCGGCGGCGCCGGGGCGGGCGGTCACCTCCCCCTCGGCGTCGTCCGTGGTGGTCCCGACGCCGAGGCGGACCGTGGCGTCGTACGCCTTGTCCGCCCCGACCACGTAGGTGAGCAGGCGCGTGGCCCGGCCCACGCCGACGACGAGCACGCCGGTGGCCATCGGGTCGAGGGTCCCGGCGTGACCGACGCGGCGGGTGCCGGCGAGCCGCCGGACGCGCCCGACCACGTCGTGGCTGGTCCACCCGGCGGGCTTGTCGACCACGAGCAGGCCGTCGGGCGCCGTCGGGCGCCGCGGCGGGCGCGGGGTGTCGCTGGTCGCGGTGGTCACGGCGCGGGCGACCTCAGGCGCGGCGGTCGTCGTCGGCGCCGAGGTCGTCCGCGAGGTCGTCCGCGAGGGCGCCCCCGAGGGCGTCGACGTCGTCGTCCTCGGCGGGCTTGCGGTACGGGTCCTCGCCGCCGGCGTAGTCCTTGCCCTCGCGCAGCGCGGCCAGCTCGGCGTCGCGCCGGCGGGCCTCGTCGAGCGCGGCCGTCAGGTGCGCGGCCGTCTCGGGCACGGCGTCGAGGTGGAACTCGATCGCCGGGGTGAGGCGCACGCCGGTCTGCTTGCCGACCTCCGAGCGCACCAGGCCCTTGGCGCTCTCGAGCGCGGCGGCCGTGCCGGCCCGCTCGGTGTCGTCGCCGTAGACGGTGTAGAAGATCGAGGCGTTCTGCAGGTCACCGGTGACGCGCACGTCCGTGATCGTGACGAACCCGAGCCGCGGGTCCTTGATCCGCGTGTCGAGCAGCTGCGCGACGATCACCTTGATGCGGTCCGCCAGCCGGCGGGCGCGCGGGTTCTCGGCCATGAGTCGGTTCCCTCCCGGGATGGTGTCGTGGACGCCCGTGGCCCGGGCGCCCTGCCGCTGGCAGGGCACCCGGGCCACGAGACGTCGGGGCGGCGTCAGACGCGCGGCTTCTCGCGCATCTCGAAGGTCTCGATGACGTCGCCCTCGGTGATGTCGTTGTACGCGCCGAGGCCGATACCGCACTCGAAGCCCTCGCGGACCTCGGTGACGTCGTCCTTCTCGCGGCGCAGCGACTCGATCGACAGGTTGTCCCCGACGACCGTGCCGTTGCGCAGCACGCGCGCCTTCGAGTTCCGTCGGATGGTGCCCGAGCGGATGATCGAACCGGCGATGTTGCCGAACTTCGAGGAGCGGAAGACCTGGCGGATCTCCGCGGTCCCGAGCTGGACCTCCTCGTACTCCGGCTTGAGCATGCCCTTGAGGGCGGCCTCGACGTCCTCGATCGCCTGGTAGATGACCGAGTAGAACTTGACCTCGACGCCCTCGCGGTCGGCCAGGTCCTCGACGCGCTCGCCGAACTTGACGTTGAAGCCGATGATCACGGCGTTGTCCACCGTGGCCAGGTTCACGTCGTTCTGCGTGATCGCGCCGACGCCGCGGTGGATGACCCGCAGCTGGACCTCGTCGCCCACGTCGATCTTGAGCAGCGAGTCCTCCAGCGCCTCGACGGCACCGGACACGTCGCCCTTGATGACGAGGTTGAGCGTCTCGACCTTGCCCTGCTCGAGCGCCTTGGTGAAGTCCTCGAGGCTGATGCGCTTGCGGCGCTTGGCCAGGAGGGCGGCACGCTCGGCGGCCTCGCGCTTCTCGGCGATCTGCCGGGCGGTGCGCTCGTCCGGGGCGACCAGGAACGTGTCGCCGGCGCTCGGCACCGAGGACAGACCCAGCACCTGGACGGGGCGGGCCGGCTCCGCGGCGGTCACCGCGTTGCCATGCTCGTCGAACATCGCCCGGACGCGGCCGTGGGCCGTGCCCGCGACGATGGCGTCGCCGACGTGCAGCGTGCCCGACTGGACCAGCACCGTGGCCACGGCACCGCGGCCGCGGTCGAGGTTGGCCTCGATCGCGACGCCGCGCGCGTCCTTGTCCGGGTTCGCCCGCAGGTCCAGCGAGGCGTCGGCGGTGAGCAGGACGGCCGAGAGCAGGTCGTCGATGCCCATCCGCTGCTTGGCGGAGACGTCGACGAACATGGTGTCGCCGCCGTACTCCTCGGCCACCAGGTTGTACTCGGTGAGCTGCTGGCGGATCTTGGCGGGGTTGGCCCCCTCCTTGTCCACCTTGTTCACCGCGACCACGATCGGCACGTTCGCCGCCTGGGCGTGGTTGAGCGCCTCGATCGTCTGGGGCATCACGCCGTCGTCCGCCGCGACCACGAGGATCGCGATGTCCGTCACCTGCGCGCCACGGGCACGCATGGCGGTGAACGCCTCGTGACCCGGGGTGTCGATGAACGTGATGGCCCGGTCGAGGCCCTCGTGCTCCGTGCGCACCTGGTAGGCACCGATGTGCTGGGTGATGCCGCCGGCCTCGCCCGCGACGACGTCCGTGGAGCGGATGGCGTCGAGGAGCTTGGTCTTTCCGTGGTCGACGTGACCCATGACCGTGACGACCGGCGGGCGCGCGGCGAGGTCCTCGTCGGACTCCGCCTCGAGCTCGGCGTCCAGGTCGATGGCGAAGGACCCGAGCAGCTCGCGGTCCTCCTCCTCGGCCGAGACCATCTCGATCTTGTAGCCGAGCTCCTCGCCGAGGACGCCGAACGTGGCCTCGTCGAGCGACTGCGTCGCCGTGGCCATCTCACCGAGGTGGAACAGCACCGTCACGAGCGACGCGGGGTTCGCGTCGATCTTGTCGGCGAAGTCGTTGAGCGAGGCACCCTGGCGCAGGCGGACGACCGTCTCGCCGTTGCCGCGGGGGACGCTGACGCCGCCGAGCGACGGCGCCTGCATCTGCTCGAACTCCTGCCGCTTCGCGCGCTTCGACTTGCGCCCGCGGACCGGACGGCCCCCGGCGCGCCCGAAGGCACCCTGCGTGGAGCCGCGACCTGCGCCACCGCGGCCACCGCCGCCGGGACGGCCGGCGAAGCCACCGCCACCGCCCGGACGGCCGGCGAAGCCGCCGCCGCCGCCTCCGCCGCCACCGGGACGGCCGCGGCCGCCGGCACCGGCACCGGCCGGGCGCTCGCCCGGACGCGGCATGGAGGAACGGGTCGGCATCATGCCGGGGTTCGGGCGCGGACCGCCCGGACGCGGCGCCGCGGGACGCGGGCCGCCGGGACGGGGACCGCCCGGACGGGGACCGCCGGGACGCTCGCCGGAGGCGGCCGCCGGGGCCTCGCCCCGGTCGGGACGCTGGCCCGGACGCGGCATGCCCTGGCTGGACGCGAACGGGTTGTTGCCCGGGCGCGGGGCGCCGGGACGCGGCATCCCCTGGCTCGAGGCGAACGGGTTGTTGCCCGGACGGGGCTGACCGCCACCCTGGCGGCCACCGTCCTGACGGCCACCGGAACGGCCGCCGTCCTGGCGACCGCCGGGACGACCACCGTCCGCCGGGGCCGGACGCGACGGGCGCGGGCCCGGCGTCGGGGCACCCGGCCGCGGGGCGGCAGGGCGCGTCGGCGCGGCCGAGGCGGCGGGCGCCTCGGGCTGCGCGGGGGCCTCGGCGGGCTTCGGCGCGGCGGGCCGCGGCGCGCCCGGAAGGGGCGCGGACGAGGCCGCCGGGGCGGGCGCGGACGGCGCGGACGCCTCAGCAGGCGCGGCCGGGGCCGGGGCGGCCTCGGCGGCGGGCTGGGGCGCCGCGGCCGCAGCAGGCTTGGGGGCCGGCTTCGCCGCGGGCTTCGCGGGGGCTTCGGACCTGGCCGCGGGGGCCGAGTCCTTGAACTTCTCGCGCATCGAGCGCTCGACCGGCGCCTCGAGCGTCGAGGACGCCGAGCTCACGTACTCACCGGCCTCCTTCAGCGCGGCGAGGAGCTCCTTGCTCGTCTTCCCGAGCTCCTTAGCGAGCGCGGAGACACGAATCTTTGCCACATCTCTCCTGTCTCGGCCCTCCCCGAGGCAGGCAGGAAGGACCGTCGTCAGTAACGAGTACTCATCGCAGGGGACTCATCGGGTGCCCATCGGCTTCTGACCCGCTTCCTTGTCGACGTACACGTGGTGCGGCCGGGACCCCTGGTGGGTCCCGGTCGGGACGGTTCTTCAACGGCCGTGACGCTCCAGATAGTCCCGGACCGTCTCCAGGTCCAGCGGCCCGGCCGTGCGCAGCGCGCGCGGCACGGCCCGCCGTCGCACGGCGAGGTCCAGGCAGGCACGGTCCGGGTGGAGCCAGGCGCCGCGCCCCGGCAGGGCCTTGCGCTCGTCCACCACCACCGCCGGGCCGCCCTCGGGCGACGACGGCGGCGCCGTGGTGGCCGGTGCGAGGACCAGCCGCAGGAGTGCCGACCGCAGGTCGCGCTCCCGGCACCCGACGCACGTCCGCACCGGGCCGGCCGGAGGGGCCGGAGAGGGGGTGCGGGGGTGTGCAGGGTCCTGGGCGCGCGGCCCGGTCCTGGACAGTCTAGCGCGCGGGTCGGCCCCGGCGGGACCGCGACCCGTCACGAGTCGTCGCGCTCCCGGCCGCCCTGGCCGGCGGCGGCGCCGGCGTCGGCGCCCTCGGCGTCGGACCGGATGTCGATCCGCCACCCGGTCAGCTTCGCGGCGAGGCGGGCGTTCTGCCCCTCCTTGCCGATCGCGAGCGACAGCTGGTAGTCCGGCACGACGACGCGCGCGGCACGGGCCTCGCGGTCGACGACCGTGACCGAGGTCACGCGCGCCGGCGACAGGGCGTTGGCGACGAACCGCGCCGGGTCCTCGCTCCAGTCGACGATGTCGATCTTCTCGCCGCGCAGCTCGGTCATGACGGCGCGCACGCGCGCGCCCATCGGACCGATGCAGGCGCCCTTGGCGTTGAGGCCGGCGACCTTCGACCGCACGGCCACCTTGGTGCGGTGCCCCGCCTCGCGGGCCACCGCCATGATCTCCACCGAGCCGTCCGCGACCTCGGGCACCTCGAGCTCGAACAGCTTGCGCACGAGGCCCGGGTGCGTGCGCGACAGCGTCACCTGGGCGCCCTTCATGCCGCGCGACACCTCGACCACGAAGCCGCGCAGGCGCTCGCCGTGCGCGTACTCCTCGGTCGGCACCTGCTCGTGCGGCGGCAGCACCGCCTCGGTGCCGCCGACGTCGACGAGCACGACGCGCGGGTCGCGGCCCTGCTGGATGACGCCGGCCAGGACCTCGCCCTCCTTGCCGCGGAACATGCCGAGCACCTGGTCGTCCTCGGCGTCGCGCAGGCGCTGCACGATGACCTGGCGCGCCGTCGCCGTGGCGATGCGGCCGAAGTCGTGCGGGGTGTCGTCGAACTCCGGGCCCAGGTCGACGCGCGGGTGCGCCTCCGGGTCCTCGGGGTCCGGGGTGCGGATCTCCTCGCGCGCCCACACGGTCACGTGGCCGGAGCGGCGGTCGAGCTCCACGCGGGCGCTGCGGTGGGCGTCCGGGGTGCGGTGGTAGGCGGACAGGAGAGCCTGCTCGATCGCCTCGACCAGCACGTCGAGGCTGATGTCCCTCTCGCGCTCCAGCAGCCGCAGCGTGCTCATGTCGATGTCCATGTCAGCCCTCCTGGGTGCGGGGCTCGCCCGCGTCGTCGGCCGCGGCGTCGCCGTCGGCGTCATCGTCGTCCTCGAGGCGCTTGAGCTCGACCTCGACCTTGCCCCTGCGGACCCGGTCGAGCGGCACGCGCGCGCCGTCCTCGAGCACCAGCACCGGACCGTCGCCGTCGTCGACGACGTCGGTCAGCCGGCCGGTCACGGACCCGCCGTCGACCAGCTGCAGCGTCACCAGCCGCGTGCGCGCGCGCCGGAAGTGGCGCGGCTGCGTCAGCGGCCGGGACGTGCCGGGCGTCGAGACCTCGAGGGTGTACACACCGGGCACGACGTCGTCGGCGTCGAGCGCCGCGGACACCTCGCGCGAGGCCTCGCCGAGGGTGTCGGAGTCGAGGCTGCCGACCGCGTCCTCGGGCAGGTCGAGGGTGATGCGCACGACCGAGCGCGCGCCCGCCCGCGAGACCTGGACGTCCTCGAGCCACAGCCCGGCGCCGGTGACCACCGGTCCCACGACCTCGCGCACCGCGTCCGCCACGTTCCCGCGGCCCTGCTCCGTCATCGTCTGCCTCCCGCCGGCA
Source organism: Puerhibacterium sp. TATVAM-FAB25 (assembly GCF_046535855.1). NCBI lineage: Bacteria > Bacillati > Actinomycetota > Actinomycetes > Micrococcales > Promicromonosporaceae > Puerhibacterium > Puerhibacterium sp. TATVAM-FAB25. The sequence continues at coordinate 53,669 of NZ_JAXUAK010000006.1, read as the reverse complement.
TCGTGCTCGTCTCACGCCCGGGTCCGGCACGACCGGTGTGTTGTTGTTGTGCGAGGTCAAGGGTAACGAACCGGACCACCGCCTCGCGCCGCGACCGGAACCCGCCCGCGGGCCGCGCCGGACCGGCCGTCGTGCGTGGCATCATCGGCGGCGATGGAACCCCTGCCGGGCGCCGCGCGCGCCGTCCGCCCCGCGCCCGCCGTCCGCCCCGCGCCCGCCGCACCGCCGGCGGCCGAGCCCGCCGCAGCGTCCGGGGCCGTGCGCCGCGGGCGCCCGGGCCGTCGCGTCGCGGCCGCGCTGGTCGCCGTGGCGCTCGGCGCGACCCTGGGCGGGTGCGGCCTGCGCGTGGAGACGGCCCCGCCCGGCGAGCCCGTCCCCGGGGCGCTCGAGCAGGTGCGGCGCACGGCCGTGGACGACGCGCTCCTCGTGGCGCAGGACGCCGACGCCGCCGCCGCGCCCGCCGCGGGCTCCGCGCCGTCGGACGCCGTCGCCGCGGAGCTGGAGCGCGTGGCCGAGCAGTCGCGCGAGCACGCCGCCGCGCTGGGCGGCGTCTACGAGTCCGGCATCCCCGACGACCTGTCCGAGGACGTCGCCGACGACCCCTCCGGGGCCGCGTCCCCGTCGCCGAGCGCGGTGAGCGCCACGCCCGCGGACGTCGTCGCCGCGCTCGGGGACGCGGCGGCACGCACCCGGGCCGCCGCCGGCACGACGTCGGACGGCCCGCTGGCGCGGCTGCTGGCGTCGGTGTCGGCGGCGCAGCGGGTCTCGGCCGCCCGCCTGGCGGAGGCCGCGGGCGTCCCGGTGGCGCGACGCACGGCGCCCGTCGTGCCCACCGCCACGCCGTCGCCGAGCGTCTCGCCGTCCCCGTCCGACGACGCGTCGACGCCGGTCGCGACGAGCTCGCCGGACGCCGGCGCCGACCGGGCCCCCGAGGGCCTGACGGCCGACGACCTCGCCGCGCTCGTGGCGTCCGAGGACGCCGCCGGGTACGCCCTCGAGCTGCGCGCGGCGCAGGCGTCGGGCGACGGGCGCCGGCGGCTGGCCGAGCGCGCCCGCGTCCACCGCGACCGCGCCCAGGACTGGGCGGTGCTGGGCCGCCTCGACGGCACCGACCAGGACCCGCGGCGGGTCGCCTACGCCGTGCCGGGCGACCTCGACGACGCCGCCCTGGTGCGGCTGCTGGAGCAGGGGCTGGCGACCGGATACGCGAGCCTCGTCGGCACCACCGCCGCCGGCACGCGCACCGTGCTGGTCGACCTGCTCGCCGACGGCGCCCTGACGCTCGACGCCTGGGGCGACGACCCCGCGGACCTGCCGGGCATGCCCGAGGCATCGGCGGCGTCGGCGGCGCCGAGCGCCTCCCCGAGCGCCTCCCCGAGCGCCTCCCCGAGCTAGAGCGCCTCCCCCACCGCCGCACCGACGACGACGCCCGGGTCGTGACGACCCGGGCGTCGTGCGGGGCGCCGCCCGAGGGCGCCCGGCGGGGGCGCCGCCCGAGGCCGGGCGACGGGGGCGCCGCCGTCAGCCGAACGTCAGCCGAGGAGCTCGGCCACGCGGCGCACGGCGACCTCCACGGCGTCGTCGACCGCCACCTGCTCGGCCTCGCCGGCGCGCAGGCGCACCTCGACGACACCGTCCGCCAGGCCGCGCCCGACCACGAGCAGCAGCGGCACGCCGAGCAGCTCGGCGTCGGCGAACTTCACGCCCGGCGAGACCTTGGGCCGGTCGTCGTAGACGACCTCGACGCCGCGCGCGGCCAGCCCCTGCGCGATGCGCTCGGCGGCCTCGAACACCTCGGTGCCCTTGCCGGTGGCCACGACGTGCACGTGCGCGGGCGCCACCTGCGCGGGCCAGGCCAGGCCGCGCTCGTCGTGGTTGGCCTCCGCGAGCGCCGCGAGCGCGCGCGTCACGCCGATGCCGTAGGAGCCCATGGTCACCACGACCTGCTTGCCGTTCTCGTCGAGCACGTTGAGGCCCAGGGCCTGGGCGTACTTGCGGCCGAGCTGGAAGATGTGGCCCATCTCGATGCCGCGCGCGAGCTCCAGCGGGCCCGAGCCGTCGGGAGCCGGGTCGCCGGCGCGCACCTCGGCGGCCTCGATGGTGCCGTCGGCGGTGAAGTCGCGGCCGGCGACGAGGTCGAAGACGTGCCGGCCGGGCTCGTCGGCGCCGGTGATCCAGCGGGTCCCGGGCACGACCCGCGGGTCGAGCAGGTAGCGGATCACCGGGTAGGTGGTGCCGTCCTCGTCGGTGCGCTGCGGCCCCTGGGGGCCCAGCGCGCCGGGGCCGATGTAGCCCTTGACCAGGTGCGGGTGCGCGGCGAAGTCGGCCTCGGTGGCGGCCTCGGCCTCGGCCGGCGCGACGGCGGCCTCGAGGCGCTTGAGGTCCACCTCGCGGTCGCCGGGCAGGCCGACGACGACGAGCTCGCGCCGCCCGCCCGGGTGCGTCAGCGCCAGCACGACGTTCTTGAGGGTGTCCGCCGCCGTCCACGCCCGGTCCGGGCGCGGGAACTTGGCGTTCGCCACCTCGACGAGCGTGTCGATCGTGGGGGTGTCGGGGGTGTCCTCGACGTGCGCGGCCGGGGCGTCGTCGTACGGCACGGGCTCGGGCACCGGCGTCGCGACGGCCTCGACGTTGGCGGCGTACCCGCCGGCGGAGCGCACGAACGTGTCCTCGCCGATGGGCGACGGCGAGAGGAACTCCTCCGAGCGCGAGCCGCCCATGGCCCCGGACACCGCCGAGACGATGACGTAGTCGAGCCCGAGGCGCTGGAAGATCCGCTCGTAGGCGTCGCGGTGCTTGGCGTAGGAGGCGTCCAGGCCGGCGTCCGTGTGGTCGAAGGAGTAGGAGTCCTTCATCACGAACTCGCGCCCGCGGATGAGCCCGGCGCGGGGGCGGGCCTCGTCGCGGTACTTGGTCTGGATCTGGTAGATGATCGCCGGCAGGTCCTTGTACGAGGAGTACAGGTCCTTGACCAGCAGGGTGAACATCTCCTCGTGCGTGGGCGCCAGGAGGTAGTCGGCCTCCTTGCGGTCCTTGAGCCGGAAGAGGTTGGGCCCGTACTCCTCCCAGCGCCCCGTGGCCTCGTACGGCTCACGGGGCAGCAGCGCCGGGAAGTGCACCTCCTGCCCGCCGATGGCGTCCATCTCCTCGCGCACGATCGCCTCGATCTTGCGCAGCACGCGCAGGCCCAGCGGCAGCCACGTGTAGATGCCCGGCGCCGCGCGGCGGATGTAGCCGGCCCGCACGAGCAGCTTGTGCGAGGCGACCTCGGCGTCGGCCGGGTCCTCCCGCAGCGTGCGGACGAAGAGGCTGGACAGGCGCAGCAGGTCGCCCTTCGTGGTCCCACCGGGGACGGACGCAGAAGACATGGCGCCCAGGATATCGGCGCGCGGGCCCGCTCCCGGACGGCCGGGCGCCGGGCCCGGCACGCCGCGGCCGCGCCCGGCGCGCCTCTGGTGGTGTCGTGCGCCACGATGAGCCCATGCCCGAGCTGCCCGAGGTGGAGGCGCTCGCCCGGTTCCTGGGCGAGCGGACCGTCGGCCGCACCGTCGTCGGTGCCGACGTGGGGAACATCGCTGCGCTCAAGACGTACGACCCGCCGGTCGCGTCGCTGGTGGGCGCCACCGTGCGGGGCTGGGCCCGGCACGGCAAGTGGCTGGACATGGCCACGTTCGACGACGACGGCGTCGACCCGCACCTGCTGGCGCACCTGTCCCGCGGCGGCTGGCTGCGCTGGTACGACGAGGTGCCCGCCACCGCGGTGCGGCCGCGGCTCGGCGGCTCCGCCCGCGGGGCGGTGGTCGCGCTGCGGGTGCGGCTCGACGACGGGTCGGGGTTCGACCTCACGGAGGCGGGCACGACCAAGCGGCTGGCGGTGCACGTGGTCCGCTCCCCCGACGACGTCGAGCAGGTGCGCACCCTGGGCGTCGAGCCGCTGTCCGACGCGTTCACCGTCGAGGCGCTGGCGGCGCTCCTGGCGGCGCGCAACCAGCAGGTCAAGGGGCTGCTGCGGGACCAGTCGGCGGTCGCGGGGATCGGCAACGCCTACTCCGACGAGATCCTGCACGTCGCCCGGTTCTCGCCCTACAAGCTGACCCGCTCCTTCACGCCGGACGAGACGACGGCGCTGCACGCGGCGGTGGTCGGCACGCTGACGGAGGCGGTCGCGGCGTCGTCGGGCAGGCCGGCGAAGGAGCTCAAGGACGCCAAGCGCGCCGGGATGCGGGTGCACGGCCGCACGGGCGAGGCCTGCCCGGTGTGCGGCGGCACGGTGCGCGAGGTGTCGTTCGCCGACCGGTCGATGCAGTACTGCCCCACCTGCCAGACCGGCGGCCAGGTGCTCGCCGACCGGCGGCTGTCCCGGCTGCTCAAGTAGCGCGTCAGAACAGCACCGTCGCGTAGGTGCCCACCTGCTCGAAGCCGACCCGCAGGTAGGAGCGCAGGGCGCGGGAGTTGTACCCGTTGACGTAGAGGGACACGACCGGCGCCACGCGCGCCCGGGCGTCGGCGACGACGGCGGCCATCCCCGACTCGGACCAGCCGCGGCCCCGGAACTGCGGGTCCACCCACACGCCCTGCACCTGGGCGACGCCGAGGGCCACGGCGCCGAGCTCGGCCTTGAAGGCGACGAGCGCCTCGCCGCCCGGCACGCCGTCGGGGCGCTCGATGCTCACGTAGGAGCGGCGCTCGTCGATGAGCGAGCGCACGCGCTCGCGGTACGCGGTGCCCCCACCGGCGACGGGCGAGTAGCCCACCTCCTCGGTGAACATCGCGATGCAGGCGGGCAGGACGACCGCCAGCTCGTCGGCCCGCGAGAGCCGCACGCGCGGGTCGGGCTCGACGTCCGGGTCGTGGTCGATGGCGAGCGACGGCTGGTGCGCGCGCACCTCGCGGGCGGGCGGCCAGTGCGCCTCGAGCCGGTTCCACAGCCCCAGCGCCGCGCCCGACTCCCCCACGATCGACGACGACCGCCGCCCCTGCCGGCGGGCCGCGAGGGCGAACGCCTCGATCGCCTCCGGCACGTCGCCGGGGTCGGGGACCACCGGCACGAGGTTCGCGCCCGACCAGCAGACCGCCCGCAGCGGCCCCCCGGCGGGCCAGCCCCACACCTGGCCGCCCGCGGCCCCCAGCCCGGCGCGCGTCGCGATCTCCAGCCGGTTCGCCGCGAGCACGGCGGCCACGGGGTCGGCCGCGCAGACCGCGAGCGCCGCCGGGAGGTCGGCGGGCCCGAGCAGGCGCGCCTCCCGCATCCCGGTGGTCGCTGGGGGTCGCACGCCGGCCCCGGTCAGCCGACCGTGACGACCGGGGCGCCGGCCTGCGCGTCGTTCTCCGGCGCCGGCATCTCGTCGGCGATGCGCATGGCCTCCTCGATGAGCGTCTCGACGATCATCGCCTCGGGCACGGTCTTAACGACCTCGCCGCGGACGAAGATCTGCCCCTTGCCGTTGCCGGACGCGACGCCGAGGTCGGCCTCGCGGGCCTCGCCCGGGCCGTTGACGACGCAGCCCATGACGGCGACGCGCAGCGGGACGGTCAGCCCCTCGAGGCCGGCGGTCACCTTCTCGGCGAGCGAGTAGACGTCGACCTGGGCGCGGCCGCACGACGGGCACGAGACGATCTCGAGCTTGCGGGGGCGCAGGTTGAGCGCCTGGAGGATCTGGTTGCCGACCTTGACCTCCTCGACCGGCGGCGCGGACAGGGACACGCGGATCGTGTCGCCGATGCCCTTGCTCAGCAGCGCGCCGAACGCGGTGGCCGACTTGATCGTGCCCTGGAACGCCGGGCCGGCCTCGGTGACGCCGAGGTGCAGCGGCCAGTCGCCGCGCTCGGAGAGCAGCTCGTAGGCGCGGACCATGACCACCGGGTCGTTGTGCTTCACCGAGATCTTGAAGTCGTGGAAGTCGTGCTCCTCGAACAGCGACGCCTCCCACACGGCCGACTCGACGAGCGCCTCCGGGGTGGCCTTGCCGTACTTGGCGAGCAGGCGCGGGTCGAGCGAGCCGGCGTTGACGCCGATGCGCAGGGAGACGCCGGCGTCCTTGGCCGCCTGGGCGATCTCCTTGACCTGGTCGTCGAACTTGCGGATGTTGCCCGGGTTCACGCGCACGGCCGCGCAGCCGGCGTCGATCGCCGCGTACACGTACTTGGGCTGGAAGTGGATGTCCGCGATCACCGGGATCTGCGACTTCTTCGCGATCGCCGGGAGCGCGGCGGCGTCGTCGGCGGACGGGACGGCCACGCGCACGATGTCGCAGCCGGCGGCCGTGAGCTCCGCGATCTGCTGCAGGGTGGCGTTGATGTCCGTGGTCGGCGTCGTCGTCATGGACTGGACGCTGATGGGAGCGTCGCCGCCCACCTCCACCTTGCCCACGCGGATCTTGCGGGTCTTGCGGCGGGGTGCCAGCACGGGGGCCGGGGCGGCGGGCATTCCGAGGTTGACAGTGCTCACGGGTCCAGTATCGCGCGCCCGGGGCGACACGCCGTGCCGCGGCCGGGCGCCGCGCCGGGACCTCCCCGCGATCTTCACCGGGGCGTCGGCCGCGCGTCACCTGCCGGGCACCCTCGGGCGGCCGCCCGGACGGCGCGGACCTGCGCCGACGCGTCAGGTGATCCGCACGGGGTCGAGGACGTCAGCGAGCATGAGCGCGACGCCGACGCCGAGCAGGACGACGAACATCACGTACGCGACCGGCATCATCCGCGCCACGTCGGCCGGGGCGGGCAGCGCCCGCGCGCCGCGTACCCGCGCCGCCGTTCGCCGGGCGCCCTCGTACAGCGCGTTGACCACGTGCCCGCCGTCCAGCGGCAGCAGCGGGATGAGGTTGAACACGAACAGCGCCACGTTGAGGGACGCCAGGAGGCTGAGCATCACCTGCACGCGGGCCAGCACGCTCGCGTCCGCGCCGGCGACGTCGACGGCCGCCCGGCCGACGCCCACGACGGACATCACCGAGTCCTGCGAGCGCTCCTCGGCGCTGAACGCCTGCCCCACCGCCTCGGCGACCTTGACCGGCAGCGTCACCACGCCGCTCGCCGTGGCGCCGACCATCTGGCCCACGGCCCGCGGCACCTCGGACAGCGACGCCGGCACGTACTCGAGGCTCGGCGAGACGCCCAGGAACGCGGAGGTGACGGTGTCGGTGCCGCCGTCGGCCGTCGCGACGGCGCGCGTGGCCTCCACCGGGGTCACCTGCAGCTCCTGGCGCGCGCCGTCCCGCTCGACTACGACCGGCACGGGGGCGCCCGTGCCGGCCTCGGCGATGGCGGCCGTCAGCTCGTCCCACGACGCGACGGCCACGCCGTCGTAGGCGACGATCTCGTCGCCCGGCCGCAGGCCGGCGGCCGCGGCGGGCGCCTCGGCGGCGCCGGCCGGGCACGGCTCGGCCTCGGTCGAGGACGCCGTCGGCACGCACGCGCTCACCGCCGACACCGTCGGCGTCAGCGTCTGCACGCCGATGCCGACCATGACGACCGCGGCGAGCACGACCGCCAGCACGAGGTTCATCACCGGCCCGCCGAGCATCACGACGAGCTTCTTGGGCGTCGAGAGGTGGTAGAACGCCCGGTGCTCCTCGCCGGGGCGGATCTCCTCGGCGGAGGCGCGGCGGGCGTCGTCGATCACCTGGCCGAAGAAGCCGCGGCCGGGTCGCTGGCCGGGGCGCGGGCCCGGCATCATGCCGACCATCCGCACGAACCCGCCGAGCGGGATCGCCTTGACGCCGTACTCGGTCTCGCCGCGCCGGCGCGACCACAGGGTGGGGCCGAACCCGATCATGTACTGGCTCACGCGCACGCCGAAGGCCTTCGCCGGGACCATGTGCCCGAGCTCGTGCAGGGCGATGGACACCACGATGCCGACCAGGACCACGGCGATGCCGACGACGACGCTCACACCCCGAGCGTAGGCGACCCCGCTGGGCGATCCCTGGGCGCGGGCGGGACGGCGGCGAGCCCGCCGCGGATCGGCGCAGGACCTCCACGAGCACCACCCAGGCGTTGGCGACCGAGGCGACGAACGCGGCGAGCACCCCGGCCACGACGACGTGGGCGCCGGCCGGGGTCGCGCAGCAGCCGGCGCGCGGTCCGCACGCCCATGGCCATGAGCGGGCCTGCGAGCGCCGCTGCGGCGCCGGCGGCCGTGGTGAACAGCGGGTCCCACGCCTCGCCCAGCCCCGCCGTCGGGTCGGTCATCGGACCACCTCCGGCCCCGGCGCCCCGCCGCGCCCTCCACGGTCGGGTGCGCGCCGTGACGCCTCACGGTCCAGCGACCGCAGCGCCCGGCGCGGGCGGGGCGCTAGCGCCGGGCGAGCAGCTCGTCGGCGCGGGCGCGCGCCCAGGCCTCGGCCGCGTCGACGTCGTCCAGCGTCACGGCGGCGACCGCCACGCCGTCGTGCTCGCCGAGCACGCGCTCCACGGTCTCGACGATGTCGGTGAAGCCGATGCGGCCGGTCAGGAACGCCGCGACGCCCTGCTCGTTGGCGGCGTTGTATACGGCGGGGTGGGTGGCCGAGGCGGCGGCCGCCGCACGGGCGAGGCGCACCGCGGGGAACGTCCGCTCGTCGAGCGGCTCGAACGTCCACTCCGTGGCCCGCGACCAGTCGCACGGCGTCGCCACCGGGTCGAGCCGGTCCGGCCACGACAGCCCGAGCGCGATCGGCAGGCGCATGTCGGGCGGCGAGGCCTGGGCGATGGTGGAGCCGTCCACGAACTCGACCATCGAGTGGACCACCGACTGGGGGTGCACGACCACGGTGATGTCGTCGACCGGCACGTCGAACAGCAGGTGCGCCTCGATGAGCTCCAGTCCCTTGTTCATCATCGACGCGGAGTTGACCGTCACCACGGGCCCCATCGCCCACGTGGGGTGCGCGAGCGCCTGCTCGGGCGTCACGGCCTTGATCTCGTCGCGCGTGCGGCCGCGGAACGGGCCGCCGCTGGCGGTGAGGACCAGGCGCCGCACCTCGGACCGGGCCCCGCCCCGCAGGGACTGGGCGATGGCGGAGTGCTCGGAGTCGACCGGCACGATCTGCCCCTCGTGGCGCACCGCGGCCTTGACCAGCGCCCCGCCGACGACGAGGGACTCCTTGTTGGCCAGCGCCAGGGTCGACCCGGCCGCCAGCGCGGCGAGCGTGGGGCGCAGCCCGACGGAGCCGGTGATGCCGTTGAGCACGACGTCGCTGCCCCGACCGGCCAGCTCGGTGGCGGCGTCGGGCCCGGCGAGCACCTCGACGTCGCCGGCGCCGGCCGCGGCGAGCGCGGCGCGCAAGGCGTCGGCGCGGGCGGCGTCGGCCACCCCCACCGCCGCGACCGCGAGACGCGCCGCCTGCTCGGCGAGCAGGCCGACGTCGCCGCCCCCGGCGCTGATCGCCTCGACCCGGAACCGGTCCGGGTGCGCGGCGACCACGTCGATCGCCTGCGTGCCGATGGAGCCGGTGGACCCGAGGAGCATGACGGTGCGCTGCGACATGGCGCCATCCTCCCAGGCCATGCACGCCCCGGCGGCACCGCCGGCCCGGCGGGCGCCGACGTGTGACCCGGGTTACTTTCGGACGCATGCGCACCGGGACCCACCGCCGCACCGCACTGCTCGTCGGCCTCGCCGCCGTGGCCGGGACCGTGGGCGCAGGGCTCGGGCACCTGCTCCGTGCGGGTGTGCGTCGCCGACACCACGCGGTGCGAGTACGCGCCGGTGTGGGACGTGGGCCCGTGGAACACGACCGACGACTACTGGAGCGCCACCCGCCACGGATTCACCGACCTGCCCCGCGGGGTGCCGCAGGCGCAGGCCGCGTCCCGGTCCGGGCACCGCGAGGGGCGCGACCAGTACGGCCGCGAGGTGACGAACCCGGCCGGGATCGACCTGGCCGACGGCACGTTCTGGGACGGGCTCGGCCTGCGGTCCAACGCCTGGGTCGACGTGACGTTCCTGTGGCAGGGCGAGGCGGCGACCGGCGTCGTCCACCCCGGCGGCACGCCGGTGAACGTGCGCACGGGGCCCGGCACGGGCTACCCGCGCACCGGCCTGGCGGCCGAGCGCGCGCGCGTGCCGGTGCTGTGCACGGTGCGCGGCCAGACGGTCTCCGGCCCGCTGGGCACCACGGACCTGTGGAACAAGATCGGCCCGGACAACTTCGTCTCGGACGCCTACCTGCGCACGGGCACCGGGGAGCCGGTGGCGCCGCCCTGCTGAGCGGGGCCGCGGCGAGCGGCGCCGCGGGGTGTCACTCGACGCCGAGCAGCACCTCGACCGCGCGGGCGAAGAAGGCGTCCACGGGCGCCTCGGCGTAGCCGTCGGCGCCCCGGGCGCGGCCGAAGGTCGCCGCGCGCAGCTCGGCCGCGGTCAGCGGCTCCTGGCGGTCGAAGTAGCCGACCAGCCGCTCGCACAGGGCGTCGACGTCGTCCTTGTCGTAGCCGGCCTGGCCGCGCGGGGCGGGGGCGAACTTCTCCCCGTCGGGCCGGCCGAGGCGGCCGTAGAGGGTGCGGGCGCGCTCGGCCAGGGCGGTCATCCAGGACTCCTGGCCGTGCTGGCCCACGAACTCCTGACGCTGGCGGGCGACGAACGCGGCCTCGAGGCGGTCCAGCGCGGCGTCGACCTCGTGCGTGTCGTAGCCGCCGCGGACCAGCTCGAACGTCGCGGTCTGGATGTCGCCGCTCGTCATCGGCTCGGCCGAGCGGCCCTCGTAGGCCTGGCGGGCGTGGTCGAAGAACTCGTCGACCTCGTCCCGGTCGTAGCCGGTCCGGAACCTCGACACCGTGCCGAACAGCGCGCTGCTCACTCGTCCTCCTCCTCGGCGGCCAGCTGCCCGCACGCACCGTCGATGTCCGACCCGCGGGTGTCCCGGATCGTCGTCGGGATGCCGTGCGCGCGCAATCGTGCCACGAACTCCGCCTCGACGGCACGCTCGCTCGCCGTCCAGATCGACCCCGGCGTCGGGTTGAGCGGGATCGGGTTGACGTGCACCCAGCCCTTGCCGCGCGCGTTGAGCTTCTCGCCGAGCAGGTCGGCGCGCCACGCGTGGTCGTTCATGTCCTTGATGAGCGCGTACTCGATCGACACGCGCCGGCCGGTGACCTCGAAGTAGCGGCGGGCCGCGTCCAGCGCCTCGTCCACGCTCCAACGGGTGTTGATCGGCACCAGCTCGCTGCGCAGGTCGTCGTCGGGCGCGTGCAGGCTCAGCGCCAGGGTGACCGGGATGCCCTCCTTGGTGAGCTTCTCGATCGCCGGCACCAGGCCCACCGTGGAGACGGTGATGTTGCGCGCGGACATGCCCAGGCCCTCGGGCTGCGGGGCGACGAGGGTGCGCACGGTCTCGATCACGGCCTTGTAGTTCGCCAGCGGCTCGCCCATGCCCATGAACACGAGGTTGTTGAGGCGGGTCGGCCCACCGGGGATCTCGCCCTGGGCGAGCGAGCGCATGGCCGCGCGCACCTGCTCGACGATCTCCGCCGTCGACAGGTTGCGCGTCAGGCCGAGCTGGCCGGTGGCGCAGAACGGGCACGCCATGCCGCAGCCGGCCTGGCTGGAGACGCACAGCGTGGTGCGGTTCGGGTAGCGCATGAGCACCGACTCGACCTTGGCGTCGTCGAACAGGTGCCACAGCGTCTTGACCGTCGTGCCGCCGTCGGCCTCGAGCCGGCGGGTGGGCCGGATCAGCTCCGGGAACATCGTGCGGGCCACCTCGTCGCGCGTGGCGGCGGGCAGGTCCGTCATCTCCGCCGGGTCGGAGGTGAAGTGCGTGAAGTAGTGCGTCGCGAGCTGCTTGGCCCGGAACGGCTTCTCCCCCATCGCCTCGACCGACGCCGCGCGCTCGGCCGGCGTGAGGTCGGCGAAGTGGCGCGGCGGCTTGCCCCGCCGGCGCGGCGCCATCTGCAGCGGCACCGGCTTGGTCTCGTCCGACGGGCGGACGGACGGGACGCCGAGGTCCGTCGGGCGCGGCGCGGCGGTCGTGGGCGCGGCGGTTCGAGTGGCCATGAGAGGTTTCCTTACGCGGCCACCGACAGCACGAGGTAGACGAACGGGGCGGTGGCCAGCAGCGAGTCGATTCGGTCCAGCACGCCCCCGTGGCCCGGGAGCAACGAACCCATGTCCTTCAATTCTAGGTCCCGCTTGATGAGCGACTCGGCCAGGTCCCCCAGGGTCGCGGTGATGGCGACCATCACACCCAGGGCCACGCCGAGCCACGGCGAGGCGCCCAGGCCCCACACGGCCCCGGCGACGCCGACCCCGACCGCGAGGGCGACCGAGCCGGCGAAGCCCTCCCAGCTCTTCTTGGGGCTGACGGTCCGGGCCAGCGGGTGGCGCCCGAACAGCACGCCGGCGATGTAGCCGCCGGTGTCGTTCGCCACGGCGAGCAGCACGAACAGCACGACGCGCGCGGGACCGTCGGCCTGGCCGAGAAGCAGGACGACGAACCCGGCCATGAACGGGACGTAGGTGGCGGCGAAGACGCCGGCGGTCGCGTCGCGCAGCGCCTGCGGCCCCGGCCCGTCCAGCAGCCGCCAGACGACGACGGCAGCCACAGTGAGCACGTAGGCGAGCAGCAGCCCCTCGGCGCCGCCGGTGAACGCGGACACCGCCATGCCGGCGCCGCCGACGAGCAGCGGCCAGTACGGCAGGCGGACCTGCGCGCGGGCGAACGCCTGACGCAGCTCCCACAGGCCCGCCCCGACCGCCAGGACGACGAGCGCCACGAACGGCTCGGGGCGGAACCACAGGGAGAGCCCGAAGGCGACGAGCAGCGCGACGCCGGAGGCGATCGCGGCGGGCAGGTTGCGGCCCGCCCGAGAGGCCCGGGACGGCAGGGGCGCCGGGGGCTCCGCGCCCCCTGCCGCCGGGTCGATCGGTGCGGCCTCCATCAGACCTCGAGCAGCTCGCTCTCCTTGCCGGCGAGCAGCTGGTCCACCTGCTCCACGTGCTTGCGGGTGAGGGCCTCGAGCTCCTTCTCCGCGCGCGCGACCTCGTCCTCGCCGGCCTCGCCGTCCTTGACGATGCGGTCCAGCGCCTCCTTCGCCCGGCGGCGGATGTTGCGCACGGTCACGCGCGCCTCCTCCGCCTTGGTCTTGGCGAGCTTGACGTAGTCGCGGCGGCGCTCCTCGGTCAGGGCCGGCAGCACCAGGCGGATGACGTTGCCGTCGTTGGACGGGTTGACGCCCAGGTCCGACTCGCGCAGCGCCTTCTCGATGACCGCCATCGCGCTCTTGTCGAAGGGCGAGACGAGCACGGTGCGCGCCTCGGGGATGTTGAAGGACGCGAGCTGCTGCAGCGGCGTCGGCGCGCCGTAGTAGTCCACGGTGATCTTGTGGAACATGCCGGCGTTCGCGCGGCCGGTGCGGATCCCCGCGAAGTCCTCCTTGGCGACCTCGATCGCCTTGTCCATCTTCTCCTCGGCCTCGAGGAGCGTCTCGTCGATCACCGGTGTCTCCTAAGTCAGATGTCGTACTTCGATGGCGTGCTGGATGGCGTGCCGGGTGTGCCGGCCGTGCGGGGCGTCACCGCGCCGTGACGAGCGTGCCAATCTTCTCGCCCACCAGCGCGCGAGTCACGTTGCCGTCGCCCTCCAGGCCGAACACGCGCATCGTCACGTCGTTGTCGCGGCACAGGCTCAGGGCCGTGGCGTCCATGACCTCGAGGTTCTGCACGAGGGCGTCCGTGTAGGTGAGGTGCTCCAGCCGCTCGGCGTCCGGGTTGGTGCGCGGGTCGGCGGTGTACACGCCGTCGACGCCGTTCTTGCCCATGAGCACCTCGTCGCAGTGCGTCTCCAGGGCGCGCTGCACCGACGTGGTGTCGGTGGAGAAGTACGGCATGCCGGCCCCGGCGCCGAAGATCACGACGCGGCCCTTCTCCAGGTGCCGGATCGCGCGCAGCGGGATGTAGGGCTCGGCGACCTGGCCCATCGTGATGGCGGTCTGCACGCGGGTCGTGATGCCGTCCTGCTCCAGGAAGTCCTGCAGGGCGAGGCAGTTCATCACGGTGCCCAGCATGCCCATGTAGTCCGCGCGAGCACGGTCCAGGCCGGCGCGCGACAGCTCGGCGCCGCGGAAGAAGTTGCCGCCGCCGACGACGATCGCGACCTGCACGCCCTGGCGGACGGCGTCGCCGATCTCGGCGGCGATGCGGCGCACGATGTCGGTGGCCAGGCCGACTTTCCCGCCGCCGAACGCCTCGCCGGAGAGCTTGAGCAGGACGCGCCGCGCACCGTCGGCCGTCGTCGTGGAGATCTCGTGCGTCGCGGTCATCGGCCACCGTCCTGTCGCTCGGTCGTGCTGGGTCGTGCTGGTTGCTGCGGGTGCACCCGCGACCCCGACGGGGTCCGGATGCGCGAGCGGCCCGGCCTCACCGCTGCGGGGTGAGGCCGGGCCACCCGGCGTGGCTCAGTTGCCGACGCGGAAGCGGACGAACTCCGTGAGGGAGCCGCCGGCGTTCTCGACGTGCTTGCCGACCGTGACCTTGGGGTCCTTGGCCAGCGGCTGGTCGACGAGGACGGCCTCCTTGAAGAAGCCGTTGAGGCGACCCTCGATGATCTTCGGCAGCGCGGCCTCCGGCTTGCCCTCGTTGCGCGAGGTCTGCTCGGCGATGTCGCGCTCCTTGGCGACGACGTCCGCCGGGACGTCCTCGCGGGTGAGGTACTTCGGCGCCATGGCCGCGACGTGCTGCGCGACGTCCTTGGCGACGGCCTCGCCGGCCTCGTCGGTGACGACGAGGACGCCGATCGACGGCGGGAGGTCCTTGGCCGTGCGGTGCAGGTACGTGGTGACCTTCGGGCCCTCCACGCGGGCGACGCGGCGCAGGACGATCTTCTCGCCCATGGTCGCGCCCTGGCTGGCGACGAGGTCGGCCACGGTCTGGCCGTCGGCGTCCGCGGCGAGCGCGGCGTCGAGGTCGGCGGCACCGGCCTTGGCCACGGCGGCCAGGACGTTGTCGGCCAGCGTGATGAACTTCTCGTTCTTCGCCACGAAGTCGGTCTCGGAGTTGAGCTCGATGATCGTGGCGGCCTGGCCCGAGGCGGTGTCCTCGACCTTGACGGCGACGAGGCCCTCGGAGGTCGCGTTGCCCTCGCGCTTGGCGGCGCGGGCGAGGCCCTTGACGCGGATGATCTCGATGGCCTTCTCGGCGTCGCCGTTGGCCTCGTCGAGCGCCTTCTTGACGTCGAGCATGCCGGCGCCGGTGCGCTCGCGCAGAGCCTTGATGTCAGCGGCGGTGTAGTTCGCCATGGTGGGGGTTCCTCCGTGCTGGTGGGTCCGGCGGCGCGCCGTGCGCGGCGCCGGGAGGGTTCGGGTGGGCGGCGGGCCGGGGGTCGTGCGACCCCCGGCCCGCGTCACCTCACTCGGACTTCGGCTCGGCGACGCCGGCGACGTCCGCGGCCGGGGCGGCGTCGTCGCCCGGGGTCACGGCCGTGTCGCCGGAAGCACCCTCGGCCGGCGCCATGTTGCCCTCCGGCGCCTCGGTGCCCTCGGCGGCCGGGGTGGCCGTCGGCTCCGTCTGCGCGGTGGTGGCGGCCTCGGCGCCCGCGAGGAGCTCGCGCTCCCACTCGGCCAGCGGCTCGGCCTCGGCCGTGGCCTCGGCGCCCGTGCGGCCGGAGTGGCGCTGCAGCAGGCCCTCGGCGGCGGCGTCGGCGATCACGCGGGTGAGCAGCGTGACGGAGCGGATCGCGTCGTCGTTGCCCGGGATCGCGTAGTCGACCTGGTCGGGGTCGCAATTGGTGTCGAGGATCGCCACGACGGGGATGCCCAGCTTGCGGGCCTCGTCGACGGCGAGGTGCTCCTTGTTGGTGTCGACGATCCACACCGCGGACGGCACCTTGGCCATGTCGCGGATGCCGCCGAGCGTGCGCGAGAGCTTGTCCTTCTCGCGGCGCAGCACCAGGAGCTCCTTCTTCGTGAGGCCGGAGCCGGCCACGTCGTCGAAGTTGATCTCCTCGAGCTCCTTGAGGCGCTGGAGGCGCTTGTGCACGGTGGTGAAGTTCGTGAGCATGCCGCCCAGCCAGCGGTGGTTCACGTAGGGCATGCCGACGCGGGACGCCTGCTCGGCGACCGGCTCCTGCGCCTGCTTCTTGGTGCCGACGAAGAGGATCGACCCACCGTGGGCGACCGTCTCCTTGACGAACTCGTAGGCGCGGTCGATGTACGACAGCGACTGCTGGAGGTCGACGATGTAGATGCCGTTGCGCTCCGTGAAGATGAACCGCTTCATCTTCGGGTTCCAACGGCGGGTCTGGTGCCCGAAGTGGACACCGCTCTCGAGGAGCTGTCGCATGGTCACGACGGCCATGACTGGTCCTTTCGCCGCGCGGGCCGGGATCCTCCCGCGTCCCGCGCGCATCTGGCGGCCGCCGGGGCGGCCGCGGTGCTGGGTTGTCGGTGCGAGCCGGGCGGCCCCACCCCTGGCGCCACACCGCTCGGCACCGCTCGCGGCCGGGTCCCGAGGGACCCAGGGCGGGCGGACCGCTGCCGAGGCGGTCGCTCCCCGCGCGCCGGCGGGTGCCGGGGCGCGGAGCGCGTCGTGACGCGCGAAGTCGACCGGCGCGTGCCCCGCGTCCCGGCGCTCCGGCTCCGGGCTCGCGGACGAGCCGGGGTGCGGGGTTCCGGGGAGCGAGGGGTGGACGTACCGATCGCGACAGCGAGTCTACCCGACGCGGCCGGCCCTGCGGGCCGTGTCGCGTCCGGCTCGCGGGGCGGCCGCGCCGTCACGGTGCACGTCACGGCGCAGGCCGGGTGCGGGTGCCGGCGCTCGTCGGGCAGGCGGGGCGGTGCCCGTGGGGGCGGACCACGGGCCGGGGCCCGCCGCCGTCGCCGCTGCCGCGGCGCCTGGACGGCGTGGCGGGACGCGGACGCTGCCCACAGCCTGCTGGTGACGGCGGCCGTCCCCAGGCGTGCGCCTTCCGCCCCCGCGAGCCTGGCCGGGCGGTGACCGTGGCGCCATGGCCGCTCGCACCGCTCCCCCACGGACCGCACCGAGGATCCGAGGCGTCCGGCGCGCCCGGGGCTCCCGGGCCGCGTCCGGCGTCGGCGCGGGCGGTACCGCCGCCCTGCTGGTGCTCGCCGCGCTCGTCGTGCCGTCGTCGCCGGACGCCGCGCGGCCGGGGTCGCCGGACGCCGCGCCGGCGGCGGCACCGGCCGCGTGGACGACCACGGACGGGCTCGGGCCGGCCGGCCCGGTCCTGCTGGGGCTCGGCCCGGCGCGCCCGGTCCTGCTCGCACCGGGCGCGGCGGACGGTTACGTCGCCCCGGTGGCGGGCGAGGTGGCGCGCCCGTTCGACCCGCCGGCCGAGAGGTGGCTCGCCGGGCACCGCGGGGTGGACCTGCGCGCGGCGCCGGGACAGGTCGTCGGGGCGCCCGGGGCGGGTGTCGTGACGTTCGCGGGCTCGGTCGCCGGCAAGCCGACGGTGGTGGTGACCCACCGCGACGGCCTGCGCTCGAGCCTGGAGCCGGTGGCGGCGACCGTGGCGGTCGGCACGCAGGTGACCGCCGGCGACCCGGTCGGCACGCTCGCCGCCGGCCCGGGCGACAGCGCGAACCCCGACCACTGCGCACCGGCCACCTGCGTGCACTGGGGCGTGCGTCGGGGCGAGACCTACCTGGACCCCCTGGCCCTGCTGGGCCTCGCGGCGCCGATCGTTCTGCTGCCGTCGCGGTGACCCGCGCGCCGGCCCGCAGCCGTACAGCGCGGGCACCGGCCGCGGTCGGACCCCGGTCAGGCGCGCGGGAACGCCTGGGCGTAGACGGCGCGCAGCCGCTCGGCGTCCACGTGCGTGTAGCGCTGGGTGGTCGCCAGGTTGGCGTGCCCGAGCACCTCCTGCACGCTGCGCAGGTCCGAGCCGCCCTGCAGCAGGTGCGTGGCCGCGGAGTGCCGCAGATCGTGCGGCGCGACGTCGTCGACGCCCGCCTGCGCGGCGAGCCGGTGCACCGCCTCACGCACCTGCCGCTGCCCCCAGCGCCCGCCCCGGTCGCCGAGCAGGAGGGCCGGGCCGCTCGCCGCGGTCGCGATCGCCGGACGCCCCTCGGCGAGCCACGCGCCGACGGCCCGGGCGGCGGGCACGCCGAAGGGCACGACCCGTTCCTTGCCGCCCTTGCCCAGCACGCGGACGAGCCGCTCGCCCGGGTCGACGTCGTCGACGTCGACCGTCACGAGCTCCCCGACGCGGACCCCCGAGCCGTAGAGCAGCTCGGCGGCGGCCCATGCCCGCAGCGCCGCGGAGCGGGCGTCGTCCTCGGCGGCGAGGGCGTCCTCGCGCGCGGCGTCGAGCATGCGGGCGGCGGCGTCGCCCGTGAGCACGGTGGGCAGCACGCGCGACACCTTGGGGCTCGCCAGGCGCGCGGAGGGGTCGTGCGCCACCAGTCCGGTGCGGTGCGCCCAGCGCAGGAACGCGCGCGCCGCCGCTCCACGCCGGGCCAGGGTGCTGCGGGCCAGGCCGCGGTCGGCCTGCGCCGCGAGCCACGCCCGCAGCACGGGCAGCTGCAGGTCGTCCAGGCCGTGGGCGCCGTGGCGCACCGCGTGGCGCAGCAGCCCGGTGACGTCGGCGAGGTACGCGCGCCGCGTGTGGGCCGAGTGCCCCCGCTGGCTCTCGAGGTGCTGGGCGAAGCGCGCGACGGCGTCCTGCATCGCCGGCGGCAGCGGCGGCAGGTCAGAGGTCGGGTCGGTGGCGGCCATCACCGCCAGTCTCCCTCGCCCGGTGCGGGCGGCGGGTCAGGTCCGGTCGGCGCGTGTCGCACCTGCCGTCGACCGGGCCGGCCGCGCGGCACGGCGCACCCGCCGCCACACGCCGCCGTCGGGCTCCGCGAGACCGCGCAGCTCGAGCGTCCCGAGCCCGCCGAGCACGTCGGGCACGGACAGCCCGGCGGCGCGCGCCAGCGACGCCACGGACGCCGCCGCCCGGGCGGGCAGGGCGTCGAGCACCGCCCGGCCCGTCGGGTCCAGGCCGTCCGCCTCCCCCGTCGCGCCGGCGCGCTCGGGTGCGGCGTCGGCGCCGAGCGCGCCGGCGAGCTCCGCCACCTCGGCCGCGTCGGTGACGCAGGTGGCCACCTGGTCGCGCAGCAGCTGGTGGCAGCCGCCGGACGCCATCGACGTGACCGGCCCGGGCACCGCGCCGACCGGCCGCAGCAGCGCGGCAGCCCGGCGCGCCGTCGACAGCGCGCCGGAGCGCCATGCCGCCTCGACCACCACCGTGGCGCCCGTGCCGGCGGCGATGAGCCGGTTGCGGGCCAGGAAGCGCTGCTTGTACGGCGCCGACCCTGGCGGCACCTCGCTGACCACGGCGCCGCCGCCGTCCGCGACGCGCCGCAGCAGGTCCTGGTTGCCCTGCGGGTAGAACCGGTCGACGCCGCCGGCCAGCACGGCCACGGTGGGCCCGCCGGCCACCAGCGCCGCGCGGTGGGCCACGGCGTCGATCCCGTAGGCCCCGCCCGAGACCACCGTGAACCCCCGGTCGGCCAGGCCGCCGGCGATCTGCCCGGCCACGTGCTCGCCGTAGCCGGTCGACGCGCGGGCACCGACCACGGCGACGGACCGGGCGCACAGGGCCGCGAGGTCCGGCTCGCCGCGGACCCACAGGGCGAACGGGGCGGCCGCGCCCAGGTCGTCCAGCGCCCGCGGCCAGCGCCGGTCGTCGGGCACGAGCAGCGTGCCGCCGGTGCGCTCCAGCACCCGCAGCTCGCGCCGCGGGTCGAGGTTCTCCAGCCGGGGCGCCCAGCGGCCCACCGCGGCCGCCAGCGCGGCGGCGGCCGGCGTGCCCGTCACCGCCGCCGCGAGCGCCGAGGCCGCCGACGGACCGGCCGGGAGCAGGACGCCGTCGCCGGCCGCCGCCTCGGCCAGCCAGTCGAGCGCCGCCGACGCCCCCAGGTGCGCCACGAGCGCGCCGGCGACCTCGTCGCCGGGCTCGGCGAGCCGGCTCCATGCGGCGCGGGCCAGCCGGGAGTCGTGGGCGTCGAAGGCGAGCCGGCTCATGCATGCCTCCCGGTGCGCAGCGCCATCGCGAACGCGACGTCCCCGGCGGTCGGGGCCTCCCGCCCTGCCAGGTCGGCGACCGTCCAGGCGATCCGCAGGACCCGGTCGGCGCCGCGCAGGCTGAGCCGGCCCTCGTCGAGCGCCCGGTCGACGTCGGCGAGCACGCCCCGGCGGGGCCGCAGCCGCTCGCGCAGCCAGCTCCCCGGCGCCTCGGCGTTGACCGTCCACGGGGTGCCGGCGTACCGGGCGCGCGCCGCCGCCCGTGCCGCCGCGACCCGTGCCGCCACGGCCCCCGACGGCTCTCCCGCCGCGGCCGCGAAGTCGACCCGCCCCACGGGCTGCACCTCGACCTGGACGTCCACCCGGTCCAGCAGCGGTCCCGACAGCCGGCCGAAGTAGCGCCGGCGCGCCATGGGCGTGCAGGCGCAGTCGAGCCCCTTGCCGGACCCCATGCCGCAGGGGCACGGGTTGGCCGTCATGACGAGCTGGAACCGCGCCGGGAACCGGGCCGCGCCGGCCGCGCGGTGGATCACCAGCTCGCCCTGCTCCAGCGGCTGGCGCAGCGTCTCGAGCACCTTGGACTGGAACTCGGGAGCCTCGTCGAGCAGCAGGACGCCGCGGTGGGCGCGCGAGGCGGCACCCGGCCGCGGCGTGCCGGAGCCACCGCCCACCACGGACGCCGGCGTGGCCGTGTGGTGCGGGTCCTCGTACGGCGGCCGGGTGACCAGGCCGGCCGCCGGGTCGAACGTCCCCGCCAGCGAGTGCACGGCGGTCACCTCCACCGCCTCCGGCTCGGTGAGGTCGGGCAGGATGCCGGGCAGCCGCTGGGCGAGCATCGTCTTGCCCGCCCCGGGCGGCCCGGTCAGCAGCAGGTGGTGCCCGCCGGCCGCGGCCACCTCGAGCGCCACGCGCGGCACCTCCTGGCCCATGAGGTCCACGAGGTCGCCCAGGTCGCGGGCGGCCGTCGTCCCGCGCGGCCGCCGCACCGGGTCGACGTCCGGCACCCGCGGCGGCGTCCCGCCGTGCAGCGCCACCACCTCCGCCAGCGTGGTGGCGCCCCGCACGCGGGCGCCGGGCACGAGCGAGGCCTCCTCGACGTCGGCCGTCGGCACCACGACGTCGCGGAACCCGGCCGCGACCGCCGCGGCCACGGCCGGCAGCACGCCCCGGACCGGCTGCAGGCGCCCGTCCAGCCCGAGCTCGCCGAGGTGCACGACCCGGTCCAGCCCGTCGGCGGGCACCTCCCCCGCCCCGGCCAGCACCGCCACGGCGATCGAGACGTCGAACGCCGAGCCGCCCTTGGGCAGCGACGCCGGCGAGAGGTTGACGGTGATCTTGCGGTTCGGCCAGGCGATGGCGCTCGAGAGCACCGCCGCCCGCACGCGGTCGCGCGCCTCGCTCAGCGCGGTGTCCGGCAGGCCCACGAGCGCGAAGCCCGGCACCGAGTAGGCCAGCTGCGCCTGCACCTCGACGACGTGACCCGTCAGCCCGACCAGCCCCACGCCCGCCGTCGTCCCGAGGCTCACTCAGAGCACCCCCTCGAGGTGCTCCACGCGGGCGGCGCCCGCCCGCGGCAGGATCACGGCGACGACGTCGATCCGCACCTCGCGGAAGCGGCGCGGGGCGCCGGCCGCGTGCTCGTCCAGCCACTGCCCCGTCAGCCGCCGCAGCCGCGCCAGCTTGGCCGGCGTGACCGCCTGGGCCGGGTGGCCGTACCGCTCCCCGCGCCGCGTCTTGACCTCGACGGCCACGAGCGTGCGGCCGTCGAGGGCCACCACGTCGAGCTCGCCCCCGGTGCCGCGCCAGTTGCGGTCCAGCAGCTCGAAGCCCCGCTCGACCAGGTGCCGCGCGGCCACCTGCTCCCCGTACCTGCCGACGGCGTCCTTCGCCCGCATGCCGACCACCTCCGC
Organism: Puerhibacterium sp. TATVAM-FAB25; assembly: GCF_046535855.1. Classification (NCBI taxonomy): domain Bacteria; kingdom Bacillati; phylum Actinomycetota; class Actinomycetes; order Micrococcales; family Promicromonosporaceae; genus Puerhibacterium; species Puerhibacterium sp. TATVAM-FAB25. The sequence goes on along the minus strand of NZ_JAXUAK010000006.1, from coordinate 31,820 downwards.
GAGCAGCCTCGCGGGCCGTGGCGGCGGCGTCGGGCCGCGGCGGGGCCGCCTGTGGAGGGCCGGCGCACGGCGGCGGCTGTGGGCACCGTCCGGGCCGGGGCCGCCCGTGCCGGCGGGCCGGTGGGCGGGCCGGCGGGAGGGGCAGCGGCCCGCTACAGCGTGAGGTCCGCCTTGGCGAGCTCCTCGACGTTGACGTCCTTGAAGGTGACGACCCGCACGGACTTCACGAACCGCGCCGAGCGGTACACGTCCCAGACCCAGGCGTCGGCGAGGCGCAGCTCGAAGTACACCTCGCCGGCCGCGGACCGCACCTGCAGGTCCACCTGGTTGGCGAGGTAGAACCGCCGCTCGGTCTCCACCACGTACGAGAACAGGCCCACGACGTCGCGGTACTCGCGATAGAGCGCGAGCTCCATCTCGGTCTCGTAGTTCTCGAGGTCTTCGGCGCTCACGACGTCATCCTCCCACCGCCGGACCCGACGGCGGCGTCATCCGCCGCGCCCGTGGTGTCGGGCGCGACCTGCGGCGACGCAGCCGGGTCCGGCGCGAGCGCCTCGGGCGCCAGGCTCTGCGCGACGGCCGCCTCGAAGGCCTCGACCACCTCGGCCGCCGCCGCCTCGGCCGCCTCGGCCGCCGGCGCCGGGGCGGCGGTCTCGGCCGGCTCCTGCCCGCCGGAGATCGCCTTGAGGTTCCACGAGCGCCGGTGCTGCGGCGTGGTGCCGTGCCGGCGCAGCGCCTCGAGGTGCGCCGGCGCCGAGTAGCCCTTGTTCTGGTCCCAGGCGTACGTCGGGTACTGGCGCGCCAGGCGGGTCAGGAGCATGTCCCGCTCCACCTTGGCGAGCACGCTGGCGGCCGCGACCGAGGAGCACTGCAGGTCGGCCTTGACGAGCGTGCGCACCGCGGGGTCGGTCTCGGGCGCCCCGGCGACGTCGAGGTCGGCCGCCTCGAACAGGTCCACCTCGCGGCGCGACAGCCAGTCGTGCGACCCGTCGAGCAGCACGACGTCGACGTCGCCGCACACGCGGCGCACCTGGGCCAGCGCGCGGCGGCCGGCCAGGCGCAGCGCGCCGACGATGCCGTGCGCGTCGATCTCGGCCGGCCCGGCGTGCCCGACGGCCCAGGCGACGCCCCAGCGCCGCACCGCGGGCACGAGGGTCTCGCGCGCGGCGGGGGTGAGCAGCTTGGAGTCGGCCAGGCCCTGCGGCGCGGTGCGGGTCGCGGCGTCGACGACGACGACGCCGACGCTCACCGGCCCGGCGAGCGCCCCGCGGCCGACCTCGTCCATCCCGGCGACGAGGCGGGCGCCGCTGCCGAGGATGGCCCGCTCGTGGCGCAGCGTGGGCTTGCGGGGTCCGCCGGCCGCGCGCGAGCGCGGCGGGGTCGGACGGCGCGGCGTCGTCACGGCTGCGGCACCTCCTCGAAGACGTCCCCGGGGTTGCGGTGCCACGTGGCGTGGTCCAGCGGCCACACCGTGGCGAACGCGGTGCCGACCACGTTGGAGACGGGCACGAAGCCGCCGCCGGGCTTGGACGTGTTGTAGCGCGAGTCCTGAGAGTCCTGCCGGTTGTCGCCCATGACGAACAGCATGCCGTCCGGCACCGTCACGTCGAACGGGTCCTGGCTCGGCACCGAGCCGGGCTTGATGTACGTCTCGTCGACCGGCGCGCCGTTGACCTGGACGCGGCCCTCGGCGTCGCAGCAGGTGACGTGGTCCCCGGGCATGCCGACGACCCGCTTGATCAGGTGCTCGCCGGTGTCCTGCGGCAGCAGGCCGACGAACGTCAGCCCCTCGGTGACCGCGTTGCCGACCGGGCCGCGGTCGGGCGCCACGTACGGCGGGAGCCAGCCGCCCGGGTCCTTGAAGACCACGATGTCGCCGCGGTGCAGGTCCAGCGCGCGCGGGACCAGGCGCGAGACCATCACGCGGTCGCCGACCTCGAGGGTGTCCTCCATGGAGCCGCTCGGGATGTAGAAGGGCTGCACGAGCAGCGTCTTGATGAGCCAGGAGAGCACCAGCGCGCTGACGACGACGACCGCCGTCTCGCGCAGCACCCCGAGCCCTCGCCCGCGCCCCCGGCCGGCGGGCCGGTCCCGGCGGTGGGCGCTCCCCGGACGGGAGGCGGCCGAGGTGGGCGAAGTGTCAGGTTCTGTCACGGGGTCACTCTTCCACGTGGGCGCGGGCGTCGCGTAACCGTCCTGGTACGCCGACGGGCGGCCCCGGAAGGGACCGCCCGTGGACGTGGCCGCCGGCACGCCGGCGACGAGGGAGGGTCGAGCTCAGCGCTCGCGCTTCTCCTTGATCTTCGCCTTCTTGCCGCGCAGCGAGCGCAGGTAGTACAGCTTCGCGCGGCGGACGTCACCGCGGGTGACGACCTCGACCGAGTCGATCGTCGGGGCGTGGACGGGGAACGTGCGCTCCACGCCGACGCCGAAGCTGACCTTGCGGACGGTGAACGTCTCGCGGACGCCGTCGCCCTGGCGCGCGATCACGACGCCCTGGAAGGCCTGGATGCGCGAGCGGTTGCCCTCGACGACCTTGACGTTGACCTTGAGGGTGTCGCCGGCGCGGAAGTCCGGGACGTCGGAGCGCAGCGAGGCTGCGTCGACGAAGTCGAGCGTGTGCATGATGTCTCCCCGCCCTGCCACAGGTCAGGTGCAAGCTCAGGCCCGCGCGGTGCGCGGGTCGTTCGGATCGGTTCGTGGTGCGTCCGGCGCCCAGCGAGCGAGTCGTCGCTCTGGTCTCCCCTGTGGCAGAGACCCGGTGCTGGCGGCCGTCGACGCAGCCAGCGAGCTATTCTGCCACACCCCCGCGCGGCGCGTCCCCGCCCGCGTCCCCGGCAGCGTCCGCCGCGCGCACGAGCCGGCCCGCGGCGACCCGCCAGCCGAGCGCGTCGAGCAGGCGCAGGTCGTGCTTGTCGAGGGCGGCGACGTCGAGCGCCGCCAGCATGTCGGGCCGGCGCTGCGCGGTGCGCTCCAGCGCCCGGTCGCGCCGCCAGCGGTCGATCCGGGCGTGGTGACCCGACAGCAGCACGTCCGGCACCTCCAGGCCCTCCCAGGCCGGCGGCTTGGTGTACACCGGGTACTCGAGCAGCCCCGCCGCGCCGTGCGACTCCTCGACGAGCGAGGCGGGGTTGCCGACGACGCCCGGCAGCAGCCGGCCGACCGCCTCGATCATCACCAGGGCCGCGACCTCGCCGCCGTTGAGCACGTAGTCGCCGATGGACAGCTCGCTCACGCGGCGGCCCGCGGCGCGGTGGTGCTCGGCCACGCGGGCGTCGATGCCCTCGTAGCGCCCGCAGGCGATGACGAGGTGGCCCTCGCCCGCGAGGGCCTCGGCGTGGCGCTGCGTGAACACCTCGCCCGACGGCGTCGGCACCACGAGGTGGCCCTCCTCGCCGAGCACGTCGTCCAGCGCCCGGCCCCACACGTCGGGCCGCATGACCATGCCGGCGCCCCCGCCGAACGGGGTGTCGTCGACGGTGCGGTGCCGGTCGGCGGTCCAGTCGCGCAGGTCGTGCACGCGCAAGTCGAGCAGCCCCGCCTGGCGGGCCTTGCCGACCAGCGACAGGTCCAGGGCGGCGAGATAGTCCGGGAAGATCGTGACGACGTCGATGCGCACGTCAGCGCTCCCCGTCGGCGCCGCCGGCGTCGTCGGTGTCGGTGTCGCCGTCGGCGTCGGCGCCGTCGGTCCCGCCCGGCTCGGGCAGGTCGACGACGACGGCGTCGGCGTCGCGCGCCAGCAGCCCGCCGGGCGGGTCGAGCACGACGCGGCCGCCGGCCACGTCGACCACCGGCACGATCGCCCGGACGAACGGCACGAGCGTGCGCACGGTGGTGCCGTCGGGGAGCTTCTCGGCGACCAGCAGCGCGTCCTGGGCGGGCAGGTGCTCCAGCGCCACCAGCTCGCCGACGACGGTGCCGTCGGTCAGCTCGACGCGCAGGCCCTGCAGCTCGTGCGGGTACCAGGCGTCCTCCTCGTCGGAGGCGTCGGCCTCGACGACGAGCTCGACGCCGCGCAGGGCCTCGGCCGCGGTGCGGTCGGCCGCCTCGGCGAACGTCACGAGCCAGCGGTCCTGGTGCAGGCGCACCCGCGTGACCGTCAGCGGGCCCGCGGCCGGGGGCTGCGTCGCCAGCGTCGTGCCGACCGCGAGCCGCGTCTCGGGGTCGTCGGTGCGCAGGTCGAGCGCCACCTCGCCGCGCAGGCCGTGCGCGCGGCCGATCCGTGCGACCACCAGCTCCATGTCGTCTCCCTCGGGTGCGGGCCCGCTGCGCGCGGGCCGGGACGCGACGAGGCCCGGTCCTGGTGGACCGGGCCTCGTCGTACGTGCGGTGGAGCCTCAGCGCCGGTCGACGTCGACGACGTCGACCCGCACCGGCCCCTCGGTCGCCAGCGCACCGATCACGGTGCGCAGCGCCTTGGCGGTCCGGCCGCCCCGGCCGATGACTCGGCCCAGGTCGTCCGGGTGCACGCGGACCTCGAGCAGGTCACCCCGGCGCAGCGGCTTCTGCGACACCCGGACGTCGTCCGGGTTGTCGACGATGCCGCGCACCAGGTGCTCGAGGGCGTCCGCGAGCATCAGGCCTCGTCAGCCTCGGCGGGGGCGTCGGCCTCGGCCGGCGCGGCGGTCTTGGTCTGGGCGGCGTTCGCCTTGACCTTCTCGGCCTCGGCGGCGACGGCCTCGACCGCGGCGGCGGAGTCCGCCTTGGCGTCCTTGGTCCGCAGGGTGCCCTCGGCGCCCGGGAGACCCTTGAACTTCTGCCAGTCACCCGTCACCTTGAGGAGGGCGAGGACCTGCTCGGTCGGCTGCGCGCCGACGCCGAGCCAGTACTGCGCGCGCTCGGAGGTGATCTCGATGAACGAGGGCTCCTCGGTCGGGTGGTACTTGCCGATCTCCTCGATCACGCGACCGTCGCGCTTGGTGCGCGAGTCGGCGACGACGACACGGTAGTACGGGGCCCGGATCTTGCCGAGGCGCTTGAGGCGAATCTTGACGGCCACTGTTGTGGTCACTCCTGGTTCTGTGTGGGCGACCCGCGCACACCACGTCGTGGGGTCCGACGGGTGGGGCAGGTCAGGACGCGGCTTGCGCAGGTGAGAGGGGCCTGGGCACGCCGAGTACCGGGACATTGTGCCAGACCGGCGGGCCCGGCTCCAACCGGGTCTTGGAAGGGCCCGGGCGCGCCGCCGAGGGCGTCAGCGGCCGCCGAGCAGCTTGTCGAGGCCGCCGGGCAGCTGGAGGTTGGACAGGTCGACCTCCTCCTCCTGCGGCTTGCCGACGCCGAACGCCGAGCCGGCCGGCGTCGACGGCGACGCCGGGCCGCCCAGGGCGCGCTGCATCGCCTCGCGCTCCTGCTGGGCGCGCTTGGCGGGGTTGCCCGACTTGCCCTTGACCTTCTTGGACGGCGCCTGCTTGCCGCGCGACTTCTTGCCGCCGCCCATCCCGGGCATGCCCGGCATCGCCGGCATCCCGGGGGCGCCGCCGCCGCGGGCCATCTGGCGCATCATCTTCTGCGCGGCCTCGAACCGCTCCAGCAGCTGGTTGACCGCCGTGGTCGTCGAGCCCGAGCCGCGGGCGATGCGCGCGCGGCGCGAGCCGTTGATGATCTTCGGGTTGTCCCGCTCGGCCGGGGTCATCGACTTGATGATCGCCTCGATGCGGTCGACCTCGCGCTCGTCGAACTGCTCGATGGCCTCGCGCATCTGGCCCATGCCCGGCAGCATGCCGAGCATCTTCTTCATCGACCCGAGCTTCTTCATCTGCTGCATCTGCACCAGGAAGTCGGCCAGCGTGAAGTCCTGCCCCGTGGCGACCTTCTGCGCCATCTTCTCGGCCTCGGCGGCGTCGAAGGCGCGCTCGGCCTGCTCGATGAGCGTCAGCACGTCACCCATGTCGAGGATGCGCGACGCCATGCGGTCGGGGTGGAAGACCTCGAAGTCGGTGAGCTTCTCGCCCGTGGAGGCGAACATGATCGGCCGGCCGGTGATGCCGGCGACGCTGAGGGCGGCACCACCGCGGGCGTCGCCGTCGAGCTTGGACAGCACGACGCCGGTGAAGTCGACGCCCTCGAGGAACGCCTGGGCCGTGGCGACGGCGTCCTGGCCGATCATCGCGTCGATGACGAACAGCACCTCGTCCGGCTGGACGGCGGCGCGGATGTCCGCGGCCTGCTGCATGAGCAGCTGGTCGACGCCGAGGCGGCCGGCGGTGTCGACGATGACGACGTCGTGCTGCTTCTCGCGGGCGAAGGCCACGCCGTCGCGCGCCACGCTCACCGGGTCGCCGATGACGGCGTCGGTCTCGGCGCCCTGGTTGCCCGGGTGCGGCGCGAAGACCGGCACGCCCGCGCGCTCGGCGACGACGGACAGCTGGGTGACGGCGTTGGGCCGCTGCAGGTCGGCGGCGACGAGCACGGGCGTGTGCCCCTGCTCGCGCAGCGCGAGCGCCAGCTTGCCCGCCAGGGTCGTCTTGCCGGCGCCCTGGAGGCCCGCGAGCATGATCACGGTCGGCGGCGTCTTGGCCAGCTGGAGCGGCCGGGTGGCGCCGCCGAGGATCTCGACGAGCTGCTCGTTGACGATCTTGACGACCTGCTGGGCGGGGTTGAGCGCCTGCGACACCTCGGCCGACAGGGCCCGCTCGCGCACGGCGGCGGTGAACTCGCGCACGACCGGGACGGCGACGTCGGCGTCCAGCAGCGCGCGGCGGATCTCCCGCACGGTGGCGTCGATGTCCGCCTCCGACAGCCGTCCCCGACCGCGCAGGTTCTTGAAGGTCGAGGTGAGCCGGTCCGACAGGGAGTTGAACACCAGTCAGGTCCTCAGGGTTCTCGATGGGGCGTGGTGCGGTCCCCCAGCCTACCCGCCGGCCCGCCCGGCCAGGGCCGCGCGGGCCCGGCCGGTGAGGTCGTCCACGAGCCGGGCACGCCAGGCGGTCCAGCCGCGGTCGGCGCCCAGCGACGACGCGTCCGCCTCGGTGAGGGCGCGCAGCTCGGCCAGCAGGTCGGCCCGGTGGTCGACCGCGTCGAGCAGCCGCGCCAGCGTCGCCGGGTCGTGCGGGTCGGCCGTGGTGGCCAGCTCCGCCAGCAGCAGGTGGTGGCGCACGAGCCGCTGGACGTCGCGCGCGACGTCGTCGCCGAAGCCCATCCGCGCCAGGATGCCCGGCACCAGGCGGGCGCCCTCGGTGGCGTGGTCGGGGCTGAGGGCGCCGCGCCGCTTGCCGACGTCGTGCAGCAGCGCGGCCAGCAGCAGCACGTCCGCGCGGGCGGCGGTGGGGTCCGGCAGGCGCTTGCGCGCGCCCGCGGCGTTGGCCGCGGTCTCCACCAGGTGCCGGTCGACGGTGTGCCGGTGGATCGCGGCGCGCTGCGGGCGGTTGCGCACCCCGGCCCACTCCGGGACCCAGGACGTGACGACGCCGGCCAGGTCGAGCGCCTCCCAGACGGGCACCTGCGCCGGGCCGGAGCCGAGCAGCTGCAGGAACGACTGGCGCGCCGCCCGGGGCCACGGCTCGGGCAGCGGGGCGCCGGCGGCCAGGCTGCCCACCGTGACCGGGGAGAGCACCAGGCCGGTGCGGGCGGCGGTGGCCGCGGCGCGCAGGCTGAGCAGCGGGTCCGCCTCGGGCCGGGCGTCGATCGCGAGCACCAGCTCGCCGTCGTGCTCCACGAGCCCGTCCCCCACCGGCCGCAGCCGCGGCGGCGTGCGCCGGCCGCGGACCAGCAGCGGCGTGCGCGCCGCCGGCCGCTGCAGGGCCTGACGGGCCCGGCGCACCGTGGAGTCGAGCGCGTAGGAGATCTCCCGGCCGGCCTCGGCGAGGCTCGCGAGCAGCTCGTCCGGGTCGTCGTGGCCGGAGCGCTCGGCCACCTCGTCGAGGTCGGCGAGCAGCAGCCGGCTGGTGCGCCGCCGCGTGACCACCTGCAGGGTGTCACGCACGTCGAGCACGTGGGCGTAGGCCTTGTCGACCGCGCCGTGCGGCCGGTCGGTCAGCCACGTGGCCGCGAGCGCGGAGAGCAGCACCGCGTCGCGGATGCCGCCGCGGGCCTCCTTGAGGTCCGGCTCGACGAGGTAGGCCAGCTCGCCGGAGCGGTCCGCGCGCTCGCGGGCGGACGCGAGCAGCTCGGGCAGGCGGCGGCGCGACGCCGCCCGCCAGTCGGTGAGGATCGCCGACGCGGCGCGGTGCACCACGACGGCGTCGCCGGCCAGGGGGCGCACGTCGAGCCAGCTCACGGCCGCGGCGAGGTCCTTGGACGCCACCTGGCGGGTCTGGGTGAGCGAGCGCACGGCGTGGTCGATGTCGACGCCCGAGTCCCACAGCGGGTACCAGAGGCGCTCGGCGACCGTGGCGAGGGTGTCGGCGTCGTGCGTGCGCCCGTCGTGGACGAGCACGAGGTCGAGGTCGGACAGCGGACCGAGGTCGCCGCGCGCGAGGCTGCCGACGGCGGCGAGCGCGATGCCGGTCGGGGCGACGTCGGCGGTGGCCTCGGCGTACAGGGCGGCGAGCCGCTCGGTGACGGTGCGCACGAGGGCGGAGCGGCGCGCCACGCCCGAGCGCCGCGGGCCCGTGAGCCCGGAGGCGACGCCGAGCATCGTGCCGCGCAGGTCATGCAGGAGGCCCCGCACCCCGTCAGCGGGGTGCGGGGCCTCGCCGCCGTCCGTGCCCGAGAGGGACAGGTCGGTCATGCGGCTGTCAGAGGGCCGAGACGCCGTGCTCGCCGGTGCGGACGCGGGCCACGTCGTCGACGGGCACGACCCAGACCTTGCCGTCGCCGATCTTGCCGGTCTGCGCGGCGCCGACGACCACGTCGACCACGGCCTTGGCGTCGTCGTCGTCGACCAGGATCTCGACGCGCACCTTCGGCACCAGGTCCACGGTGTACTCGGCACCCCGGTAGACCTCGGTGTGGCCCTTCTGCCGGCCGTAGCCGCTGGCCTCGCTGACGGTCATGCCGCGGACGCCCGCGGCCTCGAGGGCCGACTTCACGTCGTCCAGGCGGTGGGGCTGGATGACCCCGGTGACGAGCTTCATGCGCGGACCTCCCTGATGACCGAACCCGTACCCTGCGTGATGGTCTCGTACGCCGTCTCGCCGTGCACGGCGAGGTCGATGCCGGCGACCTCGTTCTCCTCGGGGATGCGCCAGCCCAGCGTCGCCTTGAGGACCAGGCCGATGATCGCGGTGAGCACGAAGCTGAACGCGAGGGCGATGACCGCGGCGACGATCTGGCTGAGCAGCTGCGTGACGCCGCCGCCGTAGAAGAGGCCGTCCTGCGAGCCCTCGAAGTAGAACGAGTCGTAGCGGCCGTTGGTGGCGAAGAAGCCGATGAGGACCGTGCCGACGAGGCCGCCGACCAGGTGGACGCCCACGACGTCCAGCGAGTCGTCGAAGCCGAAGCGGTACTTCAGGCCCACCGCGAGAGCGCAGAGGATGCCGGACACGAGGCCGATGACGATGGCGCCGTAGGTGTCGACGGTGCCGGCGGCCGGGGTGATGGCGACGAGGCCGGCGACGACGCCGGAGGCGGCGCCGAGAGACGTGGCGTGCCCGTCGCGGAACTTCTCCGTGGCGAGCCAGGCGAGCATCGCGACGCCGGTGGCCACGAGCGTGTTGACCCAGGCGCGGCCGGCGGTGCCGTCGGCGGCGAGCTCGGAGCCCGCGTTGAAGCCGAACCAGCCGAACCACAGCAGGGCGGCACCCAGCATGACGAACGGCAGGTTGTGCGGGCGCATCGGCTCCCTGCCGAAGCCCTTGCGCTTGCCGATGACCAGGGCGAGCGCCAGGCCCGCGGCACCGGCGTTGATGTGCACGACCGTGCCGCCGGCGAAGTCGATCGGCAGGGACAGGGCCGAGGCCAGCCAGCCGTCCGCGCCGAACATGCCGCCGCCCCAGACCCAGTGCGCCAGCGGCGCGTAGACGACCGTCACCCAGATGATCGTGAACACGATCCAGGTGCCGAACTTCACGCGGTCGGCGATGGCGCCGGAGATCAGGGCGACCGTGATGATCGCGAAGGTGGCCTGGAAGCCGGCGAACACGAGGGCCGGGATGCCGACGCCCGTGGTGGGGCTCGCCGCGTTGTCCAGGGTGAGGCCGAAGTAGTCGGCCGGGTTGCCGAACAGGCCCGCGACGTCGGAGCCGAACGCCAGCGAGTAGCCGTAGAGCACCCAGATGAGGCCCACCACGCCGATGGCGCTGAAGCTCATCATCATCATGTTGAGGACGCTCTTGCCGCGCACCATGCCGCCGTAGAAGAACGCCAGGCCCGGCGTCATCAGCAGCACGAGCGACGCGGAAGCGAGCAGCCAGGCAGTGTTGCCACTGTCCAGTTCGAATTCCATCCCGATCGCCTCTCTCGACGAGCCGGCCGCGGTGACCGGTCTGGCACCACCGTCGAGGAGCGGGGTTTCGGCGGCGGTGTCCCGGTGTTACGGCGGTGTGACAGTGGCGCGCCACGGGTAAACATCGGGTTTCCGTGCCCGGATCGTCCGAGATGCGGGACGACGACGGCGGGGCCGTGACCGGACCGTGATCCGGCCACGGCCCCGCCGTGGGTGGTGCGTGCGCGCCGTCGCGGGGCGCGGCTCAGGCGCCGTCGAGGGGCGCCTCGGCTCAGGCGCCGAGGATGCCGTCGACGAACTGCTCGGCGTCGAACGGGGCGAGGTCGTCCGGGCCCTCCCCCAGGCCGACGAGCTTGACCGGCACGCCGAGCTCGCGCTGCACGGCCACGACGATGCCGCCCTTGGCGGTGCCGTCGAGCTTGGTCAGCGCGATGCCGGTGACGCCGGCGACCTCGGCGAACACCCGCGCCTGGGTCATGCCGTTCTGGCCCGTGGTGGCGTCGAGCACCAGCAGCACCTCGCTGGGGGCCGCCTCGCGCGAGACCACGCGGATGATCTTGCCGAGCTCGTCCATGAGCCCCGCCTTGTTCTGCAGGCGCCCGGCGGTGTCGACGAGCACGACGTCGGCGCCGTCGGTCACGCCGCGGCGCACCGCGTCGAACGCCACGGCGGCGGGGTCGGCGCCGTCGCGGTCCGAGCGCACCGTCGGCACGCCGACGCGCGAGCCCCAGGTCTGGAGCTGGTCGGCCGCCGCGGCGCGGAAGGTGTCGGCGGCGCCGAGCACCACGTCCTTGCCCTCGGCGACGAGCACGCGGGTGAGCTTGCCGACCGTCGTCGTCTTGCCGGTGCCGTTGACGCCGACCACGAGCACCACGGCGGGCTTGCGGGTGCCGTCCTCGGCCGCCGTGCCGGTGAGGTGCAGCGAGCGGTCCAGCGTCGGGTCCACCAGGCGCACGAGCTCCTCGCGCAGCAGCGCGCGCACCGCCTGCGGGTCGCTCACGCCGAGCACGCGCACGCGGGTGCGCAGCGCGTCGAGCAGCTCGCCGGCCGGGCCGGCGCCGATGTCGGCGAGCAGGAGCGTCTCCTCCAGCTCGTCCCAGTCGTCCTCGGTGAGCTGGTCGCGCGACAGCACGGCCAGGAGCCGGGCGCCCAGCGGCGAGCCGGAGCGGGCGAGGCGGTCGCGCAGCCGCACCAGGCGGCAGGCGGCGGGCTCGGGGCGCTCGATCGCCGGGGCGGGCGGGGCCTGCGGCGCCGCCTCGGCCGGCGCCTCCGGGGCGGGCGGCTCGAGGACGGTGGTGCCCGCGCGCGCCGCCGGCGCCTCCTCGCGCTCGGCGGGGGGCTCGACGACGGTGCCGGGGGGCAGCTCCTTGCGCCGCTGGGCCCGCGGCACCAGGTAGGCCGCGGTGCCGCCGCCGGCGACGAGCACGACGAGGGGGATGAGCCAGAGCAGGACGTCGTTCACGCGCCCCAGTCTCCCAGACCCGCCCGCCGGGAGGGGCGGGGCAGGCCCTCAGCGCGTCAGCGGGGGCGCGGCTGCCCGTTGGGGTGCAGCGTGCTGCGCGCCTGCTGGCGGGCGCGCTGCAGGACGTCGCCGATCTCGTCGGCGTCCACGTACGCCGGGCCCGACTCCACCCGCCCGGCGAAGAACGTGTCCAGGTCCGTGTCGACCGGCCGCGGCACCTCGTCGCGCCGCAGGGCCAGGCCGGAGCGGAAGCTGCGCCACCATCCGCGCAGGCCGCCGATCGTCACCTCGCCGGGATCCGCCTCGGCCCGCTGCATGACGTGCGCCACGAGGAAGACCGTGGCGACGAGCACGAGCGTGACGAGGCACCAGACGACGAACGTGACCATGGCGCCCATTGTCGCGCGACTTTCTGGGAACCCGCCGGACGATGCGTGCTCAGGCGTCGGCAGTTTCGCGGAGACGCTGTGAGATGACGGTGGTGACGCCGTCGCCGCGCATCGTGACGCCGTACAGCGCGTCGGCGACCTCCATCGTCCGCTTCTGGTGGGTGATGACGATGAGCTGGGAGTCGCGCTGCAGCTCGGTGAAGATCTCCAGCAGCCGGCCCAGGTTGACGTCGTCCAGGGCCGCCTCGACCTCGTCCATGACGTAGAACGGCGAGGGCCGGGCCTTGAAGATCGACACGAGGAACGCCACGGCGGTCAGCGACCGCTCGCCGCCGGACAGCAGGCTCAGGCGCTTGACCTTCTTGCCCGCCGGGCGCGCCTCGACCTCGATGCCGGTGGTCAGCAGGTCGGACGGGTCGGTGAGCACCAGGCGGCCCTCGCCGCCGGGGAACAGCCGCGGGAACACCCGGTCGAACTGCGCCGCGGTGTCGCGGAACGCCTCGGCGAACACCTGCTGCACCCGTTCGTCGATCTCCTCGACGATGTGCAGCAGGTCCTGGCGCGACTTCTTGAGGTCGGCCAGCTGCTCGGTGAGGAACCGGTGGCGCTCCTCGAGCGCGGCGAACTCCTCCAGCGCCAGCGGGTTGACCGTGCCGATGCGGGCGAGCGCCCGCTCGGCCTGCCGCAGGCGCTTCTCCTGCTCCTCGCGGACGTAGGGCACGGGGTCCGGGTCGGGGTCCTCCTCGGCGGCGCCCTCGGGCCGCGGCACGGGGACCGGGCGGTGCGGGCCGAGCTCCTCGACCAGCGTCTCGGCGTCGGTGCCCAGCTCGTCGGCGGCGCGCGCCTGCAGCTGCTCCAGGCGCAGCCGCTGCTGGGCGCGCGCCACCTCGTCGCGGTGGGCGACGTCGGTGAGGTCGCGCAGCTCGCCGGCCAGCCGGTCGGTCTCGGCGCGCACGGCGTCGAGCTCGTGCGCCCGTGCGGTGCGCTCCTGCTCGGCGGCGGCGCGCTCGGCCGCGGCCCGCTCGATCGAGCGCCCGAGCGCCGCCAGCGCCGTCGCGGCGTCGTCGCGCACGGCGGCTGCCGTCCGGGCCTGTGCGGCGCGCTCCCGGGCACGGACCGCGGCGCGCTCGCGGGCGGCGCGCTCCTGCGCCGCCGCACGGGCCAGGCCGTGGGCGCGGCCGGCGACGGCGCGGGCGCGCTCCTCGCAGGTGCGCAGGGCGAGCCGGGCCTCGGTCTCCGCCGTGCGCGCGGCGGTGGCCGCCCGTTGCGCGGCGTCCCGGGACTCCTGGACGCGGGCGAGCTCCTCCTCGGACTGCGCCGGCTCGGCCTCGGCGACCTCGAGGCGGCGGGCGAGCTCGGCGAGCTCCGCCTCGTCCGCCTCGCGGCGCGCGAGCGCCTGCTCCAGCGTCGCGCGGTGGCGCTCGGCCTCGGCGCGGGCGGCGCGCTGCGCCGAGCCCAGCGTGCCGAGCCGCTCGGCGACGGCGGCGAGCGCGGCGTCCGACTCGTGCAGGCGGTCGAGCGTCTCGTCGTAGCGCTCCTGCGCCGCCTCGAGGCTCTCGCGCGCCGCGACGAGCTCGAACCGGCAGCGCTCCCCCGCCGCCGTCGCCTCCGCCACCTGCTGCCGCGCCTCGTCGAGGGCCGACTGCAGGTGCAGCACGCTGGGCGCCGCCGCCGAGCCGCCCCACGCCCGCGCGCCGCCGAGCAGGTCGCCGGCCCGCGTGGCGGCGACGACGTCCGGCCGGGCGCGGACCAGGGCCCGCGCCTGGGCCAGGTCGTCGACGACGACCACGTCCGCCAGCACGGCGCGCAGCGGCGCGGCGGCGGGTCCGCCGACGCTCACGACGTCGAGCGCGCGGCGGGCGCCGTCAGGCCACGCGTCGTCGGCCGGCGCCGCACCGGGCTCCGCACCGGGGTGCCCACGGTCGTCGGGCGCGCCGACCACCAGCCCGGCCCGGCCGGCGTCCTCGTCGCGCAGCAGGCGCAGCGCGTCGACCGCGGCGTCCAGGTCGGCGACGGCGACCGCGTCGGCGAGCGGCCCGAGGGCCGCGGCGACGGCGGCCTCGTACCCGGGCTCGACGCCGAGCAGCGCCGCGACGGAGCCGAGGACGCCGGGCGCGTCGGCCGCGAGCAGCGCCCCGGCGCCGTCCTTGCGGTCGAGGCTCAGCGCGAGCGCCTCCACGCGTGCCGACCAGGTGGCGCGCTCCTTCTCGGCGGCGTCCGCCCGCGCCTCGAGGTCGACGACGACGCCGCGGGCGTCCTCGAGCGCGTCGGCGGCGGCCTCGTGCTCGGCGTCGAGGCCCTCCTCCCCCGCCTCGGCCCCGACGACCTGGGTCTCGAGGGCGGCGAACTCCCGGGTCGCCTCCTGGGCGCGCCGCTCGGCGTCCTCGAGCGCCGCGCGCAGCCGCTCGATCTCGGCCTCGGCCGCCTCGACGCGCGAGCGGCGGGCCCCGACCTGGCCGGCGAGGCGCGCCAGCCCCTCGCGGCGGTCGGCGGCGCCGCGCTGCAGGGCGGCGAGCTCGCGCTCGGCGACGGCCGCGGCCTCCTCGGCGGCGGTGCGGGCCCGCACGGCGGCGTCCAGCGCGGCGCGGGCGGCCTCGACCTCGCGCTCCAGCTCCGCCTCGGCGGCGCGGGCGCGCTCGGCCTGCTCCTCGAGGGCCTCGGGGTCCTGCCCGCGGTGCTCGGGCTCCGTCGTGCCCAGCAGCCGCACGCGCTCGTCGGCCAGGGTCTGCAGACCGCGCAGCCGCTCGCGCAGCGCCGACAGGGCGTGGAAGGTGTCCGCGGCGCGGGCGGCCGCCGCCGTCGTGCCGGCCGCGGCGACCTCGAGCCGGGACAGGTGCGCCCGCGCGGCCTCGAGCGCCTCCTGGGTGACGCGCCGGCGCTCGTGCAGCGCCGCCTCGTCGGCGGTGTCCGCCTCGATCTGCGCGACGAGCTGGGCGAGGTCGTCGGCCAGCAGCCGCGCCTTCGCGTCGCGCAGGTCGGCCTGCACCGTGCGGGCCTTGCGCGCGGCCTCGGCCTGCCGCCCGAGCGGGCCGAGCTGGCGGCGCAGCTCCGCGGTGAGGTCGGTGAGGCGCGCGAGGTTGCCCTGCATCGCGTCGAGCTTGCGCAGGGCCTTCTCCTTGCGCTTGCGGTGCTTGAGGACACCGGCGGCCTCCTCGACGAACCCGCGGCGCTCGTCGGGCGTGGCCCGCAGCACGGCGTCGAGCTGGCCCTGGCCCACCACCACGTGCATCTCGCGCCCGATGCCCGAGTCGCTGAGCAGCTCCTGGATGTCGAGCAGGCGGCACGGGGTGCCGTTGATCGCGTACTCGGACCCGCCGCTGCGGAAGAGGGTCCGGGAGATCGTCACCTCGGTGTAGTCGATCGGCAGGGCGCCGTCGGTGTTGTCGATCGTCAGGGAGACCTCGGCGCGGCCCAGCGGCGGGCGGCCGGTGGTCCCGGCGAAGATGACGTCCTCCATCTTGCCGCCGCGCAGGCTCTTGGCGCCCTGCTCGCCCATGACCCAGGCCAGGGCGTCGACGACGTTCGACTTGCCCGAGCCGTTGGGGCCCACGACGCACGTGATGCCCGGCTCGAGGCGCAGCGTCGTCGCCGAGGCGAACGACTTGAAGCCCCGGAGCGTGAGCGTCTTGAGGTGCACGGCGGGAGCCTAGCCGCCGGCGCCGACGCGGCCGCGGAGCCGGCCCGGGCGCGACGCCCGACGGCGCCTCCCCGAGCCCGCACTCCCCGAGCCCGCCCTCACGGGACCGACCCTCCGGTCCGATCGGTGATTTGTTGGCTGATCGGCGGTCCGGATCACCGATCAGCCGACGAATCACCGAACAGGTGCGGGGTCCGGCGGGGCCCGACGCCGGGCCCCAGACGCAGACGCCTCCGCCCGCCGGCGTCGGTCGACGGCGGCGGGCGGAGGCGTCAGGCGTGCGGCGCGGGGACGCCGGGCGGTCCGGTCAGAGGCCGGGGAACCAGAGCTTGATCTCGCGCTCGGCCGACTCCGGGGAGTCGGAGCCGTGCACGATGTTCTGCTGCACCTTGAGGCCCCAGTCGCGGGCGAGGTCGCCGCGGATGGTGCCGGGGGCGGCGGTCGTCGGGTCGGTGGTGCCGGCGAGCGACCGGAAGCCCTCGATCACGCGCTGGCCCTCGGCGACGACGGCGAGCGTCGGGCCGGACAGCATGAAGTCGACGAGCGGCTGGTAGAACGGCTTGCCCACGTGCTCGGCGTAGTGCTCGGCGAGCAGCTCGGGCGTCGCGGTGACCAGCTGCACGGCGGCCAGCGTGTAACCCTTGGCCTCGATGCGCCGGAGCACCTCGCCGGCCAGCCCGCGGCGCACGCCGTCGGGCTTGACCAGCACGAGCGTGCGCTCGACGGCGGGGGCGGCAGAAGCGGTGGCTTGCGTCATGGCCCGAAGCCTATCGGGCCGCCGTGCCGCGCCGTCCCGGGACGGCGGTCACGAGGGAGCGGCTCGCGGAGCGGGCCCGGAGAGAGCGGACCGCCCCGCCGTCGAGGTCGACGGCGGGGCGGTCCGGTGGTCCTTGGGGGACGGACGGCGCGGGCGCGGCGGTCAGGCGTTCGGCGCCGTCTCCGGGTGCGCGGCGTCGTACTCCGCGCGCTCCCGGTCGATCCGCCCGCCGAGCCGCAGCGAGACGACCCACATGATCACGAAGATCACGCCGACCACCCACATCATGGTGAGCACCAGGCCCATCGCGAGCACCGGGACCTGCGCCACCGACCCGGCGACGTAGCCCCCGGGCGTGCCCATCATCCGCGACAGCACGAGCAGCACCACGAACAGCGTGCCGCCGGCCACCCAGATCGCCGTCGGCGTCGGCAGCTCGAACGGGCCCTTCTCGTACGGCATGTCGCGCAGGCCGTACAGCGCCACCGCGGCGAACGCCACGCAGAAGGCCTCGAGCGCCAGCACCGTGGAGGTGAACTGCACGCGGGCGGGCTTCTTCGGCTTGATGCGGTCGCCGGGGGCGGGACGGTCCTTGCTCACCGGTCCACGATATCCGCGGCGGGCCGCCCGTCCGAAGCCGGGGAGGAAGCCGGGGACGCGGCCGGGTCCGAGGTCGGCACCGTGGCCGGGTCCGCGGACCCGGTCACCAGCACGCCGTCGCCGTCGCGGCCGACGGCCTCGGTCCCCTCGGCCCGGGACGTGGCCTTCGTCCCCGCCTTGGCCGGGTCGGCCTGGGCCTCGCCGCGCGCCACCATGCCGGCGACGTCGGAGAGCTTGACCTCGCGCAGGAACAGCGCCAGCACGACGCCGACGACGACCAGCGGGATCAGGTACCAGAACGCCGGGGCCAGCGCGTCGGCGTAGGCGTCGATGACGCCCGTGCGCAGCGGCTCGGGCAGCGCCTCCACCGCGGCGGGCGTGAGCGCCGCCTCGGACGCGGCGGGGTCGGCCCCGCCCTGGCCGCCGAACACGCCGGTGAGGTTGTCGGTGAGGCGGGAGGTGAAGATCGTCGTGAACAGGGCGGTGCCCACCGCGGCGCCGATCTCGCGGAAGAAGTTGTTCGACGACGTCGCGGTGCCGAGCTCGTGCGGGTCGACGGCGTTCTGGACCGCGAGCACGACCGTCTGCATGACCAGGCCGAGGCCGGCGCCGAGCACGAAGATCATCGCGCCGAAGAGCACGAGCGACATCTCACCGGTGATCCGGGTGAGCCACACCATGCCGAGGGCCACCACGACCAGGCCGGCGACCGGGTAGATCTTGTACCGCCCCGTCTTGGCGATCGCCAGGCCCGAGACGATCGAGGTGAGCATCACGCCCGCCATCATGGGCAGCATCAGCCAGCCGGACTCCGTGACGCCGGCGCCGGTGGACATCTGCAGGAACGTGGGCAGCATCGCCATCGCGGAGAACATGCCCATGCCCACCACCAGGCCGATGAGCGTGGTGATCGTGAACGTGGGGTTCTTGAACAGGCGCAGCGGGATGAGCGGCTCGGCGGCGCGGGTCTCGACGAGGACGAACGCGGCCGCCGAGGCCAGGGTCACGGCGAGCAGGGCGGGCAGGCGCCAGTCGGCCCAGTCGTAGCCGCCCTCGACGATGGTGTCCCAGCTGGTCAGCACGACGATGCCGGTGGTGGCCACGGCCATGGTGACGATGCCCGCCCAGTCGACGGGGCGCCGGGCGCGGTGGGTCGGCAGGCGCAGCGCCCACCAGGCGACGGCGAACGCCGCGACGCCGACCGGCACGTTGATCCAGAAGGTCCAGCGCCAGCCCGGGCCCTCGGTGAGCCAGCCGCCCATGAGCGGGCCGATGACGGCGGAGATGCCGAAGAGGGCGCCCATGGGGCCCATGTACTTGCCGCGCTCCGAGGCGGGCACGATGTCGGCGATGATCGCCTGCGACAGGATCATCAGGCCCCCGCCGCCGAGGCCCTGCACGGCGCGCCAGGCGACCAGCTCGGGGAAGCTCTGCGCGAAGCCGGCGCCCGCGGAGGCGATCGTGAACAGGGCGACGGCGACGAGGAACGGCCAGCGCCGGCCCCACAGGTCGCCGAACTTGCCGTACAGCGGCATCGCGACGGCGATGGCGAGGATGTAGGCGGTGATCACCCAGCCCTGGTGGGCCACGCCCTCGAGCTCGCCGACGATCGTGGGCATCGCGGTGCCGACGATCGTCTGGTCGAGGGAGGACAGGAACATCGACGCCATGAGGGCGCCGAAGATCAGCCAGATGGTGCGGGGTGTCAGGACGACGAGCGGCTTGTCCGCCGTCGCTGTCGGGGTGTGGCTCACGGTTCTCCCTGAGTCGTGACGGGTGGGGCGAGGGTCGGCCGCCGCCGGGCGCGGGCGCTCCGGGGCGAGGTCGGCGGGCCGCCCGGTGGGGCCGGGCAGCGGTCTGCGGTGGTGCGGAGGCGGTGGTGCGGAGGCGGTGCAGGGGCCGCCGGTCAGGCGTCCGCCACGGCCGCGAGGTCCGCGACGGCGGCGTGCAGGTGCTCGGTGATGTCCGGCCCGCGCCCGGCGGCGTCCCAGCGCTCGCCGGTGGCGCGCACCAGCGTGAGGAGCAGGTGGGAGCAGAACGCCGGGCCGGCGGGCAGCGGTCGCGCGAGGTGGCGCTGCGCCAGCAGCGTCTCCAGCTGCGCCCGGTGCGCCTCGAGCCAGCCGAGGTGCCGGGCCACGAGGCGCGGCTCGGCCTCCATGACGCGGAAGGCGCGCTCGCCGCGCTCGGGGTGCGCCGTGACGCCCTCGAGGACCGCCTGCAGCAGCACCTCGAGGTCCGGCAGGAAGCGGCCGGTCGGCCCGCCCGCGACGAACTCGGCGGCGACCTGCTCGTCGAGGTCGAGCTCGCGGTGGCCGAGCACGGCCGCGTCCTTGGTGTCGAAGTAGTTGAAGAACGTGCGCGGCGAGACGCCCGCCTCCTCGGCGATCGCCTCGACGGTGACCGCGTCGAACCCGTGCGCGAGGACGAGCCGCTGGGCGGCGTCGACGATCGCGTCGGCACGCGCCTGCTTCTGGCGCGCGCGCAGGCCAGGGGTCGTGGTAGTCACCCCACAATCATGCAGTCACTGCAAATCTGCACCAAGCGCAATAGGCTGTGGCGTGCGTCACGTCGCGGCGTCGGGGTCCTGCTCCAGGAGCGCGACGACAGCACGGACGGCGCCGGCGGCGCCCGGGCCGCTCGCGGCGACCTCGACCTCGGCGCCGCCGCGGACCCCGAGCGTCATGAGCTGCAGCAGGCTCGAGGCGTCGGCACCGTCGACGGTGACCGGCACGCCGAGCTCCGCGACGGTCCTGGCCAGGACGGCGGCCGGGCGCGCGTGCAGGCCCAGCGGGTCGCGCACGACGACGCGCGCCACCTGCGAGGCGTCCGCGCCGGCCGCCGGCGAGGCGGCGTCCGCCGGCCCTGCGGTCACCCCCTCCGCCGCCTCTGGGACCGCCGCTCCCCCGTCGGGCGCCTCCGCCGGCGCCCCGGCGGCGGCGGCGAACGTCGCGCCGGCCGCCTCCGCCGCGGCGACGACGTCGGCCAGGTCCTTGCCCTGCTGCGCCGCCACGGCGGCGGCCACCGCGCCCTCGACGAACGGCGCCGAGGCGAGCCGCACCCGCCCGGCGAGGTCGTCGTCGAGCTCCAGCACGGACTCGACCGTCAGCACCGCCGAGCCGAGGTCGGCGAGCACGGCCACCGCGTCCCCCCGCCCGAGCCCGGCGTCCACGGCGGTGCGCACGACGTCGTACGAGGTGCCGAGGGTGCCGTCGGGCATGCCGGCGCCCGGCAGCACCGCGACGTCCGGGGCCATCTGCCCCGCGAGCTCGGCCGTGCCCTCCGCCAGCCGCGCGGAGTGCGAGACGAGCACCAGGGCGACGCTCATGCGGGGTCGGCCGCCTCGGCCGCGGCGACCGCGGCGCGCAGCAGCAGCGCCGTCGAGCGCGCGCCCGGGTCCTCGTGGCCGGCGGACCGCTCGCCGAGGTAGGACGCCCGGCCCTTGGTCGCCACGAGCGGGACCGTGGCCGTCGCCCCGGCGTCGGCCGCGTCGGCCGCGGCACGCAGCACCGCCAGGCCGTCCCCGCCGTCGCCCGCGACCTTGCCGGCAGCCTCGACGGCGGGCTGCCACGCGTCGACCATCGTCTTCTCGCCCGGGTGTGCGTGGCCGCGCGCCTCGATGCCCTCGAGCGCGGCCTCGAGCAGCGCGACGACGCTCGGCGCCTCGATCGACTCGCGTCCGCAGACCTTCGACGCCCGCAGGAAGGCGGTGCCGTACAGCGGGCCGGCCGCCCCGCCGACGGTCGACATGAGGGTCGTCGCCACGAGCTTGAGGACGTCGCCCACCTGCGCGGGTCCGCCGTCCGGCGCGGCCTCGTCCAGCTTCGCCACCACGGCGCGGAAGCCCCGGTCCAGGTTCGCCCCGTGGTCGCCGTCACCGATCTGGCGGTCCAGCTCCGTCAGCGCGTCCCGGTTCGCGGCCACCGCGTCCGCGGCCGTGCGGACCCACCGCTTCGCCCACTCGACGTCGAGCGTCATCCCTCGGTCCTCCGCCTTCCTCGTCCCGCGGGCCCGTCCGGGCCCGCGTGCCGACCCTCGTGCCCCGGCACCCTCACCGCCGCGGCGTCACCACCGCTGCCTCACCACCGCAGCGCGGCGGCGCGCACCGGGGCGTCCCACAGCGTCTCGAGCTCGTCGTCGAGGCGCAGCACGGTCACGGACGCGCCCTGCATCTCGAGCGACGTCACGTAGCTGCCCACGAGCGAGCGCGTCACCTCGACGCCACGCTTCGCGAGCAGGTCGTGCGCCCGACCATAGACCACGTAGAGCTCGCTCAGCGGCGTGCCACCCATCCCGTTGACGAACAGCAGCACGCGCTCGCCCGACTCCAGGGCCAGGTCGTCGGCCACGGGGTCGAGCAGCGCCTGGGTCACCTCGGCGGCCGACGTCATGGGCACGCGGCGGCGCCCGGGCTCGCCGTGGATGCCGATGCCGATCTCGATCTCGTCGTCGGCGAGGTCGAAGCCGGGGCGCCCGACGTGCGGGACCGTCGCCGGCGACAGCGCGACGCCCATCGAGCGCACGCCCGCGACGACACGCTCGGCGACGCCGCGGACCCCGGCCAGGTCGTCGCCCCGCGCGGCCGCGGCGCCGGCCAGCTTCTCGACCATCACCGTGCCGGCGACGCCGCGGCGCCCGGCGGTGTACAGGGAGTTCTCCACCGCGACGTCGTCGTCCACGACCACGGTGGCGACCTCGACGCCCTCGGCCTCGGCCAGCTCGACGGCGGTCTCGAAGTTGAGGACGTCGCCGGTGTAGTTCTTGACGATCGCCAGGACGCCCGAGCCGGAGTCGGCGGCCTGGATGGCGGGCTGGATCTGGTCGGGCGTGGGCGAGGTGAAGACCGCGCCCGGCACGGCGGCGTCGAGCATGCCGTCGCCGACGAAGCCGGCGTGCAGCGGCTCGTGGCCCGAGCCGCCGCCGGAGACGAGGCCGACCTTGCCGGCCACGGCGCCGCCGGCCTGGGTGACGTACGTGGGCGAGTAGTGGACCTCCACCAGGTCGGCGTGGGCGCGCGCGAAGCCGGCGAGCGAGTCGTCGACGGCGTTCGCCGGGTCGTCGAGCAGCTTCTTCATCAGTGCGTCCTCTCCCCGGGGCCCTCGCCGTCGAGGGCCTCCGGGGCCATTCCACACCCGGCAGGGGTCCCGCGCCCAGAGCCCGGGCGCCCGTTCACCCCTGGAGGGCGCCGGTCACCGGCCCGCCCGCGGGCCCCGACGGCCCGCCGGAAGGTCTCGGACGGCGGCGCTCAGGTGTAGTACAGCGCCACGCGGCGCCCGTCGACCTCGTGGATGGTCACGTCCACCTCGTAGACCTCGGTGAGCACCTCGGTGGTGATGACCTCCTGCGGCGACCCGTGCGCGACCACGCGCCCGTCGCGCATCG
Source organism: Puerhibacterium sp. TATVAM-FAB25 (assembly GCF_046535855.1). Lineage (NCBI taxonomy): Bacteria > Bacillati > Actinomycetota > Actinomycetes > Micrococcales > Promicromonosporaceae > Puerhibacterium > Puerhibacterium sp. TATVAM-FAB25. Next base: position 9,269 of record NZ_JAXUAK010000006.1, on the reverse strand, counting down.
CCACGACGACGTCCGACCAGCACGACGCGAAGTTCACGTCGTGCAGCACGGTCACCACCGTCTTGCCGAGGTCGTCCGCCGCGCGGCGCGCGAGCGCCATCATGGCCCGGGCGTGCTTGAGATCGAGGTTGTTGAGCGGCTCGTCGAGCAGCACGTAGTCGGTGTCCTGCGCGAGCACCATGGCGACGAACGCCCGCTGGCGCTGCCCGCCGGACAGCTCGTCGAGGAACCGGTGCTGCAGGTCGGCCAGCTCGAGGTACTCCAGCGCGGCGTCGACGTGCGCCCGGTCCTCGGCCGTGGTGCGGCCCTTGGTGTGCGGGTAGCGGCCGAAGGTGACCAGGTCGCGCACGGTGAGGCGCACGGCCAGGTGGTTGTCCTGGCGCAGGATGCCCAGGCGGCGGGCCATGACGTCGCCCGCGGTGCGGGCCACGTCGTCGCCGTCGACGACCACGCGCCCGCCGTCGGCCGGCAGCAGCCGCGCCACCATCGACAGCAGGGTCGACTTGCCGGCGCCGTTGGGCCCGATGATCGACACGACGCCGCCGGCCGGCAGGTCGATGGACACGTCGTCGACGACGACGAAGGTGCCGTAGCGCTTGGTGACGCCCTCGGCGCGGATGGACCGGGCGCGCGGCGCGGCCTCGCCCGCGGGGCCGGGCATCGCGCCGGCGGGCGCGCTCGTCGTCGCCGTCATCGCCGCCTGCTCCCCGCGACCAGCATGCCGATGAACACGATCCCTCCCAGGAACTCGACGACGACGCTGAGCACGGTGTCCTGGCCCAGCAGGTGCTCCAGCACGGCCTGTCCGCCCACGAGCGTGACGACGGCGAGGAGCGCCGCCGTCGGCAGGGTGACCGCGTGCCGGTGGCTGCCCGCCAGCGCGTACGCGAGGTTCGCGACGAGCAGCCCGAAGAAGGTGATGGGGCCCACGAGGGCCGTGGAGACGGAGACGAGCACCGCCACGAGCGCGATGAGCACCAGCGACGTGCGGCGCACGTCGAGCCCGAGCGTCACGGCGGTCTCGCGGCCGAGGGCCAGCACGTCGAGGCGGCGGTGCAGCGCCCACAGCACGGCGGTGCACGCGGCGACCACGACGGCGGCCACGACGAGCAGCCGCTCGTCCACGGCGCTGAAGCTGGCGAAGAGCCGGCCCTGAAGCACCTGGAACTCGCTGGGGTCCATGACGCGCTGCAGCAGCGCGGTGACCGAGCGCAGCAGCGTGCCGAGCACGACGCCGACCAGCAGCACCAGGTGCAGCGACCGGCGCGCGCCGCCGAACAGCCCCAGGAACAGCGCCAGGGAGGCGGCGAGCATGACGACGACCGAGACGCCGAACTGCGGCACCGCGCCGATGCTCGCGACCGCGACGCCGCCGAGGGCGAACACGAGCGTCGTCTGGATCGTCTGGTACAGCGCGTCGAAGCCCATGATCGACGGCGTGAGGATGCGGTTGGCCGTGAGCGTCTGGAACACGACGGTGGACACCGCCACGGCGACGCCGACCACGACCATGGCGGCCACGCGCCGCCCGCGGAACGGCAGGACGAACGCCCACCCGGCGCGGACGTCGACCGTGAGGTAGACGGCGACCACGACCACGGCCAGGAGCGCCAGCCCGGCGAGCACGAGCACCTCGCGCCGGCGGCGCCGCCGCTCGGCGTCGGTGCTGCCGGCGCCGGGGCCGGCGTCGCCCGCGCCGCCCGCGGCGGCGCGCACGGCGTCGAGGGGGTGCTGGAGGACCTCAGCCGACATCGGGGGCCTTTCGCAGCAGGAGCCAGAGGAACACCGCGGCGCCGACGACGCCCATGACGACGCCGATGGGGATCTCGTACGGCCGGATCACCAGGCGCCCCACGACGTCGCACACGAGCACGAGCCCGGCGCCGAGCACCGCCACCCACGGCAGGGAGCGGCGCAGGTTGTCGCCGACGAGCATGCTCACGACGTTGGGCACGACGAGGCCGAGGAACGGCAGCGCGCCGACGGTGACGACCACGACCGACGAGGACACCGCGACGACGGCCAGGCCGAGCGCCATCACGCCGCGGTAGCCCAGGCCGAGCGCCGTGGCGACGTCACGGCCCATGCCCACCACGGTGAAGCGGTCGGCGACGAGGTAGACGACCAGCGCCATCGCGCCGACGAGCCAGAGCAGCTCGTAACGGCCCTCCATCACGCCGGAGAAGTCGCCGGTCAGCCACGCCGAGAGGGTCTGCATGAGGTCGTACCGGTAGGCCAGGTAGGCGGCCAGCGCGCCGACGACGCCGCCCAGCATGATCCCCACCAGCGGCACGGTGACCACCGAGCGGATCGGCACGGCCCGCAGCACGCCGAGGAACAGCAGGGTGCCGAGCACCGCGGCGACGGACCCGACGGCGATCTTGCCGGTCATGCTCGTGGCCGGCGCCCAGATCGTCACCGCGAGCAGGCCGAGCGAGGCCGCCTCGGTCGTCCCGATCGTCGACGGCTCGACGAACCGGTTGCGCACGAGCATCTGCATGACGACGCCGGCGACGGCGGTGGCCGCCCCGGCGAGCAGCAGGGCCACGGTCCGCGGCAGCCGCGACAGCCGCACCAGCTCCCAGGCGTGCGGGTCGCCCGCCAGCAGGGCGCCGAGCGAGACGTCGCCCGCCCCGACCAGGAGCGAGACGACGGCGCCGGCGGCCAGGAGGGTCAGGGACCCGCCCCACAGCAGCGCGCGGCGCAGGCCAGGGGTCGCGGTGCGCTCCCCGGCCTGCGCCGCGACGGTGGCTGCGGCCAACGTCAGGCCTTCTCGTCCAGGACGGCCGAGACGTCGTCGGCGATCTGCTGGAGGGCCACGACGCCGCCGCCCATGATGTACCAGCTCGTCGGGTCGACGTAGACGACGCGGTCGTCCTGCGCGGCCTTCGTCCGGTTCACCAGCTCGTTGTCCATGACCTGCTCGGCGGCCTCGCTGCCCTCGCCGGTCGCGGCGTCGCGGTCGATGACGAAGATCCACTCGGGGTCGTTCTCGGCGATGAACTCGAACGAGATCGCCTGGCCGTGCTGGGCCTCCTCGGTGACCTCCGCGGCCGGGGCGAAGCCGAGCTGGTCGTGCAGGAAGCCGAAGCGGCCGCCGGGGCCGTAGGCGGTGACCTTGCCGCCGGAGGTGAGCACGATGAGCGCGTCCCCCGCGCCCTCGGCCTTGCCCGCGACCACGGCGACCGAGGCGTCGAGCTCGTCCACGAGCCGCTGGGCCTCGTCGGTCCTGCCGAAGATCTCGCCGATCTTCAGCGCGTTCTCCTCGGAGGAGGCGACGTTGTCGGTCCAGTCGTTGGACAGGTCGACCGTGGGGGCGATCTTCTCCAGCTCCGGGTAGGCGGCGGCGGAGCGGCCGGCCACGACGATGAGGTCCGGAGCCTCGGCGGCGATCGTCTCGTAGTCCGGCTCGAAGAGCGTGCCGACGTCGACGACGTCCTCGTCGGCGGCGAGGTCCTCGAACCCGGCCGGCGGGTTGTTCTTCGGGATGCCGTCGATCTCGACACCGATCTCCTGCATGACGGCCGCCGCGGCGAAGTCGAAGACGAAGACCTTCTCGGGGGTGCCCTCGAGCTCGGTGCTGCCCTGGGCGTGCTCGACGGTGATCGGGCCCGACGCCGAGGCGGAGCCGGCGGGCTCGGAGGACGCGGCCTCGCCGGCGTCGGACGTGCCGCCGCAGGCGGCCAGGACGAGCGCGGCGACGGCGGCCGGGGCGGCCAGGCGGGCGGCGCGCAGGGTGGAGCGGACGGTGGTCACGCGGGGACTCCTCGGCGAGGGGACGGTCAAGGGCGCAGGCCGCCACGGCGCTGGGCGCGGGCGACTTAGCAGTGCCTTACCTAAGCACGCGAAACTCGCCCCGTCCAACAATTCCGCAACGGGGATGTTGCGTAAATGTGCTGGCCAGGGCCGTGTCGCGGTCCCGGGCGTGTCAGAACCCCGGTGCGCCGGGGCGCACCGGGGTTCTGACAGGGTGCTGACGGGTCCCCAGACGCGGTCCCGGCAGACGGCTCCCTCACCCGGTCCCGCGCCGCGCCGCGCCGCGGCGCGGCGGTCGCTCAGCCGCGGCCGAGCAGGATCCGCGCGTCGGCGACCGTGATCACCGAACCCGTCACGAGCACGCCCGTGCCCAGGCCCGACCCGACGGGATCGTGACGCTCGGCCAGGTCGGCCGCGACCTGCAGCGCCTCGTCGAGCCGCTCGGCCACGTGCACGCGGTCCTCGCCGAAGACGTCGCGGGCCACCTCGGCCAGGTCCTGCGGGTCCGCCGAGCGGGGCGCGGAGTTCCGGGTGACGACGATCTCGGCCAGCGTCGGTTCCAGGGCCGCCAGCAGCCCCTCGGCGTCCTTGTCGGCCATGATCGCCACGACGCCCACGAGGTGGCGGAAGTCGAACGCCTCGTCGAGCGTCGCGACCAGCGCCTCGGCGCCGTGCGGGTTGTGCGCGGCGTCGGCGATCACCGTCGGCGAGGCGCGGACCAGCTCCATGCGCCCGGGCGACGTGACCCCGGCGAAGCCGGCCTCGACGAGGGGGCCCTCGAGCGCCCCTCCGCCGCTGAGCAGCGCCTCGACGGCGGCCAGCGCCAGCAGGGCGTTGTGCGCCTGGTGCGCGCCGTGCAGCGGCAGGAAGACGCCGCTGTACAGCCCGGCCGGGGTGCGCAGGTCGACCATCTGCCCGCCGACGGCGAGCTGCCGGCCGGCCACCTCCAGCTCGACGCCCTCGCGCAGCAGCCGCGCCCCGACCTCGGCGGCCCGCGCGCGCAGGACGGCGTCGGCCTCCTCGGTCTGGGCGGCCACGACCGCGGTGGACCGCGCCTTGATGATCCCGGACTTCTCGGTGGCGATCTCCTCGACCGTCGCGCCGAGCCAGCGCTCGTGGTCGACGGCCACGGGCGTGACCACCGCGACGTCGCCGTCGGCGACGTTCGTGGAGTCCCAGAACCCGCCCATGCCGACCTCGACGACGGCGACGTCCACCGGGGCGTCGGCGAACGCGGCGAACGCCATCACGGTGAGCACCTCGAAGAAGCTCAGCCGCGGCCCGCCGGCCTCCTGGGACTCGCGGTCCGCCACGCCGACGTACGGCGCGACGTCCTGGAAGACCTCGACGAACCGCGCCGCGCTCAGCGGCTCGCCGTCGACCTGGATGCGCTCGGTGACGCTCGTGAGGTGCGGCGAGGTGAACAGGCCGGTGCGCAGCCCGTGCTCGCGCACGAGGCTCTCCACCATGCGGGCCGTCGACGTCTTCCCGTTGGTGCCGGTCAGGTGCACCACGCGGAAGGCGCGCTGCGGGTCGCCGAGCAGCTCCAGCACCCGGCGCACCCGGTCGAGGGTCGGGTCGATGTCGTGCTCCGGGGCGCGCGACATGATCTCCCGGTAGACCTCGCGCAGCGACTCCTGCGCGACGGCCTCCTCGGCGGCCTGCTGGGCGGCCTTGCGGCCGGAGCCCTTGGCGCCCTTGGCGTCCTTGGCCGCGCTCACCGGGCCTCCCCCGCCTCGACCTTGGCGACGCGGACGGCGCGCTCGACGCCGTCGACGCCGGTCACCGCGAGCTCGACGGCGAGCGTCTCGCTCGTCACCAGCTCGCGGTGGGCCTCGACGTCGGCCACGCGCTCGGCGGGCACGTCGAGCTCGAGCCGGATGCGGTCGCTCACCTCGAGGCCGGCGGCCTTGCGGGCGTCCTGCACGTCGCGCACGACGTCGCGGGCGTAGCCCTCGGCCTCCAGCTCCGGCGTGAGGGCCAGGTCGAGGACGGCGAAGCCGCCGCCGGGCAGGACGCTCGCGGCCACGTTCTCCCCCGCCTCGTCGCCCACCACCGTCGTCAGCTCGTACTCGGGCGCGAGCAGCGGCACGTCGCCGTCGTCGGTGGTGACGACGACGCCGTCGGGCGTCTGGCGCCACGCGCCGGCCTTGGCGGCCTTGATGACCGCCTGCACGCCGCGGCCCAGGCGCGGGCCGGCGGCGCGGGCGTTGACCGCCAGCCGCTCGGTGATGCCGAACCGCTCGGCCGCGCCGGCGTCGGCCCGCACGAGGTCCACGGCCTTGACGTTCAGCTCGGTCGCGAGCAGGCCGGCGTAGTCGCGCAGCGCCTCGGGGTCCTCGACGGCCACGGTGAGGCGGGCCAGCGGCTGGCGCACGCGCAGCTTGTTGGCCTTGCGCAGCGCGAGGGCGGTGGAGACGACGGCGCGGACCTCGTCCATGGCGGCGACCAGGGCGTCGTCGGCCACGAGCGCGGCGTGGGTGCCGTCGGCGCCTACGGCCGGCCAGTCGGCCAGGTGCACCGAGCGCCCTCCGGTCAGGCCGCGCCACACCTCCTCGGTCAGCAGCGGCGCGAGCGGCGCCATGACGCGGCAGAGCACCTCGAGCGCGGTGTACAGGGTGTCGAACGCGTCGGCGTCCTCCTCCCAGAACCGGTCGCGCTGGGTGCGCACGTACCAGTTCGTCAGCACGTCCAGGTGCTCGCGCACGGACTCGCACGCCCCGGCGATGTCGTAGGCGTCGAGCTGCTCGGTGACGCGCCCGACCAGGTCGTGGGTGCGGGCCAGCAGGTAGCGGTCCAGGGCGGGCAGGCCGGGCACGCGCTCGGGCGTGACCTGCTGCGCCGTGTACCCGGCGCCGTCCTTCGCGGAGTTCGCGTACAGGGTGAAGAAGTAGTACGTGCTCCACAGCGGCAGCAGCACCTGGCGCACCGAGTCGCGGATCCCCTCCTCGGTGACCACGAGGTTGCCGCCGCGCAGGATCGGCGACGACATGAGGAACCACCGCATGGCGTCCGAGCCGTCGCGGTCGAACACCTCGTTGACGTCCGGGTAGTTGCGCAGCGACTTGCTCATCTTGCGGCCGTCGGAGCCCAGCACGATGCCGTGCGAGACGGACGTGCGGAACGCGGGCCGGTCGAAGATCGCCGTGGCGAGCACGTGCAGCGTGTAGAACCAGCCGCGGGTCTGGCCGATGTACTCGACGATGAAGTCGCCCGGGTAGTGGCTCTCGAACCACTCGCGGTTCTCGAACGGGTAGTGCACCTGGGCGTACGGCATCGAGCCGGAGTCGACCCACACGTCCATGACGTCCTCGACGCGGCGCATCGTGGACCTGCCGGTCGGGTCGTCCGGGTTGGGCCGGGTGAGCCGGTCGATGAACGGCCGGTGCAGGTCGGTGACCTCGACGCCGAAGTCGCGCTGCAGCTCCTCCAGGGAGCCGTAGACGTCGACGCGCGGGTGCTCGGGGTCGTCCGACTTCCACACCGGCACCGGGGAGCCCCAGAACCGGTTGCGGGTGATGGACCAGTCGCGGGCGCCCTCGAGCCACTTGCCGAACTGGCCGTGCTGGATGTGGTCCGGGGTCCAGGAGATCTGCTCGTTGAGCTCGAGCATGCGCTCCTTGATCTTCGTGACGGCCACGAACCAGGAGGACACGCCCATGTAGATCAGCGGCTGCCGGCAGCGCCAGCAGTGCGGGTAGGAGTGCGCGTAGGACTCGCGGCGCAGCAGCACCGTGCCGGCGCTGGTGGCGCCGAGGGCGCCGACCTCGGCCTCGTCGGCGCCGCCGCCGAGCCGGGTGCGGGCCTTGAGGTGGTCGATGATCACCGGGTTGGCGTCGAAGACCTGCAGGCCCTCGTAGTCGACGACCGGGAAGGTGAACTTGCCGTCCGCGCCGACCGGGATGACCGGGTCCACGCCCTCGCGGTCGGTGACGACCTTGTCCTCCTCGCCGAACGCGGCGGCGTTGTGGACCAGGCCGGTGCCGTCCGTCGTCGTGACGTAGTCCGCCTCGACGACGCGGTGGGCGCGGGCGTGCCCGCGGTAGTAGGTGAACGGCGGCTCGTAGGCGGCGCCCACCAGGTCCGCGCCGCGCAGGCGCGCGACGACCTGCGTGGCGACGTCCTCGACGCCCTCGTCGGCGAGCTCGCGCTCGTAGGCGGCGAGGCGGTCGGCGGCGAGGAGGTAGCGCTCCCGGGTGCCGGTGAAGCGCGACTCGACGACGACGTACTCGATGTCCGCGCCGACGGTCACCAGCAGGTTGCTCGGCAGCGTCCACGGCGTCGTCGTCCAGATGAGCACCAGGTCGCCCGCGCGCACGCCGGCGGCCTCGGCCGTGCCCGGCACCTCGGTGAGGCGGAAGCCGACCGTGACGGCCGGGTCCTGGCGCTGCTGGTAGACGTCGTCGTCCATGCGCAGCTCGTGGTTGGACAGCGGCGTCTGGTCGTTCCAGCAGTAGGGCAGCACGCGGAAGCCCTCGTAGACCAGGCCCTTGTCCCACAGCTGCTTGAAGCCCCACATGACGGACTCCATGTAGGACAGGTTCAACGTCTTGTAGTCGTTGTCGAAGTCCACCCAGCGCGCCTGGCGGGTGACGTAGTCGCGCCACTCGGAGGTGTACCGCAGCACCGACTGGCGGCAGGCCTCGTTGAACTTCTCGATGCCCAGCTCGAGGATCTCGTCCTTGGTCTTGATGCCGAGCTGGCTCATCGCCTCGAGCTCGGCCGGCAGGCCGTGGGTGTCCCAGCCGAACCGGCGCTCGACGCGGCGCCCGCGCATCGTCTGGTAGCGCGGGACGACGTCCTTGGCGTAGCCGGTGAGCAGGTGGCCGTAGTGCGGCAGGCCGTTGGCGAAGGGCGGGCCGTCGTAGAAGACGAACTCGTCGCCGCCGTCCTCGCTGGTCGGGTTCTTCTCCACCGACGCCTTGAACGTGTCGTCGGCCGCCCAGTAGTCGAGCACGCCGCGCTCGAGCGCGGGCAGGTCCGGCGAGGCGGGGATGCCGAAGGCGGCGCCGGGCCGGGCTCCGGGCTGGTTCTCTCCGGCCTTGCACTCGGCCTGGTTCTCGGCCGGGTTCTCGGACGGCGCGTGCAGCGGATAGGCCATGGCGGGCGGCTCCTCGAGCGGTGGTGCGGGCGGTACGGGCACGTTCTCTGCTGCGAGGACGACGTCGCCTGCGCGCTGCTGCGCCGGCGGTGCCGCGGTACCACCCCGCTTGCCGGTCCGGCGTCGTCGCATATGCGACGTGCGAGAGCGCACGTCATGCGACGACGAGCGGGCCGACCGCTCGTTCACGGCTGTGACGGGCCTACCCGTCCGGTTCTACTGAGCTTCTCCGCGGGACGCGGGAACCGCCGTTCTTCCGGAGGCTCGCCGGTGATGGCCGGGTCGACGCCTGTGCCTCCATGGTAGCCAGCCGCGCAACTCGCTCCCTCCTACGCGGCTCGGCGCCGCTCCTGGGACCCCCCCTCACGCCGAGACTTGAGTTGTGGCCGCCTTCGAGGCCGCGAAGGCGGCA
>NZ_JAXUAK010000005.1:0-195872 GCF_046535855.1 Puerhibacterium sp. TATVAM-FAB25 | reverse complement strand
CGTGCTGCTCGTCGACGACCCGCCGCACCCCACCGACCCCGACCGCGTGGCGTCGCTGGCGGCGAGCCGCGCGCTCCCGGGGGAGATCGAGGCGGCGCTGCGCGAGCCGCGCGCACGCTTCGTCGCGGCCGCCGACGCCTTCGCCGAGCGCCCCCACGGCGCGCTCGGCGGGGAGGAGCTGGCCGCCCTCGCCGACCACTACCTGTGGGCCGCCGAGTGGCTCGACGCGATGGCCGCGGCGGAGCGGGTGGTCGACCACACCGATGAGTTCTTCGTGGAGCGCGTGCTCGGTGGGCTCGCGAGCGACCTGCGCCTCACCGAGCTCGCCCTGCGTGCGGCCGTCGAGCAGGGCGGCGAGCTGGAGCCGGACCGGGCGCGCCAGCTCCACCACCGTCTCGTCTGGATCTTCTCGGCCGAGCTGTCGTCGTTCGAGCGCAAGGCCTACCGGTCGCTCTCGCACGAGGCGAACAAGGCGATGAACATCAACGCCTACGTCTCGCTGATCGGCAAGGACTGGGCGGCCGAGGAGACGGCGGACGGCGTGGTGCTGCGCGAGGCGGGGCCGGGCGACGAGGTGCACCTCTCGGTGCCCGAGAGCGAGTACCTGCTCACCCTCGACGCCGACTCGATGCTGCTGCGCGACTACTGCGTGCGGCTCGTGGAGTACCTCGAGCAGCCGGGCCACGAGCGCGTGGCGGTGACCCAGACCCCGTACGCGTCGTTCCGCGGCGCCCCCACCCGCATCGAGCGCATCGCCGGCGCGACGACGGACATCCAGCACATCCAGCACCAGGGGCTCAGCTACTACGGGGCGACCTTCTGGGTCGGCGCCAACGCCGTCATCCGCACCCGCGCGCTGCAGGACATCGCCACCACCGAGGAGGTGGGCGGGTTCCCGATCACCACCTACATCCAGGACCGCACGGTGGTCGAGGACACGGAGTCCTCGATCCAGATCGGCTCGCACGACTGGACGCTGCAGAACTACCCCGAGCGGCTCAGCTACTCCGCGACGCCGCCCGACTTCGGGTCGCTCATCGTGCAGCGCCGCCGCTGGGCCAACGGCGGGCTGCTCATCCTCCCCAGCCTGCTGCGCCAGCTGCACGAGCGGCGACGGCTGCGCGAGCGCGTCCTGGTCCGCGAGGTGCTGCTGCGCACCAACTACCTCGCGTCGATCGCGTGGGCCAGCGTCGGCCTGCTGTTCCTGCTCGCCTACCCGTACGACTCCCGCCTGCTGAGCGTGTGGGTGTTCCTCGCCGCCGTGCCGTACTTCTGGTGCATGGGCGCCGACCTGCGCGCCTCCGGTCACCGGTTCTCCGACATCTTCCGGATCTACGGCTTCAACCTCGTGCTGCTCGCGGTGAACCTCGCCGGCGTGCTGAAGTCGCTGCAGCAGGCGGTGACCGGCGAGAAGATCCCGTTCGCGCGCACCCCGAAGGTGGCGGACCGGACCGCGGCGCCGGCCCTGTACGTGCTCGCCCCGTGGGCGATCGTCGCCTTCTCGGCGGTGACGTTCTGGCGCGACGTCCACGCGGAGAACTGGGGCAACGCGGCGTTCGCCCTCTTCAACGCGCTGCTGTGCCTGTGGGCGGTGATCGCCTACATCGGCGTGTGGAACTCGGTCGTGGACGTCGTCCTCGGCGTCGTCGGGTGGCTGTACGTCGCCCCGCGACAGCCCCGCACGCGCCGACGCCCGACGGGCCGCACGCCGGCGACGCCGGCCACCACCAACTGGCAGTCGATCCTGTACCACGGCGACCGCCGCCTGGGCCCCAGCCAGCCCTCCGCGAACCTGGAACGACGACGCCGCGTGGGCGGGTGACCGCCGTCAGGCGCCGGTGACCATCCACCGGTCGCCGCGGGCGCGCAGCCCGGTGGTCAGCGCGCGCGCCAGCATGAACACGCCCGCGAACGCCGCCCACAGCCACGCCAGGCCGGCGGGGCCGTCGGGCGCCCACGCCCGCACGGCCAGCGCGAACGGCGCGTAGACGACGACGGTGACCACGCCGGCCCAGGCGAGGTAGCGGCCGTCGCCCGCGCCGATGAGCACGCCGTCGAGCACGAACACGTACCCGGCCATCGGCATGAGCAGCCCCGTGACCACCAGGCCCACGGCCACGGCGACGCGCACGTCGGCGTCGGGCGTGAACAGCGGCGCGATCCACCAGCCGGCCGCGGCGAGGACGACGCCGACGAGCGCGCCGGCGCCGACGCCCCACTGCAGCGAGCGGCGCAGCAGGGCGCGCACGCGCGCGGTGTCGGCGGCGCCGAGCGCGTGCCCGACGAGCGCCTGCCCGGCGATCGCGAGGGCGTCGAGGGCGAACGCCGCCAGGCCCCACAGGCTGTTGACCACCTGGTGGCCGGCCAGCGTGACCGCCCCCAGCGACGTCGCCACGTAGACGGTGAGCAGGATCGCCGCGCGCAGCGTGGCGGTGCGGACGAACAACGGGGCGCCGGCCCGGGCGTTGGCCCAGATGCCGCCCGCCGCCGGGCGCAGCGAGGTGCCGTGCCGGCGCGCGCCGCGCACCACGACCACGGCCAGCCACACCGCCATGCCGACCTGGGCGATCGCGGTGCCCAGGCCCGAGCCCGCGATGCCCATGCCGGCGCCGTAGACGAGGGCGACGCTGAGGACGGCGTTGGCGACCGCGCCGGTGGAGGCGACGACCAGCGGGGTGCGGGTGTCGCGCAGGCCGCGCAGCACACCGGTGGTGGCGAGCACCAGGAGCATGCCCGGCAGGCCCGGCAGCGACCAGCGCAGGTAGGTCACGGCGTGCGCGGCGACCGCGCCGTCGCCGCCCATGGCGCCCACCGCCCAGGGCGCGACGGCGAACAGGACGGCGGCGAGCACGACGCCGAGGCCGAGCGCGAGCCACATGCCGTCGACGCCGGACTGCAGCGCCTCGCGCGTGCGGCCGGCGCCGGTGAGCCGCGCGACCGACGCCGTGGTGGCGTACGCGAGGAAGATGCACAGGCCGACGAGCGTCACGAGCAGGGTGGACGCGAGGGACAGGCCAGCGAGCTGGGCGGTGCCGAGGTGGCCGACGACGGCGGAGTCGACCAGCACGAACAGCGGCTCGGCCACGAGGGCGCCGAGGGCCGGGAGCGCGAGCGCGAGGATCTCCCGGTCGATGGACCGGGTCCCGCCCCGGTCGGTGCGGCGCAACTCACCCAACTCCTTTTCCTCCACAGGCTGAGGGCAACGTCGTCGCAGGTCAGAGACGACTTACACGGCTGTACACAGGGGATTTCCCCAGTTGTGCACAGCCTTGTCCACGGCGTGTGCACAACCACGACCCACCCTTCCACAGGCGCGTCCACACCTGTGTCCACAGGGCTCCTTGCCCGAGGCGGGGCGGCGCGCCTAGCGTCGGCGCGGGTGTCGGTGGCCCACGGTAGAACGAAGGCCGGAGAACCGACGACGGCGGCGCGACGCACGCGCCGTCCAGGGGGAGCGGGGAACGAGGAGCAGCATGTCGATCGAGGAGCTCGAGTCTTCCTACCGGGGGAGCTCGACCGCGTTCGACCGCACCCCGCCGCAGGACATCAACGCGGAGATGAGCGTGCTCGGCGGCATGCTGCTGAGCAAGGACGCCATCGCCGACGTCGTCGAGCAGATCCGCGGCACCGACTTCTACAAGCCGGCCCACGAGCAGATCTACGACGCGGTCCTGGACCTGTACGGCCGGGGCGAGCCCGCCGACGCCATCACCGTGGCCGCCGAGCTGCAGAAGCGCGGCGAGCTGGGGCGCGTCGGCGGTGCGCCGTACCTGCACGACCTCATGGCGGGCGTGCCGACGGCCGCGAACGCCGGCTACTACGCGCGCATCGTGCGCGAGCGGGCGGTGCTGCGCCGCCTCGTGGAGGCCGGCACGCGCATCGTGCAGCTCGGCTACGCCTCCGAGGGCGGCGAGGTCGAGGACATCGTCAACAACGCCCAGGCCGAGATCTACGCCGTGACCGAGCGGCGTACCAGCGAGGACTACCTGCCGCTGTCCGAGATCATCGGCGGCACGATGGACGAGATCGAGGCGGCGGGGAACCGCGGCGAGGGCATGACCGGCGTGCCCACCGGGTTCTCCGACCTCGACCGGCTGACCAACGGCCTGCACCCGGGCCAGATGATCGTCATCGCCGCCCGCCCGGCCATCGGCAAGTCGACCCTAGCCATCGACATGGCCCGGTCGGCGTCGATCAAGCACGGGATGACCTCGGTCGTCTTCTCGCTCGAGATGAGCCGCAACGAGATCACCATGCGTCTGCTGTCGGCCGAGGCGCGCGTGCACCTGCAGAAGCTGCGCAACGGCAACATGGGCGAGGACGACTGGCAGAAGCTCGCCAAGGTGATGGGCAAGGTGTCCGAGGCGCCGCTGTTCGTCGACGACTCGCCCAACATGTCGCTCACCGAGATCCGGGCCAAGGCCCGTCGGCTCAAGCAGCGCCACGACCTCAAGCTCGTGGTCATCGACTACCTGCAGCTCATGAGCTCGGGCAAGCGCGTCGAGTCCCGCCAGCAGGAGGTCTCCGAGTTCTCCCGCGCCCTCAAGCTGCTGGCCAAGGAGCTCGAGGTGCCGGTCATCGCGCTGTCGCAGCTGAACCGTGGCCCGGAGCAGCGCGGCGACAAGAAGCCGCAGATGTCCGACCTGCGCGAGTCCGGCTCGATCGAGCAGGACGCCGACATGGTGATCCTGCTGCACCGCGAGGACGCCTACGAGAAGGAGTCGCCGCGCGCCGGCGAGGCCGACCTCATCGTGGCCAAGCACCGCAACGGCCCCACCGACACCATCACGGTGGCGTTCCAGGGCCACTACTCGCGGTTCGTCGACATGCAGGCCTGACGACTCGTCCGCCGGTGTCGCACGAGGTCTGCCGTGCGTCGTCGACGGGGAGTAGCGTCGACGTCACGGCAAGGTGGCCGCATGCGCCGACGAGGTCGCAGGGAGGCGTCGTGAGCGATCGTCAGGTGGCCGTCCACCTCGGCCGGCACGTCGGCTGGTGGGTCGAGGGCCGGTCCGCCCGCGGGCGTCTGTTCATGAAGACCTGGTGGCCGACGGAGGCCATGGCACGCGCGGTCGCCCGGCTGGTGGGTGGCACGGCCCCGACCGCCTGACGCCGGCCGACGCCGGCCGACCCTCGCCGCGCGGTGGCGCGTCAGGTGGCCGGCTGGGCGCCGTACGCCGCCCGGGGCGGCTCGTCCTCCAGCGGCGGGGAGGGCGCGGTCCAGAACCGCCGGTCGACCACGATCAGGGCGACGGCGACCAGGCACCACACCAGCCCGTAGGCCAGCGCCATCCGCGCCGTGTCGGCGGGCGCCTCCCACAGCGTGCTCGTCTCGACGGCGCCCTCGGTGGCGTGCGCGATCAGGGTGAGCAGGGCGCTGCCGGACGCGTGGTTGAACAGCCACGCGTACCAGAACGTGACGCCGACGGTGGCGAGGGCCTCGACCGGGCTGGAGCCGAACTCGGGCATGACGAACAGCGGGGCGTGCCAGACGGTGACGCCGACAGCCATGAGCGAGGTCGCGGCGAGCGGTGTGCGACCACGCTGCAGGGCGACCTGCGCCCAGCCGCGAAAGCTCGGCTCCTCGGCGAGGGGCGCCTGCAGCGGGTTGACGACGGCGAGGCCGATGGCCATCGGGAGGGCGTACCAGACCTCGAGCTCGTCGACGTCCGGCGCCGGGGCGCCGAGCCCTCTGGTGATCCCCGTCGCGGCGAGCTGGACGCCCAGGGGGACGGCGAGAGCGAGGACGTACCAGACCCAGCGCACGCGCCACCGGATCAGCCGCGACCCCATGGCGCGCAGGCCGGCGACACCCTCCGTCAGCGCCACCACGATCACGGCCGCGATCAGCACCCCCGGCGCGAAGAAGCTCCGCCACGGGACGGCGCCCCAGGTCAGGACGTAGGCGAGCAGGAAGAAGGCGAGCACGCGATGGCGCCGGATGATCGCCATGACGGCCCCTCCCGGCCGGCGGCAGCTCCTGTCCCACGTCACCGCACCCGTTCCGGGCGGTCCTCGCCCGGATCAGGTGAACTTCCGGTGGCCCCGTCAGCCGACGTGCAGGACGGGCGCGTGCTCGCCGGCTGCCGCGTCCTTCATGGCGTCCTTGCCGACCAGCGCGGCGGCGACCACCGCGGCGACGCCCTGGGCGCCGCGGGCGACGAGCAGCTCGGCGCCGGTCTGCGCGATGCCGCCCAACGTCGACCCGGCGCCGAACAGCGCGAGGCCCAGCACGAACGTCCGGCGGCGGCCCCAGAAGTCCGCGACGCGGCCGCCGAGCAGGAGGAACGCGCCGAAGGCGAGGGCGTAGGCGGTGACGACCCACTGCCGCGCGGTGTCCGACAGCCCGAGGTGGGCCTGGGCGCTCGGCAGCGCGACGTTCACGATGGTGCCGTCGAGGACGACGAGCAGCTGGGTCAGGGAGACGGTGGCGAGGATCCACCAGCGGCGCGCGGGCGCGGCGCAGGCAGGCGAGGTCACGGAGATGTCCTTCGACGACGGGGGCGTCCGCGGAAGCGCCGGCGGCCGTGATCGCCGTCACCGCGCTGGACGCCGCGGCCTCAGCCGAAGGTGGGCAGGCCCGCCCGGAACGCCGCCTGCGCGGACGGCGAGGAGGTGATCCGCCAGTCGGTCTCCTTGTTCTCGTCGAACCAGGTGAACCCGCGGATCTCGGGGTGCGCGGCGAGCGTGGCGAACATGTCGTCGATCCAGGCGGCCTTGTCGCCGCCGACCTCGGTGGAGCCGACCTCCGCGACGTAGATCGGCCGGGTGCTGATGGCCCGGAGCTCCCGGACGCCGGGGCCGAAGACGTCCCAGAACGACTGCCACGTCGTCCACGACCGGCTCGTGCCCCAGTTGTAGCCGTCCAGGGCGACCGTGTCGACGGCGTCGTCACCGGGGTACAGCGAGCGCAGGGGCGTCGAGCCGGGGTACGGCGTGTTCGGCGACCAGACCCAGGTGACGTTGCCGACCCCGGCCCTGGCGAAGACCTCGCGCACGTGCCGCCACGCGGCCACGTAGTCGGCGGCGCCGTTGCCGTTGACGCCGGCCGACCACGGGTACCAGCTCCCGTTCATCTCGTGCGCGAACCGCAGCTGGACCGGCTTGCCGTAGGCCTTGACCTGACGGGCCCAGGTGGTGACGTAGCCGTCGAACGCACCGGCGGCGATGCGGGACAGGGCGTAGGCCGGCTGGTCGACGCCCGCCCCGGCGACCCACGGCTCCCAGGTGATCTGCGGGACCGCGCCCCGCTCGGCCACCGCGCCGGCGGCCGCGGCCGGGAAGCCGCCGCCCGTGCCCCAGGACTCGTACCACATGACCACGTCCGGGGCGCCGCCGGCCTCGGCGGTGACGGCGGCGTACGCGGCCGGGTCCCCGGGGGTGCCGGGGGTGAAGATGCCGAAGGTGCGCACGGACGCGCTGGGCACGACATGCGGCGGGCTCACCTTCCGCGCCGCCTCGGCCGGGGCGACGGCGCCGAGGAGCATCGTGCCGACCAGCAGGACGGCGAGGCCGAGGCTTGCCCGGGGCGCTGCGGCGGCGACGTTCATCGAAGTCCCCCTGGCTCCCGACCGGTTCCTCGGACGGACAGATCGTAGGCCGGCGTGCTCGGCGGGCGCCGGGGGACGGGGGCACGATCGAGGGAATGAGGATGACGCGCATCGTCTCGGACGCCGTCCGCGCCGTCGGCTACGACGCGGCCGCCCGGGTGCTGCGCGTGCAGTTCCGCAGCGGCGACAGCTACGACTACTACGACGTCGACCCCGACCTCTACGCCCGGATGCTCCAGCCGCACCCCTGGCGGGAGGTCGGCCAGCAGGTGCTGCACCACCGCTTCCGGCAGCACTACGACTGACGCCGCGGCCCCCCGGCGTCGCCCCTTGACGCGACCCACCGACGTCGCCCCCCGACGTCACCCGCCGTCCACCGCCCGGTCACCGGCGCCCGGTAGGCATGCGTCGACCGCGGGCCGCGCGGTCCACGAGGCGAGGGGTGAGGGATGGGCTTCCTGATCGCGGGCCACCGCGGGGCGATGGCGCACGCGCCGGAGAACACCATGCGGTCGTTCCGCCTGGCGGCGGAGGTCGGCGCCGACGAGATCGAGCTCGACGTGCACCTGTCGCGCGACGGCGAGCTCGTCGTCATCCACGACGAGACGCTCGACCGCACCACCGACGGCAGCGGCCGCGTCGCCGACCACGACTGGGCCGACCTCGCCGTCCTCGACGCGGGGCACGGGGAGCGGGTCCCGCGCCTGGCCGAGGTGCTCGATGCGTTCCCCGCGACGGGCTTCCAGGTGGAGGTGAAGGCGCCCGCCGCCACCGCGGGCGTGCTTGCGGCGCTCGCCGAGCGGCGCGACCGGCCCGGCGCCGTCGTGGTGACCAGCTTCCGCGCGGACGCGCTCACGCCGGCGCTGCTGCCCGGGCGGTGGTGGCACGTCGGCCTGATCTGCGCGCGTGGCGACGCCGGCGCCGTCGCGACGGCGTCGCGCCTCGGCGTCGACCGGCTCTACCTCCCGTGGGACCTGGCGGGGACGCCCGCCGTGGAGGCCTTCGCCGCCGGGGGCGGCCTGGCGTTCGTCGGGCCGTGCGACGACGTCGACGCCGTGCGCCGCGCGATCGCCGGCGGGTTCCGCGGCACGACGGCGGACGACCCGGCGGCGGTGCTCGCGCTCCGCGACGCCGTGCTCGCCGGGACATAGGGTCGGGCGGTGATCCGCCTCAGCGACGCCCAGCTCGGGTTCGTCACCGAGAAGCACCTCGCGACCCTCACCACGACGCGCCCGGACGGCAGGTCGCACGTGGTGCCGGTGGCCTTCACCTGGGACCCGGAGGCCGGGGTCGTGCGGATCACCACCCGGCGCAGGACCACCAAGGTCGCCAACGCGCGACGCCGCGAGGGCGCCCCGCCGCCGCGCGCGGCGATCTGCCAGGTCGACGGTCGCCGCTGGCTCACGCTCGAGGGGGCGATCGAGGTCAGCGAGGACCCCGCCGAGGTCGCCGAGGCCGTCCGGCGCTACGCGGTGCGCTACCGCCCGAGGGACCACGACCCGGAGCGTGTCGTGCTCCGCCTCCGCCCCGAGGAGGTCATGAGCTCGCGCCAGCTCCGATAGCGCGGTGGCTCCGGTGGCTCCGATAGCACGGCAGCGGACCGCTCGTTGTCCCGGGCGCCGCCCCCTGCTACGGTGACGGTTGTACCTACAAGTAACCGTCCCGTCGTTACCGCTCAGGAGCACCCATGGCCACCCCGTCCCTCGACCGTCTCGCCGCCGACACGGCGATGGGCGCCGTCACCCTGCGGGTCGCCGACCTCGACCGGATGACCGCCTACTACCGCGACGCGGTGACCCTCACCGTGCTGGCCGCGGACGGCTCGCGTGCGGTGCTGGGGCGGGGCGGCACGCCGGTCGTGGTGCTCGAGCACGCGCCGGAGCTGCGACACGCGAGCCCCCGCGACGCCGGGCTCTTCCACACGGCGATCCTCTTCGACACGCAGGCCGACCTGGCCGCGGCCGTGCACTCCGTCGCCCGGCGCCACCCGCAGTCGTTCACCGGCAGCGCCGACCACCTGGTGTCCCAGGCGTTCTACTTCGACGACCCGGAGGGCAACGGCGTCGAGCTGTACTGGGACCGCGACCGCAGCACGTGGAGCTGGGTGCACGGTCAGGTCGAGATGGACTCCCTCATGCTCGACCCGAGCGCGTTCCTGCGCGAGCACCTCACCGAGGAGGCCGCCGCCGCGGCGCCCACCCGGCCCGGGCGTGTCGGGCACGTGCACCTGAGCGTCGGCGACGTCGCCACGGCGCGGGAGTTCTACGTGGACCGGCTCGGCTTCGAGACCACGGCGACGTTCGGCCCGCAGGCGCTGTTCGTCAGCGCCGGCGGCTACCACCACCACATGGCGATGAACACGTGGCGCAGCCGCGGCGCCGGGCGCCGGCAGATGACCCTCGGGCTCGGCCAGGTGCGCATCCTGCTGCCCGGCGACGACGACCTGGGCGCCCTCGACGAGCGCCTGCGCCACCACGGGATCGCGACGGAGCACGACGGGCGCACGCTCGGCTTCGCCGACCCGTGGGGCAACGCCATCGAGGTCGCCACGCCCGCCACGCCCGCCGCGGCCGCGCGGTAGCGCGGGCCGGCAGCGCGGCCGGCCGGTGGCGCGCGCCGCGGTGCCGGCGGCTCGACGACGCCGAGCTCGCCGCGGCGGACGCGTACGAGGTGGCCGACTACGCCCGCGCCCTGCGGCCGCTGGCCTCGGGCGCGCAGGCGTGGGTCTACCTCGCGGCCGCAGAGGTGCCGGCCGGGCCCGCCTGACGGTCGACGCCCGGCACCCGCTCCCGCAGCGCCACCCCCGTGACCAGCAGCAGCACGGCGGCGGTGACCGGCACGGCGAAGGCGCTCGCCGTGCCGGTGCCCTCGGCCAGGCGGCCGGCGGCCGACGCGCCCAGGGCCACGCCGAGCACGTTGGCGCTGGCCAGCATCGTCATCGCGGCCGACGCCCGGGACCCGGGCGCCCGCTCGCCGCCGACGGTGAACACCGTGACCATGACCGGCCCCACGAACAGGCCCGTCAGGGCCACCGCGGCGACCAGCAGGGGCACCGACCCGGCGGACGCGGCGCCGAGCACCAGCGCCGCGCCGGTGGTGAGGCCGGCCGCGAAGGTGACCCACCGGCCCCGCTGGCTCCAGGCGCCCGGCAGGGCGGCGACGGACAGGGCGGTGACGGCCGAGCCCGCGCCCATCACGGCGTAGACGAGGCCCGCCGAGCCCTCGTGGCCGGCGTCGCCCATGAACGCCGTGATCGCGGCCTGCGTGCCGCCGAAGAGCAGGCCCATGGCGACCATGCCGGCGGCGGGCAGGGCGACGCTGCGCACCAGGGCGGTCAGCGGCGCGTGGTCGCGGTGGTCGACGGCGGCGCGCAGCGCGGCGGTGGGGTGCAGCGCGACGGCGGTGCCGAGCACCAGGCAGCAGCCGGCCGCGACCAGCAGGGTCGTGGCGGGGGAGCCGGCGGTGGCCAGGACGCCGACGAGCGCCGGGCCGAGCACGAAGCTCACCTCGTCGGCGGTGCTCTCGTAGCTCATGGCCGCGCGCAGCGTGCGCGGGTCGCCGGCGGTGAGCGCCAGCCACCGCACGCGGATCAGCGGCCCGACCTGCGGGGCGGCGAGCCCGACGAGCGCCGCGGCGGCCAGCACGGCCGGGGCCGGGGCGCCCGACGTGGCGAGGTGGACGAGCGCGAGCAGCGCCGCCGTCTCCAGCAGCGTGGCCACCAGGAGCACGGGCCGCTGGCCGGTGCGGTCGGCGAGCACGCCCTGGGTGGGGCCGCCGACGGCGGTGCCGATCGCGACCGCGGCGGAGGCCAGCCCGCCCTGGGCGACGGAGCCGGACGTGGCGGTGACCAGCAACAGCGCGCCGATGGTCACCATGGAGAAGGGGAGCCGGGCGCCGAAGGCGATCGGCAGGAACCACGCGCCGGCCCGGCGGGGCAGCTCGGCGTAGGCGGCGCGGGCGGTGGTGGGTTCGGTGGTCGGCAGGGCGGTCAAGAGGACCTCTCGAGGATGCACGAGGCCGCGCGCCGACCCACCCGTACTCCGGCGCGCAGGAATTCCCTGAGTCACCCCAGCCTAGCGGCCCGCCGGTGTGTACGCTCGTACGCATGACCGACGTGCGGACCCCCACGGCCGAGGACCGCCGCGCCCGCGCCGCCGTGGCCGCGCTGTTCCTCACCAACGGCGCGCTCTTCGCCAACCTGCTGCCCCGCTACCCGGAGATCAAGGCCGACCTGGGCATGACCAACGCCGCCTACGGGCTGGCGGTCGCCGCGTTCCCCACCGGGGCGATCGTCTCCGGCCTGGGCGCCGCGGTGCTCATCCGCCGGTTCGGCTCGGGGCGGGTCGCGACGGCCGGCACCGTGCTGGTCGGCCTCGGCACGCTGGTGGCCGGCGTGGCGCCGTCCGTCCCGGTGCTCGCCGTCACGCTGTTCCTCGCCGGCGCCTGCGACGCGGTCACCGACGTCGCGCAGAACGCCCACGGCCTGCGGGTGCAGCGCCGCTACGGGCGCTCGATCATCAACTCCTTCCACGCCCTGTGGTCGATCGGGGCCGTGCTGGGCGGGTCGATGGCCGCTGGGGCGATCGCGCTGGGGCTCTCGCGCGGGGTGCACCTGACGATCTCCACGCTGGTCTTCGCCGCCGTCGCGCTCACCGCGCTGCGGTCCTGCCTGCCCGGGCGCGACGACGAGGGGGCCGGCGCCGAGGCCGCCGACGCCGGCGCGGCGACCGTGGGCCGGGCGCGGGTCAGCCCGCGCACCGCGCTGGCGCTGGGCGCCCTGGTGATGATCGCCCTCGGCGGCGCGCTCGTGGAGGACGCCGGCAACTCGTGGGCCACCCTCTACCTGGCCGACTCCCTCGGCGCCCCGGCGGCACTCGCGGCCACGGGCTTCGTCGCCCTGATGGGCGCCCAGACCGTCGGCCGGCTGCTCGGCGACCGCCTGGTCGACCGGTTCGGCCAGCGCGCCGTCGCCCGGGCCGGCGGCGTGATCATCGCGGCGGGGATGGGCCTGGCGCTGGCCGTGCCCACGGTGCCCGGCACGATCGCCGGGTTCGCGGCCGCCGGGCTCGGCGTCGCGACGCTCATCCCCGCCGCCATGCACGAGGCCGACGAGCTGCCCGGGCTCCGGCACGGCACCGGGCTGACGGTCGTCTCCTGGCTCCTGCGCCTGGGATTCCTGCTGTCGCCGCCGGTGGTGGGCCTGGTGGCCGACGCGGCGTCGCTGCGCTGGGGGCTGCTGGTGGCACCGGTGTCCGGGCTGCTCGTGGTGCTGTTCGCCGGGGTGCTGCCCGGCCGGCGCCGCGTGGCCTGAGCGCCTCCCGGCGGCGTCAGCGCAGCGTCGCCCGGACGGCGCGCCGTCAGCGCTCCGGCGCCTCCGCGGCGGCGCCCGCGCGGCCGGCGCCGAGGTCGTCGGGCAGGAGCGCGACGGCGGCGGCGAGCGCGCCGTAGAGCACCGCGGGCCCCGAGTGCGGCCACCGCTTGCCGGCCGCGGCGCGCGCCTCGCCCTTGCGGTAGACCCACCGCTCCAGGGCGACGGTCAGCGCGGCGCTGCCGAGCACGACGCCGGCGCCGAGGCCGGCGAGCGCAGCCTTCGCGCGCCCCGGCAGCTCGTCGGCCTGCTCGGCCATCCGCTCGAGCACGTCCTCGGCCGTGGGCGCGAGCGTGTTGTCGGGGACGTCCTCGAGCCCTGCGTCGGCCCTGTCGGCCGCGTCGGCCGCACCAGCCCCGTCGGTCACCTCGTCCGTGCCGTCCTCGAGGCCGTCCTCGAGGGCGTCCTCGGTGGCCCACGCGGCAGCGCGGGCCTCGGCCTCCGCCCGAGCGGCCGCACGGGCGGCGAGGAAGTCGGGCACCGACGACGCGAGGATCACCGCCGACAGGCCCGCCTTCGTCCAGCCGCGCGCCGTGCGGCTGGCGATGAAGTCGGGCGTCGCGTAGTAGGCCGTGGTGGCCACGCCGGCGACGGTGGCCGAGAGCGCCCGGGTGAGCGCGCGGCGCGGTGCTGCGGGGGCGGGGGTCGACGGGAGGGGCATCGGGCTCCTCGGCTCGTGGGGTCCGGTCATGGTGGTCCAACGGACGGCGACCGGCGTCGGTTCCGGATCGCGCGGCCTGGCGGCGGCTTCGTGACCAGGGCCGGAGCGGCGGCGTGGTCACCTGCCGGACGGTCCGTCGGCGGAGGCCTGCGGCGTGGCTAGGGTCGGAGCATGCCTGAGCTTCACGACCTTCTCACGCCCGTCTTCGACGACGTCGTCGCGCGCAACCCCGGCGAGCGCGAGTTCCACCAGGCGGTGCACGAGGTGCTCGAGAGCCTCGGGCCGGTGGTGGCGAAGCACCGCGAGTACGTGGACGCCGCGGTGATCCAGCGGCTCTGCGAGCCGGAGCGGCAGATCATCTTCCGGGTGCCGTGGCTCGACGACCACGGCCGCACCCAGGTCAACCGCGGCTTCCGGGTGGAGTTCAACTCGGCGCTCGGCCCGTACAAGGGCGGCCTGCGGTTCCACCCGTCCGTCTACCTGGGCATCGTGAAGTTCCTCGGCTTCGAGCAGATCTTCAAGAACGCGCTGACGGGCCTGCCCATCGGCGGCGGCAAGGGCGGGTCCGACTTCGACCCCAAGGGGCGGTCGGAGGCCGAGGTCATGCGCTTCTGCCAGTCGTTCATGACGGAGCTGTACCGCCACCTGGGCGAGCACACCGACGTGCCGGCGGGGGACATCGGCGTCGGCGGCCGGGAGATCGGTTACCTGTTCGGCCAGTACAAGCGGATCACCAACCGCTACGAGTCCGGGGTGCTCACCGGCAAGGGCCTGTCCTGGGGCGGCTCGCAGGTGCGCACGGAGGCCACCGGCTACGGCACCGTCTTCTTCGTCGAGCGGATGCTCGCGGCGCACGGCGACTCCCTCGACGGCAAGCGCGTCGTCGTGTCCGGCTCGGGCAACGTGGCCATCTACGCCATCGAGAAGGTGCACCAGCTCGGCGGCCGCGTCGTCGCCTGCTCCGACTCCAGCGGCTACGTCGTCGACGAGGCCGGGATCGACCTAGAGCTGCTCAAGGTCGTCAAGAACGAGCGGCGCGGGCGGATCGCCGACTACGTGGAGGCGCGCGGCGGATCGGCCGCGCTCGGCACGGGGTCCTCGGTGTGGGACGTCGCGTGCGACGTCGCGCTCCCGTGCGCCACGCAGAACGAGCTCGACGAGTCGGCGGCGAAGGGCCTCGTGTCGGGCGGCGTCCGGGTGGTCGCGGAGGGCGCGAACATGCCGACCACCCCCGGGGCGGTGCGGCTCCTGACCGAGGCCGGCGTGCTGTTCGCGCCGGGCAAGGCGGCCAACGCCGGCGGCGTGGCGACGAGCGCCCTGGAGATGCAGCAGAACGCCTCGCGCGACTCGTGGAGCTTCGAGTACACCGAGGAGCGGCTCGCCGGGATCATGGCGTCCATCCACGACCGGTGCCTGGCCACGGCGGACGAGTACGGCCAGCCGGGCAGCTACGTGGCCGGCGCGAACATCGCCGGGTTCACCCAGGTGGCCGACGCGATGATGGCCCTCGGCGTCGTCTAGGGCACCGGAGCAGGCGGGCACCCGGCACCCTGGCGCCCGTGCGGGCGGCGTGGACCGGGGTCACGATCGAGGCGACCTGACCCCGACCGCCCGGAGGTGTCACCCGTGGACCACGCCCGCGTGCCCGTCATCGAGGCGCTGGAGGAGTTCCGCCGGCGCGGCGACGTCGTGCTCGGCCCGCCCGGCCACCGGCAGGGGCGCGGCGCCGACCCGCGGGTGCTGGAGGTGCTCGGCGAGGGGGTGTTCGCCTCCGACGTGCTCTCCCTCAACGGCCTGGACGACCGGCGCCAGTCGCAGGGCGTGCTCGAGCAGGCGCAGGAGCTCATGGCCGACGCCGTGGGCGCCGACACCTGCTTCTTCTCCACCTGCGGCAGCTCGCTGTCGGTGAAGACGGCGATGCTCGCGGTCGCCGGGCCGGGGGAGAAGCTCCTGGTGTCGCGCAACGCGCACAAGTCGGTGATCGCCGGCGTCATCATCAGCGGCATCCAGCCGGTGTGGGTGCACCCGCACTGGGACGAGCGCCTGCACCTGGCGCACCCGCCGGAGCCCGAGGACGTCGAGCGCGCGCTGCGGGACAACCCCGACGCCAAGGGCATGCTGCTGATCTCGCCGACGGACTGGGGCACCTGCGCCGACATCCGCGGTGTGGCCGAGGTGTGCCACCGCCACGGCGTGCCGCTCATCGTCGACGAGGCGTGGGGCGCCCACCTCCCCTTCCACGACGACCTGCCCGAGTGGGGCATGAACGTCGGCGCCGACCTCGTGGTCACGAGCGTGCACAAGATGGGCAGCGCCGTGGAGCAGAGCTCGATCTTCCAGCTGCAGGGCGACCGCGTGGACCCTCAGGTGCTCAAGCAGCGCGAGGACCTGCTGGGCACCACGAGCTCCTCCAGCCTCGTCTACGCCACGCTCGACGGCTGGCGCCGGCAGATGGTCGAGCAGGGCAAGGAGCTGCTCGACGCGGCGATCGCCCGGGCAGGCCGGATCCGCTCCACCGTCGGGGGGCTCGACGGGATCGACGTCATGGGCCAGGAGGTGGTCCGGCCCGGCGGCGCGTTCGAGCTCGACCCGCTGGTGCTGACGATGGACGTCCGTGGCCTCGGGATCACCGGCTACCAGGCGGCCGAGTGGCTGCGCGCCCATCACCACGTGGACATGGGCTCGGCGGACACGTGCCGGGTCAACGGCCGGCTCACCCACGGCGACGACGACGAGGCCGAGCGCCGGTTCGTCGAGGCGACGCGGGCGCTGGCGGAGCACGCCGGCGAGATCGAGCGGTCGCCGGCGGTGGCGCTGCCGCCGCCCGGCGCGCTGGAGCTGGAGACGGTCATGTCGCCGCGCGAGGCGTTCTTCGGCCCGGCCGAGCAGGTGCCGGTCGCCGAGGCGGTGGGGCGCGTCGCCGCGGAGATGGCCAGCCCGTACCCGCCCGGCGTGCCCGTGCTGGCGCCGGGCGAGCGGATCACCCGCGAGGCCCTCGACTACCTCACCACCGGGGTGGAGGCGGGCATGCTCGTGCCCGACGTCGCGGACCCCGCGCTGACCAGCATCCGGGTCGTGGAGCGGCGGGCGGAGCCGACGGCGTCGTGACGCCTGCGGTGGGCGGCCGGTCGCCGGTCGCTGCGAAGATGGCCGCATGCGCCTCCACCTCGTCCGCCACGGCCAGACCCCGTCCAACGTCGGCTACTTCCTCGACACGCTCGAGCCGGGCCCCGGTCTCACGGAGCTGGGGCACCGCCAGGCCGCCGCGATCCCGCGCGTGCTCGGCGACGCCGGGATCGAGGCCATCTGGGTGTCGACGCTCGTGCGCACGCACCTCACGGCCGCCCCGCTCGCGCAGCACCTGGGCCTGACCCCGCGTGAGCACGCCGGGCTGCGGGAGATCGCGGCGGGCTCGCTGGAGATGGCGAACGACGACGCCTCGGCGCAGAAGTACCTCTCGGTGGCGCTGGGCTGGGCGGACGGCGCCCTGGACGTGCGGGTGCCGGGCGGCGAGGACGGCACCGAGGCGCTCGGCCGGTTCGACGCCGCGATCGAGGAGGTGGCGGCGTCCGGGGTCGGCACGGCCGCGGTGTTCTCCCACGGCGCGATGCTGCGCGTCTGGGCGGCGGCCCGGTGCGCGGAGGTCGACCTCGGCCTCGCGGCGCACGCCCCCCTGTCGAACACCGGCGCCGTCGTGCTCGACGGCGAGCCGGGCGCGTGGCGGCTCGTGTCCTGGCACGCGGAGGCGCTCGGCGGCGCGCTGCTGGACGACGCCGCGACCGACGGCGTCGCCGGCGAGGTCGTCGGCGAGGTCGTCGAGGGCGTCGAGGACTGAGGCCGGTCCCGCCGGCGAAAACCGGCTGACCCGTCGCGTGCCCGGGCGTACGATCGACGGCGGGGCCGCGGCGCGACAGCGCGCCGCACGAAGGGCCCGGACCCCGGCACGAGCGAGGAGAGGCGATGCGTCAGGGCACCGCGGGACGCGAGGTGGCCGTCCAGGCCTGCTCGGCGACCCGGTCGGCCCGCGCCACCCTCTGACCGGCACGCTCGCGCGCACCGGCGGCCACCCCGTCGCGCGCCCCGGCGCGGCAGGGAGGCGCGGCTCCGCCCTGCCCCGCCGCCGGCCCGCACCCGCGCGCCCGACGACGACGCCCTGCGTCACCGTCGCGCGCCGCGGTGCCCCTGACGCCCCGGCGGCTCCGAACGACCGGAAGCCGAGAACCCCATGACCCCGCTGACCGAGAAGCAGATCCGCGCGTCCTTCGTCAACGCCTCCAAGCGCGAGGTCGCGCAGGCCACGCTGCCCGACCTCGACGCCGTCGACTGGGACCGCACCGACTACCTGGGCTGGCGCGACCGCAAGGCGCCGCTGGCCGCGTACGCCGTGCTGGAGATCGACGGCGAGCCGGTCGGCGTGCTGCTGCGCGCCGCCGACCGCTCCGGCCGCGTCCGGCGCAAGTCGCTGTGCGCCTGGTGCGAGGACGTCGTCGCCACCGACGACGTCTCGCTGTACGTCGCGCGCCGCGGCGGCGCCGCCGGCCGCCAGGGCAACACGATCGGCACGCTGATCTGCACCGACTTCCGGTGCTCGGCGAACGTGCGGCGCACGCCGACGAGCGCGGAGGCGGGCAACGACCCCGCCGTGCGCGAGCTGATCGTCGAGCGGCGCGTCACCGGCCTGCGCGAGCGCTCCCGCCGGTTCGTCGAGGAGGTGCGGCGCACCCGCTGACGCCGCGGCCGTCGTGGGCGGGCGCCGCGCCGCCGCGCGCGGCACCCGCCCACGCTGCAGGCACCGCGACACCCGCCTAGCGTGAAGCGATCCCGTCCCGCTGGAGGTCGCATGCTGCCGATCGAGGTCGCCGCCAACGTCCACCGCATCGAGCACGCCTACGTCAACGTCTACCTGGTGAGCGACGAGGACGGCCGCGTGCTGATCGTCGACACGGGCCTGCCGGCCGCCTGGCCCCTCATCGGCCGGGCGCTGCGCGAGCTCGGGCACACGCCCGACGACGTGGCCGCCGTCGTGCTCACCCACGCCCACTTCGACCACACCGGCAACGCCGCGCGCATGGTCGACCGGCTCGGCGTGCCCGTGTGGCTGCACCCGGACGACGCGCACGTCGCGGCGCACCCGTACCGGTACGCGCACGAGAACGTGCGCGCCCTGTACCCGGTGAAGTACCCGGCCGGGGCGAAGATCCTCGGGGCGATGATGCGCGCCGGGGCGTGGAAGGTGCCGGGCGTGCACGGCCTCAAGCCGGTGGTGCCCGACGCCGTGCTGCCCGTGCCCGGGTCGCCGCGGGTCGTCTTCTCGCCGGGGCACACGAACGGGCACTGCGCGCTGCACCTGCCCGACCGGGACGTGCTCATCACCGGCGACGCCCTGGTGACGCTCGACCCGTACACCGGCGAGCGCGGCCCGCAGATCGTGGCCGGCGCGGCCACCGCGGACAGCGCCGAGGCGCTGCGGTCGCTCGACGTGCTGGCCTCCACCGCCGCCCGCACCGTGCTGCCGGGCCACGGCGACCCGTGGCTGCACGGGATCGGCGCCGCGGTGGAGAAGGCGCGCGAGGTCGGGGCGCACTGAGCGCGACCCGAGCGGGCGAGCGCGACCCGAGCGGGCGTCAGAGGTCGATCACGACCTTGACGTCGCCGTCGCGCTTCTCGAAGGCCTCGGTGGCGCGCTCGAGCGGGACGCGGCGGGTGATGATGCGGCCCAGCCAGCCGACGTCGGCCGCGGCCAGCGCCTCGGCGGCGCCGCGGAAGTGGTCGAGGTTGGCGTTGACCGTGCCCACCACGGCGTCGTTCTCCAGGACGAGCTCGCGGTTGATGGCGCCGGCGTCGATGCGCAGGCGGTGGCTGGACGTGACGCCGGTGAGGCAGGTGACGCCGAAGGCGCGGGTGGCCGCGACGGCCTCGAAGACCACCTCGGCCGCGCCGGTGGCCTCGATGACGACGTCGGCCTGCACCGCGTCGGCCACCTCGGCCACGGGGTCGCTGTGGTAGGTCGCCCCCAGGCTGCGCACCAGCCCCGGCTTGGGGCCCGAGGTGCTGTGGTCCACCACGTGCACGTCGAGGCCGCGCTGCACGCCGATCAGCGCCGCGAGCAGCCCGATCGGGCCCGCGCCGGTGATCAGCGCCCGCTCCGGCTCGAACCACGAGCGGCCGCCCACGGCGTCGACCTGCTGCCACGCCTTGGCCACCACCGTGGTGGGCTCGAGCAGCACGCCCACCTGCTCGAGCGACGGGTCGAGCCGCACCGCGTAGTCCGCCTCGACCGTCCAGCGCTCGCCGGCGTACCCGTGCAGGTCCTTGATGCCGCGCTCGGTGAACCGCCCGTTGCGGCACATGTCGAAGTGGCCGCGGGCGCAGGCGCCGCACGGGACGGGGTCGGGGCGGCGCACGACGCCGACCACGAGGTCGCCCGGGGAGAAGCCGCTGCCCTCGGGCGCCGCCAGCACCCGCCCCAGCGACTCGTGGCCGATCACCAGCCGCTCGTCGCCGGCCGGGGCCGAGCCGTACTCACCGTCGGCGATCTCGCGGTCGGTGCCGCAGACGCCGACGGCGATGCCGTCGACCAGCAGCTCGCCGTCGCCCGGCTCGGGCTCGGGCACGTCGGTGACGGCGAGCGATCCGGGCTTCTCCGGGACGACCGTCAGGGCTCTCATCGGCGCTCCTCGGCTCGGGGGGCGTGCGGGTCGCCGTGGCTGCCCGCGGCGCGGTCGACGCGCTCGGGGACCTCGGTGGCGGGCACGGTGCCGCTGAGGTGGCGCGCCGAGTTCACCAGGCCCACGTGGCTGAACGCCTGCGGGAAGTTGCCCACCTGGCGGCCCGCCGCCACGTCGTACTCCTCGGCGAGGAGGCCGAGGTCGTTGCGCAGGCCGAGCAGCCGCTCGAAGAGCTGCTCGGCCTCCTTCTCGCGCCCGATGCCGTGCAGGGCGTCGGCCAGCCAGAAGCTGCACGCGAGGAACGCGCCCTCGGTGCCCGGCAGGCCGTCGACGCGGCCGTCGGCGTACGGCGCGTAGCGCAGCAGCAGCCCGTCCTCGCTCAGCTCGCGCTGCACGGCCTCGACGGTGCCGACCACGCGCGGGTCGTCCCACGGCAGGAAGCCGACGGCGGGGATGAGCAGGAGCGCCGCGTCCAGGCCCTCCGAGCCGTAGAACTGCGTGAACGTGTTGCGCTCGGGGTCGAAGCCCTTGGCGCACACGTCGGCGTGGATGCGGTCGGCCAGCGCCCGCCAGCGGTCCACCGGGCCGTCGAGGACGGCGTGCCGGGACGCGGCGCGGGTCACCCGGTCGACGCCGACCCAGGCCATGACCCGCGAGTGCACGAACGGCCGGCGGGGGCCGCGCACCTCCCACAGCCCGCTGTCGACGTCGTCCCAGTGGCCCTCGAGGAAGTGCAGCAGCGCCTGCTGCAGCGTCCACGCGTCGTCGGTGGGCGCGAGCCCCGCCTCGCGCGCGACGTGCAGGCAGTCGAGCACCTCGCCCCACACGTCGAGCTGGTGCTGGCTGACGGCGGCGTTGCCCACGCGCACGGGCCGCGAGCCCTCGTAGCCGGGCAGCCAGTCGACGGTCATCTCGGGGATGCGCCGCCGCCCGTCGATCCCGTACATGATCTGCAGGTCGGAGGGGTCCCCGGCCACGGCGCGCAGCAGCCACTCGCGCCACGCGCGCGCCTCGTCCAGGTACCCGGTGCCCACCAGCGCCTGCAGGGTCAGGGCGGCGTCGCGCAGCCAGCAGAACCGGTAGTCCCAGTTGCGCTCGCCGCCCAGCATCTCGGGCAGCGACGTCGTGGCCGCCGCCGCGATGCCGCCGCTGGGCGCGTAGCTGAGCGCCTTGAGGGTGATCAAGGAGCGGCGCACGGCCTCCGGCCAGCGCCCGTCGTACCGGGCCTGCGCCATCCAGTCGGTCCAGAACCGCTCGGTGTCCTCCAGCAGCCGCTCCGCGTCGCGGCGGACGGGGGTCGGCTCGAAGGACTGGTGGTGCGTGAGCACGAACGGGACCCGCTGCCCGGCCGACACCTCGAACCGGCCGTGCAGCACGCCGCCGCGCTCGCGCGTGACCGCCACGGGCGTGTCCAGCGTGACCGCGTCCGGCCCCGCGACCGCGGTGACCGGGTCGCCCACCGTGACCCACGGCTCCACCGAGCCGTAGTCGAACCGCAGGCGCAGGTCGCACTCCATCGGCACGCGCCCCGACACGCCCTCGACGATGCGGACGACGTCGGCGACGTCGTCGCGCGGCGGCATCACGTCGATCACGCGCACCGTGCCGTCCGGCGTCGTCCACTCCGTCTCGAGGACCAGCGTGTCGTCGCGGTAGCGACGGGTGGTGCACGGCCCGCCCGACGCCGGCGCGAGCCGCCACGTCCCGTGCTCCGGGCCGCCCAGCAGGGCGGCGAAGCAGGCGGGGGAGTCGAACCGGGGCAGGCTCAGCCAGTCGATCGCGCCGTCGCGCCCGACGAGGGCGACGGAGTGCAGGTCGCCGACGATCCCGTAGTCCTCGATGCGCTGCGCCACGCGTCGAGTCTGGGCCGGGCGCGGGGCGCCTGCACGGCAGACGGCGTGGTCAGCGGCCCGCGAGGCTCGTCGCGGGGCCGAGGAACGACGCGGTCGCCGCGCCGCCGGAGGCGAAGCTCCGCACCGGGGCGGGCGCCGGAGACGACGGCGTCCTGCCGGGGGTGGCGGGCGCTCGGTCCCTGTCGCCTGCGCCACTCGCGCGCGGCGTCACGATCGCGCGTCCGGGGCGTCTAGGCAGGTGTGAACCACTCGCGCGCCCACGCCGCACGGCCACCGGCGACGCTCCTGCGCGGCGGGCGCCCCACCGCGCCCGCGCGCGCCGGCGCACGCACCGGCGAGGGCGCCCGCGGCGGGGAGGTGGCCCGGTGACGCTCACCGTCGCGAGCGACCTGGACGCCGAGCACGACACCGCGACGGCGTCCGACGAGGCCCTCGTCCGCCTGGCGGGCCGGGGCGACCGGGTGGCCCACGCCGAGCTGTGGCTGCGGCACGGGCCGGCGGTCCGCGCCGTCGCGAGCCGGGCCGGCGACGGGGCCGATGCCGAGGCGGTCGTCCAGGAGGCGTTCGCCCGGACCGCGCTGGCCCTGCGGCGAGGGCTCCCCGCGGCGGTGCCCTTCCGCCTGCACGCCTACGAGACCGTCCGCGAGGTCGCCGCCGGCCGGGTGGGCGGGACGCCGACCGGGCCCGGCGCGCCCGCGCCCGGCGACGACGGTGCCGCTGAGCCGGCGCCCGAGCCGGCACCCGAGCCGGCACCGGGGCAGTCCCCGCTCGCCCGCGCCTTCCGCTCGCTGCCCGCCCTGTGGCGCTCGACCCTCTGGTACCTCGACGTGGAGCAGGCCCCGGCGCGGTCCGTCGCGCTGTGGGTCGGGGTGCCACCGGCCGACCTGCCCGTGGTGGCACGCACCGCGCGTGCGGCGCTGCGCCGGTCCTGGGTGCACGCCCAGGCGTGCGCGTGGGGCAGCGAGACCGTCTGCGCGACGACGGCCGTGCGGATCTCGCGGTACCTGCGGGGGGAGCTGCGGACCGAGCAGAAGGGGGCGCTCGAGGCGCACCTCGTGGGGTGCGACCGCTGCGCGATCGTGCTGGCCGAGTACCCCGACGTCGCCCAGCACCTCGAGCTGGTGCTGCTGCCCGGCGTGCTCGGGGCGGGGGCGGCCGAGCAGGACGACGACGGCGCCGGCGGCCCGCCGGCCCCGCTCCCTCCCGCGCCGGAGGCACCGGCCGCGGCCGTGGACCCCCGCGGCGCCGACCTTCCCGTCCCCCTCCCCGTCCCCGCGCCTGGCTCGCCGCACCGAGCTCGCCGTCGGGCCCGGCGACGACGACACGGCGGGGGAGAGCACTCTCCCGGGTCGTGCGTACGCCGTCGCCGTCCCTGACGAGCCACACCGCCTGGCCGCCGGCCCCCGTGTGGTCCTCCGTCGGCACGCCGTGGGCCCGCTCCCAGGGACCGGCGGTCCGCGGGTGAGCCGTCCCTGAACGCCCCGCGCGCGGGGGACCAGCATGGGGAGCACCGACCACGCGGGCCGCGGCCCGCCGACCCGAGGAGCTCCCCGTGCCGAAGACCATCGACATCCCCGTGCCGGACCTCACCGGGAGGCGCGCGCTCGTCACCGGCGCCAGCGACGGGATCGGGACCCACGTCGCGGCCCGGCTCGCGCGGGCCGGGGCAGAGGTCGTCATGCCCGTGCGCGACCCGGCGAAGGGCCAGGCCGCGGCGGAGCGCGTCCGCGAGCGCGTCCCGCACGCGCGGCTCGACGTGCGGGCCCTGGACCTGTCCTCGCTCGCCTCGGTGGCCGAGCTCGCCGACGACCTGCGGCGGGAGGGCCGTCCGCTGCACGTCCTCGTCAACAACGCCGGCGTGATGACGCCCCCGAACCGCCGGGTCAGCGCCGACGGGTGGGAGCTGCAGCTCGCCACCAACCACCTCGGCCACTTCGCCCTGACCGTGCGGCTGCTGCCGCTGCTGCGTGCCGGCAGGGCCCACGTGACCAGCCAGGTCAGCGTCGCGGCCAACCGGGGCGCCGTGCGGTGGGACGACATCGGCTGGGTGGACGGCTACCACCCGATGAAGGCCTACGGCTCCTCGAAGATCGCGCTCGGCCTGTTCGCGATGGAGCTCCACCGCCGGAGCGTGCGGGAGGGCTGGGGCGTGCGGAGCAACCTCGCGCACCCCGGCGTCTCGCCCACCAACCTGCTTTCCGCGCAACCGCTGCTGGGCCGGCCGCGCGACACCGCCGAGGTACGGCTCATCCGCGCGCTCTCCCGCCGCGGCATCCTCGTCGGCACCCCGGAGACGGCGGCGCTGCCGGCGGTGCACGCCGCCACCAGCCCGGACGCGCAGGGTGGCCGCCTGTACGGCCCGCGCGGGCTCGGGCACCTCGGCGGCGCCCCGGCCGAGCAGGCGCTGTACCCGCCGCTGCGCAGCGCTGAGGACGGACGCCGGGTCTGGGAGCTGTCGGAGCGGCTGGCCGGCGTGACCGTCGCGGCCTGACCACCCGTCCCGGCCGACCTGGAGCCAGGGCCGGCGCGGAGCCAGGGCCGACGTGGAGCCAGGGCCGCGGAGCCAGGGACGGGCGGTCCCTGGCTCCGCGGGCGGCGGGCAGGGAAGACTCGGGGCGTGGACAGAGAGCAGCTGGCCGACTTCCTCCGCCGGCGACGCGAGGCGCTGCAGCCCGAGGACGTCGGGCTCGGCCGGGGGCCGCGCCGCCGCACCGCCGGGCTGCGCCGCGAGGAGGTCGCCGCGCTGTGCGACATGTCGGTGGACTACTACAGCCGCCTGGAGCAGCGCCGCGGTCCTCAGCCGTCCGAGCAGATGCTCAAGGCGATCGCGCGGGGCCTGCGCCTGACGCTCGCCGAGCGCGACCACCTGTTCCGGCTCGCCGGGCACACCGCCCCCGCTCGCGCGTCGAGCGGCGACCACGTCTCGCCCGGACTGATGCGGATCCTCGACCGGCTGGCGGACACGCCCGCGCAGGTGATGACCGAGCTCGGCGAGACGCTGGTGCAGACCCCGGCGGCGCGGGCGCTGTTCGGCGACGAGACGCGCCACGAGGGCTTCGTGCGCAGCGTCGTCCACCGCTGGTTCACCGACCCGGCGAGCCGCGACGTCTACCCCGCCGAGGACCACCCGGTCCATGCCCGCGCCTTCACCGCCGACCTGCGCGCCGTCTACGCCAAGCAGGGCCCGCGCTCGCGCGCGGCCGCGCTGGTCGAGGCGACGCTGGCCGCGAGCCCCGAGTTCGCCCGGTTCTGGGAGGCGCACGAGGTCCCCGCCACCCACGCGCGGCAGAAGCGGCTGCAGCACCCCGAGGTGGGCGTCATGGAGCTGCAGTGCCAGCTCCTGCACGACCCCGACCAGGGGCACTCGCTCCTCGTGCTCACCGCGACCCCCGGCACGGAGAGCTACGACAGGCTGCAGCTGCTGTCGGTCATCGGGGCGCAGCTCGTCGCGTCGACCACCGGGAGCGGCACGCCGGCCCGGTGAGACGGCGGTCGCTCCGCGGTCAGCGCGTCGCGGCCCACCAGCTCACGGCGACCAGCACGGCGGTGCCGACCGGTGCGGACAGGGTCGCGACCAGGGCGGCCCCGCGCCGGCGGGGCGGGCGCGCCTGCTCCGCCAGCGGCGGCGTCACCGGGTCGTCCGCCAGCTCTCCGGGCCGCAGGTTCCACGCGGCCACCGCGAGCACCGCGAGGGAGCCGACCAGCAGGACCGGCAGCGCCGGCAGCACGACCGCCTCGCGCGTGCCCAGCGCGAGCTGAGGGGAGACGACGACGGCGATGCCGGCCATGGCGACGAACCACGCGCGCACGGGGCGCGCGAGGACGGTGCGCAGCACCGGGTCGAGGTGGCGGACCGTCGCGAGCACGGCGCCGACGCCGAGCGCGAGCGCCGCCAGCGTGCCCCACGTGAGCCCGAACGGCCGACCGGTGGCCACCGCGGGCGTCGCGGTGACCGCGAGCATGATGCCGACGAGCGAGACCGCGCCCGGCACGAGGGTCCGCAGGACCGCTCGCGGGGACTGCGCCTCGGCCCTCGGCAGCTCCAGGGCCCGGGCGTAGGCGGCCGGGTCCCCGAACGCCGCCGTCGCGCTCTCGCCGCTCTCGGCGCAGTGCGACTCGACCTCCGCGATCGCGTGCCCGATGTCGGGGCCGCCGACACCCTGGAGGCGCAGCTCCAGCAGGAACGTCTCGGCCCAGCCGGGCTCGACGTGGGGTGCGAGCTCTCGCTCGAGCTCGTACCGGTGCTGGGCCGCCCGCTGCTGCAGCCGCGTGATCATCGCTGTCCCCCCTGGTCGCCTGCGTCGGTGGTGCCCGGGCCGGCGCCGTGCGCCACGAACCTGCTGGTGGCCCGGGCGAACGCCAGCCACTGCGCCGAGCGCTCGTGCAGCACGGCCCTCCCGGCGTCCGTGAGCTCGTAGTACTTGCGTCCCGGCCCGCCCTCGCCGGGGCGCCAGTCGGTGCTCACCCAGCCGGCGCCCTCGAACCGCTTGAGCAGCGGGTAGAGGGTGCCGCCCTTGGTGGCACCCAGCCCGCCGTCGGTCAGCGCGGCCGTGATCGCGTAGCCGTACGTCGGCCCGTCGGCGAGCACGCGCAGGACGCAGACCTCGAGCACGCCGCGCAGCCAGTCGCTCGGCCACGGCAGCGTCTCGTCCACGACTAGATAGTTACACCAACTAGCAAGAATCTCAAGCTACTGACCGGTGAGGCGTCGTCGACTCGGTCCAGTCGCCGTCCCGGCGCCGGCCGTCGATCGTCAGAGTCGGGGTGCCGAACCCGCCCTGCGGGTTCTCCAGGCCGGCGTCGCCCTGCCGCCTGCGTGGCGGAGGCGACCCGCTGCCCGCAGGTGTCCACGGCCGTGCCGTCGGCGATGCCGTCCGCGACCTCCTGCGGCACGCCCGCCCCGGCCGCGACGTCGGCGAGCCGGTCGTCCGTCATGCCCGCGGTGTTCTCCGCCGGCTGGCCGGCGAAGCACATGCAGTCGTAGCAGACGCCCAGCTCGGGCGCGCCCTCGGTGGTGGTGCCCGCGGCCCGGTCGGTGCCGACGGGGATGCCGCCGTCGGCGCGGGCCGTCGACGGCGCCTGCGCGACGTCGGCCAGCGGCACCTCGTCGAGCTCGAAGCGCTCGGCGCTCGTCACCCTGCAGCACGGGGGAGGGGGACGAGCACGGCGGCCGCGCCGCCGGCCGCTCGCGAGGGTTCAGCGCCGGGCGCGCTCGAAGTCGGCGAGCGCGACCCGGCGCTCGTGCGCGTGGTCGACGATCGGCGCGGGGTAGCCCGCCGGCGGCGGGTCGAGCCGCCACGGCTGGTGCACCCGGGCGCCCTCGACGTCCCGCAGCTCGGGCACCCAGCGGCGCACGTAGTCGCCGTCCGGGTCGAACCTCGCCCCCTGCGTCACGGGGTTGAACACCCGGAAGAACGGCGCCGCGTCGTGCCCGCTGCCCGCGACCCACTGCCAGTTGAGCTGGTTCTGGGAGACGTCGCCGTCGACCAGGTGGGCCATGAAGTGGGCGGCCCCGCGCTGCCACGGGACGTGCAGGTCCTTCACGAGGAACGAGGCGGTGACCATCCGGACGCGGTTGTGCATCCACCCGACCCCGAGGAGCTGGCGCATGCCGGCGTCGACCAGGGGGTAGCCCGTGCGGCCGGCCGCCCAGGCGTCGAACGCCGCGTCGGCGGCAGGGCCGGTGGCCCACGCGTCGTCGGGGACGACGGTGCGCAGCGGCTCCGTGCGGGCGTCGGGGCGGTGGTGCAGCACGTCGGCGTGGAACTCCCGCCAGGCGAGCTCGGACCGGTACGTCGCGACGGCGTCGCCCGGGACGCCGCCCGCCTCGGCCGCCGCGAGGTCGGCGAGCAGCGTGCGCGGGTGGACCTCGCCCCAGCGCAGGTGCACGGACATGGCCGAGGTGCCCGCGAGGTCGGGCCGGTCGCGGCGCTCGCCGTACCCGGCGAGGCCGTCGCGCACGAACGCGTGCCAGCGCCGACGCGCGGCCTCCTCGCCCGCGCGCGGCAGGCGCGCGGTGGTCGGCGGCGCGGCCGGCACCTCGTCCGAGGGCAGCGCCGCCCACGGGACCTCGCGCGGCCGGGGCGCCGGCGCCCGCCAGCCGTGCGTCAGCCAGGCACCGCGGAAGGGCGTGAAGACCTGGAACGGGGCCCCGGATCCGGTCAGCAGCCGGCCCGGCGCGACGGCGTAGGGGGACCCGGTGCGGACGAGCGGCACGCCGTCGTCCGCGAGGGCCCGCTCGACCGCGGCGTCGCGCCGCCGACCGTACGGCTCGTGGCTCGCCGCGACGTGCACCGCGGACGCCCCGGCGGCTCGCACGACGGCGGGGACGACCGACCGCGGGTCGCCCCGGCGCACCACCAGCCGCCCGTCGCACGCGGCGTCGAGCGCGGCGAGCGACTCCACCAGGTAGGCGACGCGGTTGGCCCCGCCGCTGCGCCACAGCGCGTCGTCGAGCACGTACAGGCCCACCACCTCGGAGCCGTCCGCCCGGGCCGCCTCGACGGCCGCGACGAGGGCGGGGTTGTCCGCGAGGCGCAGGTCTCGGCGGAACCACATGACGGTCGTCGGCACCCGTCCACGGTAGCCACAGGGCGGCCGCGCCGCCGGGTCAGGCCGGCGCCCGGCGCTCGGCCGAGGAGCCACCCACCCGCCGGGCGAGCTCCGGCACCCCGGCACCCGTGAGCTCCCCCAGGTGCGACGGCCGGCCCGCCATGGTCATGACCAGCGCCAGCAACGGGCCCCGGACCTCGGGACCGGAACCGTGGCGGAACCCGGCGTCGGACGCCACCAGCGTCAGCCCGCGCACCAGCGACCTGCTGTTCACCGCGAAGTCGCGCGTCGCGAAGAACCGCGCGACCACGAGGAGCCCCGCGGGGTCGACGCGGTGCGTCAGCCCCAGGGGACGACGGACGTCCTCGGCGTGGACGACGAGCTCGCCCAGCCCACCCGGGCTGTCCGCGAACGGCAGCGCGATCGGGCCCACGGCGCGGAACCGGTCGAGGGTCTCCTCCGGCGTGGCGCCACGGAACGCCTCGAGCAGACGCCGGTTGTGCACGTCCGCGTCGA
Source organism: Puerhibacterium sp. TATVAM-FAB25 (assembly GCF_046535855.1). Classification (NCBI taxonomy): domain Bacteria; kingdom Bacillati; phylum Actinomycetota; class Actinomycetes; order Micrococcales; family Promicromonosporaceae; genus Puerhibacterium; species Puerhibacterium sp. TATVAM-FAB25. The sequence continues at coordinate 166,704 of NZ_JAXUAK010000005.1, read as the reverse complement.
ACCGTGCCCGCACCATGCTGCGGGTCCAGGCCCCCATGCCCGTCCGGGCGGCCGCCCCGAGGTGCGCGACGACCTCCTCGACGTCCCACCCGGTGCAGAGCGTGGCCGAGCGCCACTGCTCCGGCCCGAGCTCCTGCAGGTCCGCCACGAGCGCCGCCCGCTCGCGCTCCTGGATCCGGGAGAGTCGCTCCGCCACGGCCTGGAGACTAGCCGGGCTCCGGCGGGAACCTCCGGCGCCACGTCTGCGTTGGATGCAGGTGCCGGGCGATCCGGCGAAGATCGAAGAGCGTAGGGCCGACGACGAGGGGCCTCCTCCGGGGCCCCTCTCACTGTGGAAGGACCATGGACACCAGCAGTAGTACCGGGCCCAGGACGGGCGATCATCCTCGAACCACGCGTGGCGGGCGGGGGTGGACCTCGTGACCTGGGTGCTGTCGCTGCTCGTCGGCCTCGTGGTGATCCTCGCGATCACCGCCGCGACGGGGTACTTCGTCGCGCAGGAGTTCGCGTACATGGCCGTGGACCGGTCCCGCCTCGCGGCGCGGGCCGAGGCCGGTGACGCCTCCGCGCGCCGTGCGCTGGCGGTGACGAAGCGCACGTCGTTCATGCTCTCCGGGGCCCAGCTGGGCATCACCATCACCGGGCTGCTCGTCGGCTACGTCGCCGAGCCGCTGGTGGGCGAGGCGCTCGGCACCGCGCTGGGCGGCGTCGGCGTGCCCACGGGGGTGGGCGTCGCGATCGGCACCGTCGCGGCGCTGCTGCTGTCCACCGTGGTGCAGATGCTGTTCGGCGAGCTGTTCCCGAAGAACCTCGCGATCGCCCGCCCCGAGCCCGTGGCCACCTGGCTGGCCCGGTCCACGCAGGTGTACCTCGGCGCGCTGGGCTGGCTCATCGCGGTGTTCGACGCCGCGTCCAACGCGCTGCTGCGGCTGCTGCGGATCGAGCCGGTGCACGACGTCGAGCACTCCGCCACCGCCCGCGACCTCGAGCACATCGTGGCCGACTCGCGCGCCAGCGGCGACCTGCCGGACGACCTGTCCGACCTGCTGGACCGCATCCTCGACTTCCCGCGCCAGGACGTGGAGCACGCGATGATCCCGCGCGCGCAGGTCGATACCGTGCGCGAGGACGACACCGTGGGGCAGGTGCGCGAGCTCATGGCCGCCGGCCACTCGCGCTACCCCGTGCTCAGGGACGACGACGTCGTCGGCGTCGTGCACCTCGTGGACGTGCTGCGCCGCCCGGTGGCCGACGACGCCCCGGTCGGCGCCGTGCTGCGCCCGGCGCTCGTGCTGCCGACCACCATGGCCCTGCCCGACGCGCTGGCCGAGCTGTCGGCCACCCGCAACGAGATGGCGTGCGTGCTCGACGAGTACGGCGGCTTCGTCGGCGTGCTCACCGTGGAGGACCTGGCCGAGGAGCTGGTCGGGGAGATCACCGACGAGCACGACGAGCCCGAGCCTGACGGCCTCGCCCCGAGCGACGACGGCGTGTGGGTGATGGACGGCGACGTGCACGTCGACGAGGTGGAGCGCGCCGTGGGGCGCGACCTGCCCGAGGGCGACTACGAGACGATCGCCGGCCTGGCGATCGCCGTGCACGGCGCGTTCCCGGAGCCCGGCGACGTCGTCGAGGTGGCGCTGCCGGACGACCCGGCCGACCTGGCGCTGCCCGAGCCGCCGCCCGCGCGGGCGCTGCGGGTCGAGGTGCTCGAGGTCGAGCGGCACGTGCCCGCGCAGGTGCGCGTGACGGTCGTCGAGCGTGACGCCGAGACCGATGACGGCAAGACCGAGCAGGACGCGGAGGAGGCCCGATGAGCAACCCCTGGGTGGTCGCCGGCGCGACCGTCGTCATCATCGCGCTCAGCGCGTTCTTCGTCGCCGTCGAGTTCGCGCTGCTCGCGGCCAAGCGGCACCGCCTGGAGGACGCCGCGGCGTCGAGCCGCTCGGCCCGCGCCGCGCTGCGCAGCTCCACCGAGCTGACCGTGCTGCTGGCCGGGTCGCAGCTGGGCATCACCGCCTGCACCCTGGCGCTCGGCGCGATCACCAAGCCGGCCGTGCACCACTGGCTCACCCCGGTGTTCGAGTCCTGGGGCGCCGCGGCCTGGCTGGCCGACGTGGCCGGGTTCGTCCTGGCGCTGATCATCGTGACCTTCCTGCACCTCGTGGTCGGCGAGATGGCGCCCAAGTCCTGGGCCATCGCGCACCCGGAGACGTCGGCGACCCTGCTGGCGCTGCCCATGCGCGCCTTCATGGCCGTCACCCGCCCGGTGCTCGTGGCGCTGAACGAGGCCGCGAACTGGTGCCTGCGCCGCGTCGGCGTCGAGCCGACCGGCCAGGTGGCCTCGGGCCGCAGCCCGGAGGACCTGCGCCACCTCGTGGAGCACTCGGCCAACGTGGGCGCGCTCGACCCGGCCTACTCCGAGCAGCTCTCCGGCGCGCTCGACCTGCGCCGGCTGACCGTCGCGGACCTGCTGCGCGAGGGCGGCGACCTGGTGTCGGTCGGCGGCGCCGCCACGGCGGCCGACGTGCGTGAGGCGGCCGACCGTTCCGGGCACCTGCGCATCCTCGTGCGGCCCGACGGCGCCGCCGCGCCCACCGGCGTCGTGCACGTGCGCGACACGCTGCTGCTCGACGACGCGGCCCCGGTCGCGGGCCTCGTGCGCGAGGCGTTCGTGCTCGCGGCGGACACGCCGCTGCACACGGCCCTGACGCGGATGCGCGAGACGAGCAACCACCTCGCGCTCGTGCACCAGGCGTCCGGCGCGGTCGGCGTGGTGACGCTGGCCGACGTCCTGGCGCGGGTCTTCCCGCGCACGGTGGCCGGGCGGGTCGCCGCCTGACAGGCTCTGGCCCGCTGGCGGCACGAGCGCCCGGCGGCGACCTTCACCCGCTCCGGTGCGCGCAGCCTCCACGAGCCGCCGCACGGATGCCCCTAGGTTCGCCGTCGGGTGGTGAGGGGGCGGTCCCCGCACGAGACGTCAGGGGGCCCACGTGCGCAGGATGCGGCTGCTCGGCGGCGCCGGCGCGGCGGCCGTGCTCGTGCTGGTCGCCGTCGCGGTGGACGCCGGGGCGGCGGACGACGGCGTCGACCTCGGCTCGTGGACGCCGGCCCCCGCCACGCTCGCGGTCGACGGCACCACCGGCGCGGCGCACCGGTGCGCGAGCGCGGCCACCGACGCGGAGACCGTCCTCGCCGAGCAGCGCGGGTCCTTCCGGCTCCTGGTGAGCGTCGACCACGCCCACGTCAGGAGCTGCCTCCTGGCCGGAGACGCCGTCGTCGCCTCGGTCGTCGGCCCGCCCGCCACCGCCCCGGGCCCCGGCTCCGCGGGCGTGTCGGTCCTCGGGTACGCCGGGGCGGCGGTCGACCGGGACCACGTCACGGTCACCTACGGCTACGCCGGCGGTGACGTCGACGCCGTCGTCGTCGCGCGCCCCGACGGCCTGGACGTCGAGGCCACGGTCACCGACGGCTGGTGGGTGGCGTGGTGGCCCGGCGTGCCCGAGGACGACGCGGTCCTGCGGGTCCTCGGGCCCGAGCCCGCCTCGACGCCCCTCGTCCAGGCCTACCGGCGCTCGCAGGCGCAGTAGGCCACCGCACCACGACCTCAGGAGGCTTCGCGTGCGCGCAGTGCGACCCGACATCGAGCCGGACCGGGAGGACGGCACGGCCGGCACGGCCGCCGGTGTCCTCCCGCCGGAGCCGCCCGGCCCGCGCTCGAGCAGGTGGCACTCGACCCCTGGACGCCGGTGCGGTCACCGTCGGGCCGCGGCCGGCCTCGGCCCGGGCCGAGCCGCCCGGCCCCTCACGGGACGCCGTCGCCCTCCGGCTCCGGGGTGCCCAGCCGCACCGCGGTGTCGATGACGTCGGTGAGGTCGTGCCGCCGGGCGAAGGCCTCGCGCTGGCGCTGCGCGCCCGGGCCGTCCTGGAGGATCTGGGCGACCACCGCCTGGACCTGCTCGTCCTCGCCGTACTCGTCCAGCACGGGGCGCAGCAGGTCGAGCAGGTCGGCGACCACGTGCCCCGCCGGGGTGGGCCGGCCCGTGGCCGGGCTGACCAGGTCCCCCTCCACGCCGAACCGGCTGGCGCGCCACGACCACGCCCGCAGCTCCGTGACGCCCGCCGGGTGCGGCGGCACGCCCTCGCGGTGCTGCCGGCACGCCGTCTCCACCAGCGCGCGGATCATCGTCGCCACCACCCCGGCCTGGACCGGGTCGAGGCAGACGTCGGCTACCCGGACCTCGATCGTGGGCCACGGGACGGACAGGCGGGCGTCGTAGTAGAGCATGCCGTCGTCGAGCGCGACGCCGGAGCGCAGCACGGCCTCCATGCACCGGTCGTAGGCCTCGACCGAGCCGAAGACCTCGTACGCGCCCGCCGTCGGCCACCGTGTCCACGCCTGGTAGCGGTAGCTGGCGAAGCCCGACTCGACGCCGTACCAGAACGGGGAGTTGGCGCTCAGGGCGAGCAGCACCGGCAGCCAGACCCGGATCCGGTCGAGAGCCGCCACGCCCTGCTCCCGGTCGTCGACCGCCACGTGGACGTGGAACCCGCAGGTGAGCTGCTCGGCGGCGAGGATCCCGACGTGCCGCTGGATGCGCCGGTAGCGCGACTCGGGCACCAGGTGGGGCAGCCCAGCGGAGACCGACGTCGCGATCGCCACGGCCCGGCCGCCGACCGCGCGGGCGGCGCCGTCGGCGAGCCTGCGGCCGGTGCGGATCGAGGCGATCTGGTCGGTGAGGGAGGTCTGCGGCGGGCCCACCACCTCGATCTGCTCCTGCTGCAGCTCGAGGGTGAGCCGGTGCCCGCCCGGGGCGTCCGCCAGATCCGAGGACACCGCGCCCACCTCCGCCCGGGCCGCCGGCTCGCCGGCCGGCTCCGCGCCGACGCGATCCTCGCCGGCGAGCGCGGGCGCACCGGCGGGCACGCCCGCCGCCTCCGCGTCGTCGAGGGGGCGCGTCGCCCGCTGCACGGCGTCCTCGCTGGCGGCCAGCGGCTGCCGGCTGCGCGCGTCGACCAGCAGCAGCTCTTCCTCCACGCCGAACGTCCGGACCATGGCAGCCGCTCCCCTTTTCCGACCTCTTCCCATGGTCCGCGCACGGCGGCCCGGTCGCAGGGGCGGCACGCCGTCCCGGCTGCCGCGCCAGCGTCCCGCTCCTACCGTGGGCGCATGGCGGACGGGGCGACGGTGTGGACGGTGTGGACGGTGGGGCACTCCACGCGCTCCCTCGACGAGCTCGTCGCGCTGCTGCGGGCGCACGGCGTGCAGCGGGTGGTCGACGTGCGCACCGTGCCGCGCTCGCGGCGCAACCCGCAGTTCGCGCAGGACGTGCTCGGCCCGGCGCTGCGGGAGCACGGCCTGGGCTACGAGCGGGCGCCGGCCCTGGGCGGGCTGCGCCGCCCGCGCCCGGACAGCGTCAACGGTGCCTGGCGCAACGCGTCGTTCCGCGGCTACGCCGACCACATGCAGACGCCGGAGTTCGCCGAGGCCGTCGACGCGCTCGCGGAGCGGGCACGGGACGAGCGGCTGACCGTGATGTGCGCCGAGGCGGTGCCGTGGCGCTGTCACCGCTCGCTGGTCGGCGACGCGCTGCTGGTCCGCGGCGCCGAGGTGCTCGACATCATGTCGCCGACGACGGCGAAGCCGCACACGCTCACCTCGTTCGCCCGCGTGGACGGCACGCGGGTCTGGTACCCGCCGGAGGGCTGAGCGCGGCATACCCCTGGCGCCACCCGGTCCGCCCTGCCAGGCTCCACCCGACCGACATCGTCGACGGAGGGGACCACCGTGCAGCTGCAGCAGATCGGACGGCGTTCGCGGCGGCGCCGAGGTGCTGAAGCCCCTGGTGACGGAGCCGTGGGGGCAGCGCAGGTTCCAGGTGGCCGGGCCCGCCGGGCTGGTCGTCGAGCTGGTGCAGCAGGTCGCGCCCGACCCGGAGTGGTCGGCCGCGCAGGGCCTGAGCGTCTGACGCCTCAGCGCCCGGCGTCGTGGCCGTCGCGGTGCTCGCGGTCGCTCGCGACGATCTCCGCCAGCGGCGTGCCGCAGGCGTCGCCGTGCCATGCCTCGACGCCCTCCTTGACCGCCCGTGCGGCGATGACCAGCGCGGCCACCGGGTCGGCCCACCACCAGCCGAGCGCGCCGTGCAGCAGCAGGCCCGCGAGCAGCACGGCGGACAGCCACGCGCACAGCAGGGTCTGGCGGGAGTCGGCCACGGCGGACGCCGAGCCGAGCTCGCGGCCCGTGCGTCGCTCGAACCACGCCAGCGCGGGCATGACGGCGAGGCTGACCGCGGCGAGCACGATGCCGACGGTCGAGCGGTCCGGTTCGACGCCGCCGAGCAGGGCGCGGGCGGCCTCGACGGTCACGAACGCGGCCAGCGAGAGGAACGTGACGGCGATCAGCCGCATCGCCGTCCGCTCCCGCGCCTCGGGGTCCCGGCCGGCGAACTGCCAGGCGACCGCCGCGGCGGAGAGCACCTCGACCACCGAGTCGAGCCCGAAGCCGACCAGGGCGCTGGAGGACGCGGCCCGCCCGGCCGTGAGGGCGACCGCGGCCTCGACGACGTTGTAGGCGATGGTCGCGGCGACGACGGCGCGCACGCGCCGCTGGAGCGTGCGGCGCCGGCCGGGGGAGAGGGGGCTCGCGGCGGTGGTCATGCGCAGGTGCAGTCCGGGCCGCAGCAGGCGGGGTCGACGGCGAGCACCAGCCGCAGCAGGTCGCCGAGCGCGGGCGCCAGGTGCGGGTCGGTGAGCCGGTACCACGTGCGCCGGCCCTCGCGGACGCCCTCGACGAGACCGCAGCCGCGCAGGCAGGCGAGCTGGTTGGACATCACCTGCCGCGAGACGCCGAGCGCGTCGGCGAGGTCCGACGGGTAGGCCGGCGCCTCGCGCAGCGCCAGGAGGATGCGCGCGCGGGTCGCGTCGGACAGTGCGTGGCCCAGCCTGGTCAGCGCCGCGGTGTGCGTGAGGGTCACCGCCGGCGGAGCCGCGGAGGCCTGTACGGAGAGAGTCGTCATCGCCGTGACGGTACAGCCAAACCTGTATCCACGGAACCCTGTACCGAAGCATCGCCGGTCACCGGGCACGGCCGACCGCGCCGTCGCGCACGACCACCGGGACCACGCGCACCAGCACGACCATCGCGACGAGCTCGACGAGCGTCTGGGTCACGACCGCCAGCGGCGCGAGGTCCAGCGCGTCCGGCAGGGCGAGGGCGAGCGGCAGGACGACCAGCGAGTTCCGGGTCGCGGTCGAGAACAGGACCGCGCGCCGGGCGGGCACGTCGAGCCGTGCCGCGCGCCCGGCGAGCGCCCCCACGACGGCGGCGAGCACGGCGAACGCGACGTAGACGGGCACGGCGCGCGCGAGGTCGGCGACCCGCGCGCCGACCGCCGCCACCTGGGAGCCGACGACGACGGCGAGCGTGGCCACCATCAGCGGCACCATCGCTGCCGCCGCCCCGTCGACGACCGCGCGGCCGGCCCGGTGCCGGCGCGCCAGCGCCTGCACGGCCGCCGCGGCGGCGAGCGGGAGCACGACGAGCAGGCCGAACGCCGCGAGGAACGGGCCGGCCTCCACCACCGTCACCACCTCGGCGCCGGCGAACAGCCAGAGGTAGACCGGCAGCAGGAGCAGCTGCGCCACCATCAGCAGCGGCGCGGCCGCGAGGAGCCGGGCGCGCGACCCGCCCGCGAGCCCGGTGAACACGACGACGTAGTCGATGCACGGGGTGAGCAGCACCAGCAGCACGCCGAGCAGCAGGCCAGGGTCGTCGGCGACGAACCGGGAGAGACCCAGCACGAGCACCGGCACCGCGACGAAGTTGGCCGCCAGCACCGTCACGAGGAACCGGACGTCGCGGGAAGCCCGCCCCACCTCCACGAGCGGGACCCCCAGGAACGTGGCGAGCAGCAGGAGCGCCAGCACCGGGGTGACGGCGTGCTGGAGCGTCGGCGCGACCTGGGGCGCGCCCAGCCCGGCGAGCGCGCCGCCGCCGATGGCGGCCAGGTACAGGGGCACCTGCCGGTCGTCCCACCAGCCGACGAGCCGGCTCACGGGCTCACCTCGCCCGGCCGAAGATCCGCACGGCCGCACGGTAGCCGGTGCGCCGTGCCCACGACCGCCCCGACGAACGCTGTTACTCTCGCACCGACGTTGATCTGCTCTCGAACGGCCTCCGTGCCGCAGCACAGAGGCGCGTCTCCCCTAGTCGCTGAGGAAGTCGATGCGCACCGCACCATTCGATGACGGCACGCCTGCCGTCGGCGGTATCGACTTCGGCGACGGCACGTGGTCGATGTGGGGCGAGATCGACTGGGCCGTGCTCCTGCGGGTCGAGGACGAGGCGCGCCGGCACCTGGCGGCGTCGCCCGAGAAGCTGGTGATCGACGTCGAGCGCGTGACGTTCCTGGACTCGGCCGGGCTGCGGCTGCTGGCGCGCGCCGCCGCCGCGACCGAGACCGTGCGGCTGACGGGCGTGAACGAGGCGGTCCTGGAGCCGCTGGAGCTCGCCGGCCTCTACTCGCTGTTCGAGGTCGACGCCCCTTCGGCGTGAGCCCGCGCGGCCGGCTCCGCGGCACCGGGTGGGCTCCGCTCAGTCGACCGGGAACGTGACCCAGATGTGCTTGTGGCTCTCCGTCACGTACCACCCGACGTCGAGGGCCAGGGTGCGCGCCAGGTGCAGGCCGAGCCCGCCGGCGCCCGGCACACGCTCGCCGGCGTACACGGGCACGGAGCCCCGGTCGTGGTCGGCGACGTCGAGGAGCCACGACTCGTCGTCGGTCGACAGCGTGACGATGGTCGGCGGCAGGCCGTGCTCGAGCGCGTTGGTCGCGAGCTCCGAGGCGACCAGGACGACCTTCTCCGGCGTCTGGGCGAGACCGGCGCCGGCTCCGTCCTCCGGGCGCAGGATCGGTGCCAGCCCGGCACGGAGGCGCGTGAGCTGGCTGAAGGAGTCCAGCCTCCAGCGCTCGACCTGCCGGTAGCGCCCGGGTGGCCGGGTGCGCGGCAGGCCGTCGTCGGTGTCCGGGGTCTCCAGCGGACCTGTCTGCGGTGTCGGTGTCACGGCGTGATCGTTCTCATGACGGTCGGAGGGATGCCTGGCGCCAGAACGGTGCGACCATTTCGTCGCCGGTGTGGCACGGTGATTGGACGATCCCACGAGATCGGCCGCAGCGCATCCGGTCACCTCCGCCGCCGCCCCGGTCGCGGGCCGGGGTGCCCGCTCCGCCGGGACCGCCCCGCACGACCGACGTGGTCGAAGCATGCATGATGTGCGACGAGACGGGCCGGGCCCGTCGCCTCGAGGAGGACTGATGGTGGAGGACGGCACGCACCTGTCGACGCGCGTGCCCCGGGACGTGGGTGCCCTGTCGACCCAGGTCGCGCTGCAGGCTGCGCGGATCGGGACGTTCGAGTGGGACCTGCGCACCGGTGCGCTCCACTGGGACCGGCGGCTGCTCGACATGTTCGGGTACGACGACGAGAGCTTCGACTACACCATCGAGAGCTTCAACCGCCGGCTGCACCCGGACGACCTGCCCCGGGTCACGGCCGCGCTGCAGCACGCCCGCGACACGTGCGGGGAGTACTCCGCCGAGTTCCGGGTCCACCTGCCCGACGGCATGTCCCGCTGGGTCGCCGCCCGCGGCCACGCCGTCGCCGGGCCCGACGGCACCGCCAGCCGGATCATCGGGGCCGCGTACGACACCACCGCCACGCAGGACGGCGAGGCACGGGTGGAGCGCGTGCTCGAGGTCATGCCGTCGGCGTTCTTCTTCCTCGACCGGTCGTGGCGGTTCACCTACGTCAACGCCGAGGCCGAGCGCGTCCTGTCGAACCGCCGCGAGAACCTGCTCGGCGGGGGGATCTGGGACCTGTTCCCCGCCGCGCCCGGCTCCGACTTCGAGCGGTACTACCGCCACGCGATGGACACGGGCGAGCCGGTGCGGTTCGAGGCGTACTACCCGGCGCCGCTCGACCGCTGGTACGAGGTGCGGGCCTGGCCCAGCCCGGACGGCCTGTCGGTGTACTTCCTGGAGATCACCGCGCGCAAGGAGGCCCAGGACCAGCTGGCGCGGGCGGCGGAGCAGGCGCAGCTGGCGGCGCGGGTGAGCGCCGAGCTCATCGAGACCCTCGACGTCGAGCGGCTCGTCAGCCGGCTCACCCAGCTCGTGGTCCCCGCCCTGGCCGACTGGTGCGTGGTCAGCCTCGTGGAGGACGACGACGGCACGACGGGGAGCCGGCGCGGGCGCGGGACGGCGTCGTGGGCGGCCGACGACCCGGGGCGCCGCGTGCGCGACGCCGGGTCGTGGCACGCCGACGAGGACCTCCGCCCGCTCGTCGAGCGGTACGCGCAGATCCGCCTGGCGCACCTCGAGGACCGCTCGTACCTGCGCCGCGCCCTGACCGCCCGCCATCCCGTTGTGATCGACGCCCCGGCCGCGCAGGCCGTCCAGGCGGTGCTGCGCCCGGGGGAGGCGCACGACCTGATCGCGCGGCTCGACCCGGCGTCCGGCGCGGTGCTGCCCCTGCGGGCGCGCGGCCGCACGGTGGGCGCACTGAGCCTGTTCCGCGGCGCCGGTCGCGAGCCGCTGACCGCCGACGAGCTGGTCACCGCCGAGGACGTCGCCAGCCGGGCCGCGCTCGCGCTCGACAACGCGCACCTGTACCGCGACCAGCGGCACGTGGCCGAGAGCTTCCAGCGTTCGCTGCTCAGCCCGCCGGTCCAGCCCGACCACGTGCAGATCGCCGTGCGCTACCACCCGGCCGCGCACGCCACGCAGGTGGGCGGCGACTGGTACGACGCGTTCATGCAGCCCGACGGCGGCACCGTCGTCGTCATCGGCGACGTCGTCGGCCACGATCTCGCCGCCGCCGTGACCATGAGCCACCTGCGCTCCGCGCTGCGCAGCATCGCCGTGACCACCGGCGCCGGCCCCGCCGAGGTGCTGGAGCGGGTCGACCGGGCGCTGCGCACTCTGCAGTCCGACGCCGTCGCCACCGCCGTCGTCGCCCGCATCGAGCAGAGCGAGGAGGAGGAGGCGAGCGGCCGCACGCACGTGCGCTGGTCGAGCGCGGGCCACCCGCCGCCGATGCTCGTGGCGGCCGACGGCACCGTGACGTCGCTGTCGGCCGGCCGGCCCAACCCCCTCCTGGGCGTCGTCCCGGACTCCCGGCGCACGGAGGCCGAGGTGGTGCTCGACCGGGGGGCCACCGTGGTCTTCTACACCGACGGGCTGGTGGAGCGCCGCGACGAGCCGCTGCGCGACGGCATCGAGCGCCTGCGCTCCACGCTGGACGAGCTCGGCGGGCTGAGCCTGGACGACGTGTGCGACGAGCTGCTGGCCCGGCTGCTGCCCGAGCGTCCCAGCGACGACGTCGCGCTCGTCGCGGTCCGGCTGCACCCGCAGGACCGGCCGCGGCCCGCCGAGGCCGGGCCGAACCAGGTGCCGGAGGTCGTGGACCGCAACCCGGGGCGGGCTGCGTGACCCCGCCCGCGGCCGGCCGCCCGTCGCCGTCCGGGAGGCCGACGAGCCGCCGAGGCGCTACCGTCGCTGGCGTGCCAGGCAGGGGACCCGTCGACGCGACGCGCTCGCTGCCTGCCACGCCGGAGTCCATCGCCGCCGCACGCCACTGGGTCACGGCCCAGGCCCGCGCCGTCGGGGCGCCGTCGCGCACGGTGTCGTCCGTGGTGCTCGCCACGAGCGAGCTGGTCACCAACGCCATCCGGCACGCGTCCGGCACGCGCACCGTCGTGGTGACGGTCCGCGGCGAGGGCGGCGACCTGCACCTCGAGGTGCACGACTCCAGCGGCTCGGCCCCCCGGCCGCAGCCGGGCCGCGCGGGGCTCCCCGGCGGTCACGGCCTGCACATCATCGACGCCGTCTCCGGCACCTGGGGATGGCGGCCGCGACCCGGCGGCGGCAAGGTCGTCTGGGCCCGGTTCACCTGGTGAGGCCGCGGCTGCGGCACAGCCCCTGACCCGCGCCGTCAGTCGACGGGGCGCACCAGGTCGGGTCCGTCGTTGCGCACGTTCCCGACGGCGGTGGCGACCTTGACCGGCGTCAGGTGCGGCTCGGGCACGCGGGCCAGCAGGGCGTCGACCTGCTCGGTGTCGGTGAGCCCCGGGTCGAGCCACGCGTCCCACAGCTCCTCCGGCAGCAGCAGCGGCGAGCGGTCGTGGATGTGGCCGAGGGTGTCGGTGGCGTCGGTCGTGATCACGGTGAACGACCACAGCCACCGGTCGGGGGCGTCGTCCGCCCTGGCCGGGTCGCGCCACAGCTCGTACAGCCCGGCGGCGGCCAGCGGCGCGCCGTCGGGGTCGGTCAGGTAGTACGGCTGCTTGCGGCCCTTGCCCGACTCCGGCGCCTGCCACTCGTAGTAGCCGTCCATCGGCACGATGAGCCGGCGGCGGGCGGCGGCCCTGCGGAACGCCGGCTTCTCCGTGACGGTCTCGACCCGGGCGTTGATCATCCGCGCGCCGATCTTGGTGTCCTTTGCCCACGACGGCACCAGGCCCCAGTGCAGCGTGCGCAGCTGCCGCGCCACGTGGCCGGACTCCTCGCGCTCCAGCACCGCGCGCACGTCCTGGGTGGGGGCCACGTTCCACGACGGCTCCAGCTCCTGGCCCACCAGCTCGGCCACGCGGAACTGGTCGGCGATCTCCTGGTCGCGCCGAGCGTTGGCGTACCTGCCGCACATGGGCGCCAGTCTGGCCACTGGCCGCCGGACTGGCGACCCCGGGCGGTCCCGAGGGGCCGGGGGCCGTGGTGCCCGTGCGAGAGTGTGGGGCGTGCCCACCGCGAGCGCCGCGCCCCACCCGTCCCGGCGCGTGCTGGACCGTCTCGTCGCCGGGGTCCGCGCGGCGCTCGGCGGTGACCTCGTGGGCGCCTACCAGGTGGGCTCGTTCGCCCTGGGCGGCGGCGACGACGCCAGCGACGTCGACTTCCTCGTCGTCGTCGAGCGCGACCCGGACGCGCGGCAGGAGGCCGCGCTGCGCACGCTGCACGCCCGCCTGCCCGACCTCCCCGGCCCGTGGGCCCGGCACCTCGAGGGCAGCTACGCCCCACGCCACGAGGTACGCCGCCTCGTCCGTCCCGCGCGGCCCTGGCTGTACGTGGACAACGGCGACCGCCGCCTGCAGCGCTCCGTCCACGACAACACCCTGGCCACCCGCTGGGTCGCCCGGGAGCACGGCATCGTCCTGGCCGGCCCGGACCCGCGCGAGCTCGTCGACCCCGTCCCCGCCGACGAGCTGCGGCTCGACACGCTGGACGTGCTGGCCGGCTGGGACCGGGCGCTGGCCCGCCGGCCCGACCGGTTCGCGCACGCGTGGGCGCAGCAGGAGCACGTGCTGGGGCTGTGCCGGCTGCTGCACCGCAGCGCCCACGGGGTGGTCAGCACCAAGGCCGCGGCGGCCCGCTGGGCGGTGACGGTGCTCGACGAGCGGTGGCACCCGCTGGTCCGGGCGGCGCTCGACGGGCGCCGTGGCGGCTGGGACCGCGTGCGCCGGCCCGCCGACGCCGACGACGTCGCCGCCACGTGGGCGTTCCACGGGCACGTCGTGCGGCGTCTCGGGCTGCGGCCGACGCCCCCTACGCTGCAGCCATGACGTCTGCCCGAGAGATCGGCTCGCCGCTGACGGCGCACGAGCTCGCCCTGCTGCGGCGCGTCTGCGCCGGCCGGTGGCCCGGGGCGGATGCCGCCCGGGCGCAGCTGGTGCACGCACGCTGGGGTGGCAAGGACCACGAGGGCGACGCGTGCTTCCTGATCGAGGTCGCGGCCGACACCGACCTGCCGCGGATCCCGTCACACGACGGCGGTCCGGTCGCCACGCTCGGCGTCGCCGACGGCGACGAGGCGCTCGGGATGCTCGAGCTGTGGGTGGAGGACGGCCGTCTCCGGTCGCTGGACTACAGCACCTTCGGGGACACGGCCCCTGGTGCGCTGCCCGCCGTGCACCTGGTCGACGGGTCGGACCCGGCCGCGACCTGAGGCGGGCAGCGACGGCGCACCGTACGGTCGGGGCAAACCCAGAGCGTAGGGAGCACAGTGATGGGACCGTCGAGGCGAAGGTCAGAAGACACTCCGACCGCGCCGGCCGATGCCACGCGGGTCGAGGAGGGCACGCGGGTCGAGGAGCGCACGCCGGCCGTGGAGGTCACGCGGGTCGGGGACGTGGACCAGGCGGAGGTCGGCCGCCCCGAGGGCGCGCCGGCGGCCCGGCGGGGAGCCTCGGGGCTGTGGTCGGACGGCTTCGGCCGCGTCGGCACCCGCTCCCTGCAGGTGCTCGCGCTGCTCGCGCTGATCGCGGTGCTCGTGCTCGTGGTGACGCGGCTGACGCTCGTCGTCATCCCCGTGCTCATCGCGCTGGTGCTGGCGGCGGCGATCTCGCCGCTCGTGTCGTTGCTGCGCCGCAGGGGCCTGCCCTCGCTCGTGGCGACGTGGATCGCGCTGCTCGCGCTCGTCGCGGTGCTGGCGGCGATCGTCTGGCTGGTCGTGCGCGCCGTCGTCGGGCAGTGGGACGAGCTGCGCACCCAGGCGCTGGAGGGTTTCGACGAGCTCCAGCGGTACGTGCAGGGGCTGCCGTTCGAGATCACCGAGGAGCAGATCCAGTCGGTGCAGGAGTCCGCCGCCGGGCTGCTGCAGTCCTCCGCCGTGGGCTCGGGCGCCATCGCCGGCGTGTCCCAGACCGCGGACTTCGTCGCCGGGTTCTTCATCATGATCGTCGTGCTGTTCTTCTTCCTCAAGGACGGCCCGAAGATGTGGGAGTTCCTGCTGCGCCCGTTCGAGGGGCACCGCTACGAGCGCGGCAGGCGCATCGGCGACACCACCGTCCGCACCCTCGGCGGGTACGTGCGCGGCACGGCGATCATCGCGGCGGTCGACGCCGTCGCCATCGGCATCGGCCTCGCGATCGTCGGCGTGCCGCTGGCGATCCCGCTGTCCGTGATCGTCTTCCTGCTCGCCTTCATCCCGCTCGTCGGCGCGACCCTCGCCGGCATCCTCGCCTCCTTGGTCGCCCTCGTCGCCGTCGGGCCGGTCGAGGCGCTCGTCGTGGTGGCCATCGTCGTCGTCGTGAACCAGCTGGAGGGCGACTTCCTGCAGCCGATCGTCATGGGGCGGACGCTGCGCCTGCACCCGCTGGTCATCCTCGTCGCGCTGACCGCCGGCACGGTGCTCGCCGGCCTCACGGGTGCGGTGCTGGCCGTGCCGATCGCGGCGTCGATCTGGCGGGCGGTCCAGGTGTGGGACGGCCCGGAGCTGCCGGCGCGGTTCGCCCGGGAGAAGCGCCCGGAGACGGTCTGACCCACGGTCCGGCCCACGCGGCCGGCCCACGGTCCGGCCCACGCGGCCGGCCGCCGAGCACGGCAGAGGCCCTGCCCCGTCCGGGGCAGGGCCTCCGTCGTCGCGGCGTCTGCGTCGAGCGTCGTGCGCCCGGCGTGCGGCTCAGGCGATGCCGGCGCGGCGGTCGACCGTCGCCTGGTCGACCCGGCGGTGGTAGCGCATGCCGGCGAGGCCGCCGAGGACCGCCCCGACCAGCGTGATGATCGCGGTGACCACGAGGGCGATGATCCCGCCGGTGGTCAGCGTCCCCTCGTCGACGGGGATCCGCGGGAAGCCGTTGAGCTGCGACAGCACGTTGAACTGGGTGCCCGCCACGACCCCCACGACCGCCAGGACCACGGCGATGACGACCGCCCACAGCCACACCGCGACGCCCTGCTTCGCGCCGTCGAAGCGGGCCATGCGCCCGGCGACGTAGCCGCCGGCGAAGTAGGCGACGAAGAGGATCACCGCCAGCACGATCCCGCCGACGAGGCCCACGGTGCCGGCGTCCTGGGCGGCCTGGTCGGCGAGCTCGGCGGGGTCCGCGTCGTTCGCCACCCCGACGCCGGCACCGACCGCCGACAGCAGCGCCGTGAGCAGGACCGCGAGACCGGTGGCGGTGAGCCAGCCGAAGAACGCCGCGCCGAGCTTCATCCCGCCGAACCGTTCCTTCTGTGCGGCCACCACCTCGTCACGCTGCTGCCGGGGGGTGCTCGCGCCCGTGCGCGTCTCGTCAGCCATCACCGTCTCCTCGGAAGGTCGTCCTACCACGTCAGGGATCTACAACGTCCGGGAGCGCCGGGCCGCCCGCAACGTGAGCGGGCGGCCCGGCGACGACCACCGCCGCCCCGGCGCGTCGTCCCGGTGAAGGTTGCCGCGGCCACACGGGGAGAAGTCCCCGGCGGCGCGGCGCAGGCTCGCGGCAGGCTCCCGGGTAGGGGACGATCGTTGCCATGCGCATGCGACTGACCCGCACGACGACCGCCCTGGCCACCACCGCCGTCCTGGCCCTGAGCCTCGCCGCCTGCAGCGGCTCCGGCGACGAGAGCGCCGACGCGGCTGCCGAGGAGACCACCGCCTCGGCCGACGCGACCCCGACCGAGGAGGAGTCGGCGACGGAGGAGACCCCGGCCGAGGAGCCGGCGGAGGGCGCGTCGAGCGACGTGTGCGCCGCCTCGGAGACGCTCCAGGACATGGCGAGCATCGACACCAGCGACCCGGCCGCCGCCATCGCCGCGTTCGAGGACCTCACCACCGAGTTCGAGTCGGTCGAGCCGCCGGCGGAGATCGCCGACGACTGGGACACCGTGGCCACCTCGTTCCGCGAGTACACGGACACGGTGCAGTCAGTGCTCGACGACCCGACCGCCGAGGACGCCGTGACCAAGGCCTCGGACGCCGCGCAGTCGCTCATGAGCGAGGAGTTCATGGCGGCGGGCACCACCATCAGCTCGTACACGGCGACCAACTGCTGATCCCGCTCCCGACCACGACGGCGCCCGCCCCTGCCGCAGGGGCGGGCGCCGTCGTCGTCCGCCGCCCGTGCCGCCTCGTTCCCCGGGGCCGCCTGCGGGCGGCGCGGTCAGGCGCGCTGGTTGACGCGGACGAGGTTGCCGGCCGGGTCGCGGAAGGCGCAGTCGCGCACGCCGTAGTCCTGGTCCATCGGCTCCTGGACCACGTCCGCGCCCGCGGCCTCGAGCCGCTCGAAGAGGCCGTCGAGGTCGTCCGTGGCCAGGGTGATCGCGCCGTAGGCGCCCTTGGTGACGAGGTCGAGGATGGTGCGGCGCTCGTCCTCGGTGATCCCCGGGTCGACGGCCGGCGGGTGCAGCACGATCGACGTCGGCTGGCCGGGCGGGCCGACGGTGATCCAGCGCATGTCGGCGTAGCCGACGTCCTGGCGGACCTCGAGGCCGAGGGCGTCGCGGTAGAAGCCGAGGGCGGCCTCGGCGTCGGTGTGGGGCAGGAACGCGTAGTGGATGCTGATGTCCATGCCCGGCACGCTAGGACCGGTCAGGACGGCCGTGCTTCTCGATTCCTGACCGGTCTGGTGACCTGCCGGGCCAGGCACGGCGGGATGCCGACGGCGGCCTGGGAGTGGTCGCGGCGGTAGACGCTCGGCGGCACGCCGACCAGCTCGCTGAACCGGGTGCTGAACGTGCCCAGCGACGAGAAGCCCACCTCGAAGCAGACGTCGGTGACGCTGAGGTCCCCGCGGCGCAGCAGGGTCATGGCGCGCTCGATGCGCCGGGTCATGAGGTAGGCGTACGGGGACTCGCCGTAGACCCGACGGAACTCGCGGCTCAGGTGCCCGGCGGACAGGTGCGCGCCCCGGGCGAGCTCCTCGAGGTTGAGCGGCTGGGCGTACTCGCGGTCGATCCGGTCCCGCACGCGGCGGATCACCGTGATGTCGCGCAGCCGCTGCGCCTCGGCGCGCTCCAGAGCCATGCCCCGCACCCTAGCGCCCCCGCCCCCTCGTGTTCCGGGTCCCTGGCGATCCGCGGAAGCGGGGCCTGTATCGGACCGTCAGGGACCCGGAACGCCGGGGGCGAGAGGCGGGAGGGCTAGCGGTGCGACTCCTCGTCGATGCTCGTCACCGTCGTCAGCAGGAACGCCGCGTCCTCGAGCGCGCGCACGGTGTGCCGGTGGTGGGCGAGCACGCGCAGCTCCCCGGCGCCGAGCTCCTCGTCGTCGTCCATCCCGGTCACGAGCATGCGCCCGCGCAGCACGTGGACCGACGCCGCGGGCGGGGAGTTGTGCTCGCCGAGCTCGACGCCCGCCTTGAGCGCGATGACGGTCTGGCGCAGGGTGCCGTCGTGCAGCACGATCTCGGTGCTGCGGCCGTTCTCCGCGGTGCGGGCGGCGGTCAGGTGCGCGTCGGCGAGAAGGTCGAGGTTCGTCATCGAGGCTGCTCCGTGAGGCGTCGGTGCTGGTAGCAGCGACGCTAGCGCCCATGGGCGAGGCTCGCCCGGCGCCCGGTGCTCACTCGGCCGCGCCGAGCAGCGCGTCGCCCAGCTCCGAGCGCAGGTACAGCACCGACCGCCCGTGCCGCGCGCTGCTCAGCAGGCCCGCGGCGCGCATCGCGCGCAGGTGCTGGTTCACCGCCGACACCGTGACGCCCAGCCGCCCGGCGAGCTCCGTGGACGACGCCGGCTCGGCCAGCGTGGACAGCAGCCCGGCCCGGGTGCCGCCGAGCAGGTCGGTGAGCACGCCCGGCGCCCGCACCGGCTCCGCCTGCCACAGCGTCCCGGCGCCGCGCGCGCCGTACCAGATCGTCGGCGGCTCGGCGGGGGAGATGGGGGCGCTCGCGGCCCGCGTGAAGAGGGTCGGCACGAGGGTGAGCCCCTCGCCGGTGGTGGGCCGGCGGAAGCGCGCCGGGCTGCCGAGCCGCACGCGCACCACGCCGTCGTCGAGCCGGATGCGCTCGCTCAGCCCCGTGAACATCGCCCCGAGCCCGTAGGCGGAAGCCACCTGGCCGCGGTGCACCACGTCGGCCTGCAGCACCGTGCGCATCCGCGGCCACCAGGGCGCGAAGCACGCGTCCCAGTAGGCGTGCAGCGCCGCGACGACCCGGTCGCGCACGACGGCGAGGTCGCCGCGCAGCGGCGCCGGCAGCCCGTCGGGGTGCACGGCGCGCAGGTCGTCCCGCAGCCGGTCCAGCGGCACCCGGGCGGCGGCCTCGAGCTCGTCGTCGAGACGGGTGAGCGGGCTGTGCGGGCGCGGGGTGAGGTAGTCCGGCGTCCACTGCGCCTCGTTGGTCAGCGCGGTCAGCAGCGCGACGTCGAGGCCGGCGCGCGCCCGCTCGGTGCGCCGCAGCCACGGCAGGTGCACGGGATACCGGCCGGGCTCGCGGAAGGTGCGCAGCGAGAGCGTCAGCTCGGTGAGCGGGGAGACGGCGAAGCGCACGTCCGCCACGTCCATCCCCGCGAGCTCGTACTCGACCAGGCCGCCGTGCTGCGGGCGGGTGGGCGTGTCCATGAAGGCGGACGCTACAGGAGTTCGCCGACACCGCCGGGGCCGGGTCCGATGGGCCCGTGATCGAGACCTTCTGGCCCCGCGAGCGCGTGGCACGCTCCCTCACCCTGAGCACGATGGCGTTCGCCCTGTCGAGCGGCGTCTTCTACACGGTGAGCACGCTGTACTTCACGCGCGTGGTGGGGCTGGCGCCGACGACGGTGGGCCTGGGGCTCGGCATCGCCGGCGGCGCCGGGGTGCTCGGGGCGTACGGCGCCGGCCGGCTGGCCGACCGCGTCGGGGCGCACCGCGTGCAGTGGGTGGCCACCGCGCTCAACGGGCTGGCGATGCTCGCCTACACCGCCGCCCACTCCACCGCCGCGTTCGTCGCCGTCGCGTGCCTCGCGGTGGGCATGCGCTCGGCGAGCGGGTCGGCGAAGCAGGCCATGCTGGCCCGCTGGTACGTGGGCCCCGACCGCGTCGCGGTGCGGGCCCGCCTGCGCGTGGTCACCAACGTCTGCATCGGCCTCGGCACCGTGGCGGCCGGTGCCGCCCTGCTCGTGGACACCGCCGCGGCGTACCAGGCGGCGATGCTCGCCGTCGCCGTCCTGCTGCTCGCCGCGGTGCTGCCGCTGGCGCGGCTCGGCCGCGTGCCCGGGGTGGCGACGCGGATGCTGGAGCACCGGTCCGACGACGGCGCCGCGCGCTCGCGCGGGCCGTCACCGCTGCGCGACCGCACCTACGTCGCGAGCGTGGCGCTCAACTCGGTGCTCGCCATGCACTTCGGCCTGCAGACGGTGGGCGTGCCGCTGTGGATCGCCACCACCGACGCCCCGACGGTCATGGTGTCCGTGCTGCTGGTGCTCAACACCGTGGTCGTGGCGCTGCTGCAGGTGCGCGCCTCGCGCGGCACCGACGACGTGCGCCGCGCCGGGCTGACCGTGCGCCGCGCGTCGTGGCTGCTCGCCGGCGCCTGCCTGGCGTACGCGCTGGCCGGCTACGGCGACCTGGCCACCGCCTGCGTGCTGCTCGTCGTCGCGGCGCTGGCCCACTCCCTGGGCGAGATCCTCGGCGAGGCCGGCGGGTGGGGGATGGCGTTCGAGCTGGCCGACCCGCGCAGCGCCGGGGCCTACCAGGGCCTGAGCCAGACCGGTTACGCCGTCGCGTCGATGGTGGCGCCGCCGCTGGTCACGGCGACGGCCATCGCGCACGGCACCGTGGGGTGGGTGGCGCTCGGCGTGGTGTTCCTCGCCGCGGGCGCGGGGGCGGCGGCGCTCGTGCGGAACCGGACTGCGGTGCGGCCGGCGCCCGAGACGGTCGGGGGGGAGACCGAGGTCAGCGGACAGCCCGCGTGATCCGCTTGACCGCCTCCGCCGTGGTCGCGGCGTCGTGCGGCTCGGTGTCCAGGGCGCGGTGCAGGGTGAGGCCCTCGATCAGCGCGTCGAGCAGCCGCGCGGTGACCGGGTCGAAGTGCCGCTCCAGCGCGGCCCGGGAGCGGGCCATCCAGCGGTTGGTGAGGTCGCGGAACGCCGGCTCGCGCGCCGCGAGCGTGTACAGCTCGCTGGTCAGCACCAGGTCTCGCCGGGTGGTCAGCACGTCGCCGGTGATGAGCGCGACGACGGCGGCCTCGGCCTCCTGCGGCGTGCGCGCCGCGCCGAGGCGGCGCTCGAACTGGCCTGACGCCGCCGTGGCGAACCGCGTGAACGCCTCGCGCAGCAGCTCGTCCATGCCCGCGAAGTGGTAGGTCATCGACCCGAGCGGGACGCCGGCGGCCGCGGCGACCTTGCGGTGCGAGGTGCCGGCCACGCCCTGGGCGACGACGACGTCGAGGCAGGCGTCGATGATCCGGTCGCGCCGCTGCGGGTCGTGCCGGCGCGCCCGCGGCCCGTCCTGCGGGATGGGCTCAGGCATCGCGCCCCTGCCCGTCGTCGGAGTTCTCGCGGACCCCGCGCGCGACCACGGAGCCGGCGCCCACCACCGTGTCGTCACCGATGCTCACGCCCGGGCAGACGATGACGCCGGTGCCGAGCCACACGTTGTCGTCGAGCGTGCCGGGCAGCTCCGCGAGGACGACGACGGCGGCCTCCTGGTCCTCGGCCGCCCGCGCGCGGTGCTCCTCCTGCAGCCGCACCGCGCGCTGCGCCGGGCGGGCGTTCGCGGGATCGTCGGCGACGCGGAGGTCGCCGGCCAGCATCCGCTCGCGGTTCGTGCGGGGGGCGCCCGCGAAGTGGTCGATGGCCATGGCGGCAGCGTACGCGCGGATGTGTACGTTCGTACACCTGGGGGCCGTGGTGGTCGGCGGCATCGGTCAGGAATCGAGAAGAGCCGCCGCGGCGCCCGTCGTTAACGTCGTCGTGCCAGACAGCCGGCACGACGGCACGACGAGAGGAGCGATCGGATGACGACGACCGCGAGACCTGCCGCGGATGACGCGACGGCGGGCGAGGGGTTCTCCGCGCAGGAGCGTGCAGCGATGCAGCAGCGCGCCGCGGAGCTCAGGACCCAGGCGAAGCGGGGCCGAGGCGCCGACAGGGCGGCACGGGACGAGGCCGACGTGCTGGCGAAGATCGCCGCCATGCCGGAGCCGGACCGGGAGCTGGCCGAGCGGGTCCACGCGATGGTCACCCGCGTGGCCCCGGAGCTGGCCCCGAAGCTGTACTACGGGCAGCCCGCCTATGCCCGCAAGGGCAAGGTGGTGTGCTTCTTCCGCAGCGGCCGGGCGGACGGTGAGCGCTACTCCACCTTCGGCTTCAGCGCCGAGGCGAGGCTCGACGACGCGAGCGGTCTCTGGGCGACCTCGTACGCGCTCACGGACGTCGGCCAGGAGGCATGGGATCGGCTCGCCGCGCTGGTGGAGCAGGCCGCGCGCTGACCGAGCGCGAGCGCCGACGACGGCGGGCCGGGTACCGGAGCCTCCGGCACCCGGCCCGCCGGGCTGGGATCAGATCGAGATCGATAGGTCAGTTCGTCGAAGGGTGTCCGCCGCTCACGCCGGGCAGGCCTGGCAGCGGGCGGGCGTCTGGTCGGTGTCCGTCGGCTGGTCGAGCGCGGTCAGGTCGCGGGTGAGGCGGGCGATGTCCTGCCGGACCTGCCACCACGCCTGCACGGGCTCCAGTACCCTGCTCCACCAGCCGCCGGCCGGGACGGGGGTCGTGGCGTCGAAGATGCTCATCGGCGTCGCTCCTTTCCGGTCGGCGATCGTGCCGTCAGTCACAACGCGCGGGAGCACCGCCGTAGTCCCGCACCGCGGGTGAGGTTCTCTACGACGCCTCGGTCGGCCGGGCGTGCGCGGGCTCAGCCCCGGCGGCGGGCCGCGACCAGGCCTTCCTCCAGCGCGCGCAGCAGCGCCACCGCCCCCTCGAGGTGCGCGGTCTCGCCGCCGAGCGCTGCCTCCACCCGCTCGGCCCACTCCCGGCGCAGGCGTCGGAGGTTCTCGGCCGCCTTCGGCGTCGGGTAGACGTGCACGGCCCGCCCGTCGGCATCGTCGGCCCGGCGCTCGATCAGGCCGCTCGCCTGCAGGCCGCGCAGCGCGGTGCTGAGGTTGCTGCGCTGCAGGCCGGTGGCCTCGGCCACCTCCCCGGCGCTGGCCCCGGGGTGGCGGTCGACGTACCGCATGACGTTGCCCTCGGCGGAGGTCAGCCGCACCACGGCCGCGTCGCGCGCGCCGTGGTGGCGTACCTCCCGGGCGACGTTCACCACGAGGTCGACCAGGTCGGCCATCGCCTCCGCCGTCGCGTCGGCCGTCGTGTCGTATCGGGAGCGGGCGGGACGGTCGGGCTGCACGGGACCAACTTACGCGGCGACCGCCGGCCGTGGTAGTTATATAACTACAACTAAAGCCTCTGCCGTGCCACCGCCTGGAGCCCCTCGCATGACCGACACCCTGACCACCCTTGCGCCGCCGCGCGCCGCCGAGCCCTCGACCGTCACCCCTGGCCTGCTCGTGGTGCTGGCGCTGCTGTCCGCGCTCGCGCCCTTCGCCACCGACCTGTACCTGCCGGCGTTCCCGCGCATGACCGTCGACCTCGCGACCGACGCGGCGCAGGTCCAGCTCACGCTGACCGCCTTCCTCGTCGGGGTGGCCGCCGGGCAGCTCGTGTTCGGCCCGCTGTCCGACCGGTGGGGGCGGCGGGGCCCGCTCGTGGTGGGGGCGGTGCTGTGCGTCGCGGCCAGCGTGGTCGCGGCGCTCGCCCCGAACGTCGCCGTGCTCGTGGCCGCGCGCCTGGTGCAGGGCCTGACCGGTGCCGCCGGGATGGTGGTGGGCCGCGCGATCATCTCCGACCTCGCCACCGGCCGGGCCGCCGCCCGCGCCTTCAGCGTGATGATGATGGTCGGCGGGATCGCGCCGATCCTCGCGCCGTTCGTCGGCAGCCTGCTCGTGGACCCGGTCGGCTGGCGCGGCATCCTGTGGGTCGTGGCGGCGCTGGCCGCGGTGATGCTCGTGTCGGTCCTCGTCGTCGTGCGCGAGACGCTCCCCGCCGCCCGCCCCGGCGCCGGACGGGCTCCGGTCCCGACGGCGACGCCGGCGACGACGGAGGCCGCTGAGGCGGGAGACGGCGCGCCGGTGCGGGCGCTCGCCTCGCGCGCCTA
Organism: Puerhibacterium sp. TATVAM-FAB25; assembly: GCF_046535855.1. Classification (NCBI taxonomy): domain Bacteria; kingdom Bacillati; phylum Actinomycetota; class Actinomycetes; order Micrococcales; family Promicromonosporaceae; genus Puerhibacterium; species Puerhibacterium sp. TATVAM-FAB25. The sequence goes on along the minus strand of NZ_JAXUAK010000005.1, from coordinate 142,833 downwards.
CCTGGGCCACACGCTGGCCTTCGGCTTCGCCTTCGCCGTGATGATGGCGTACATCTCGGCGTCGCCGTTCGTGTACCAGGTGATGATCGGCATGAGCGCGATGACCTACGGGCTCGTGTTCGGTGCCACCGCCCTGGGCCTGCTCGTGGTCAGCGCCGTCTCCGCCCGGCTCGTCGCCACCCGGCCGGCGCGCCGGCTGCTGGGGGTGGGGCTGGGCCTGGTGCTCGCCGGCAGCCTGACGCTGGCGGTGCTCGTGCTGACCGGCGCGCCGGTGTGGTCGCTGCCGGTGCCGATCTTCGTGGCCGTCGCGAGCCTCGGCCTCGTGCTCGGCAACGCCACCGCGCTGGCGCTCGCGGCCGTGCCGCGGGCGGCGGGCACCGGCTCCGCCGTGCTCGGGGCGCTGCAGTTCGCGCTCGCCGCCCTCGTCTCGCCGCTGGTCGGTCTCGATGGCGAGCACACCGCCGTCCCGCTCGCCGTCGTCATGGTCGCTGCCGCCGTCGTCGCGGTCGGGGCGTTCCTGCTCGCCCGGCCTCGCGCCGCGGCCTGACCTCCGCGGCCCGACTCCCGCGGGCCCGCGCGTCACCCGGTGGCGCGGGCGAACAGGCCGGGGTAGTCGACCACCAGGCCGTGCTCGTCCACCGTGATGACCCGCCGGAAGCCGGAGTCGCGGGACTCGAAGCGGTACTCGCGCTCGCTCAGCCGGGTGTACCGCTGGGGGTCGGGCACCACCGTGAGCTCCGGCACCGCGACCCAGGCGGTCGTGATGTCGGCGCTCTCGCCGACGGCCAGGCCGAGCCGCCGGATCGGCAGGGTGTTGGTCAGCGGGGAGGCGACGAGGTCCACCTCGCGGGCGCCGTCGAGGTCGCGGCGCTCGCTCCCGTCGACGGTCCACGCCGCGCCGTCGCCGCCCGGCGTGGCGTGGTGCTCGACGCGCAGCTCGCGCCCGCCGAGGCGGACGCGCAGCGTGCGGAACCGCCACGCCGCGTCGGCGGTCAGCGTGTAGGCGCACGCGCCGAGGTCCCCGCGCACGACGGCGTCCACACGCACGCCGTGCGCCGTCTCGTCGACGCGGCACGTCTCGGTGCTCCCGGACTCCAGGCCCCGCCACGTGACCTCGACCATGGTCCATGGTGGCCGCGGAGACGGGCGGGCGTCACGGGTCCGACCGTGGCGGCTCAGGACGGCGGGAGCACGTGCCCCGTGGCCGGCAGCGCGGCCTGCGCGTCCGCGGGCGCGAAGACCGCGCGCAGCCTCGCCTCCTCGGCCCGGGAGAAGTGCGTCTGCACCAGGCCGGCGTGCGTCCCCGTGAACGGCTCGGACAGCCGGTGCACCACGGCGTCGTGGCTGACGACGAACAGCGCCGACGTGCCCGCGACGACGCTGTCTCGGACCTCGCGGACGAAGGCGTCGTCGATGCCGAGCTCGGCGAGCGACACGGGTGCCCCGAGGCCGGCCACCACCTCGGCGGTGATCTCGGCACCCAGCTCGGCACCGAAGCCGGCGCCCGGCCCGGCACCGAGTCCGACGTCGACGGCCGCGGCCGGCACGGGCAGGAGGAAGAGCGCCGCGAACAGCCACGTCCAGAACCTGCGCGACAGCCCGCCGACGCCGCCGGGTTCCGGCCCGGGAGCCCGCGGCTCCCCGCCGTGCGGCCAGGACACCCAGGCCGCGTCGTCGACGACGAGCAGGCCCTCCGCCTGCGCGTCGGCGACCCGTCGCATCGCGACCCCGGCACCGTCGGGGGAGTCGAACTTCCAGACCGTGAGCGTCGACATCGTGCCCTCCTGGGCGGCGGGAGCCGGCGGACGACGTCATCGTCGACGAGAACGACACCGGTGCGGTTCACCCGGACCGGGCGAAGGCCCCTGGTTCCCCTCGATGACGGAGTGGGGGACCAGGGGCCCTCGCGCACCCGGCGGCACTGCCGAGCGTCTGGGCCGGCGCGGATCCTCTCGGAGCCGCCCGGCTCCTCCATCGTGGCCACCCACCGATCCGAGCGGGATCACCTGAATCAGGTGACCTCCGGCGCGGTCGCGCGGGCCGCCAGCCGCGGCTCCAGGCGCGCCTGGCCCGCGGTGGTCCACTGGACCAGGAGCAGGGTCGCGTCGTCGCGCAGGATCCCGCCCTGGTGCTCGAGGACGGCGGCGCACACCTGCCGGACGACCTCGGGGAGCGGCAGGGCCGCGGCGGTCGCCCGCTGCAGCGCCTCGGTCAGGCGGTCCAGGCCGAACTGCCGGCCATGGTCGTCCCGTGCCTCCGTGATCCCGTCCGTGAAGAGCGCGACGGTGTCGCCGGGCTGGAGGTCCTCCTCGCCGACGCTCCTGGCGCCCGCCGCCAGGCCGAGCAGGGGGCGCCGCCCGCCGTCGAGGGTGCGGGCCACGGTCCCGGCCCGCACCAGCAGGGGTGCGGGGTGCCCGGCGTCGACGTAGCGCAGCCGGCCGCTGGCGACGTCCAGGTCGGCGAGCACGCCGGAGGCGTAGACCCGCCCGTCGAACTGCTGGGCGATCGCCCGGTGGACGGCCTCGGCCTGCTGGACCAGGTCGCCGCCGTCGCGGCGCGCGTTGCGGTAGGCGGCCACGGCCGCCGCCGCAGCGAGGCCGGCGCCCAGGTCGTGCCCGGTGGCGTCGACCACCGCGAGCCAGGCGTGAGCTTCCGAGAGTGCGTAGTCGAAGGCGTCGCCCCCCATGTCGTGTGCCGGCTCGACGCGTCCGGCGACGACGACCCTGTCGGTGGCGGCCGTCAGGGGCGGCAGCACGTGCCAGATCAGCTCCGCCTCGGCGGTGCGCGGCCGCGCACGGCGCACGGCGTCGACGGCGTCGCCGTACTGGTCGAGCGCGACGAGCAGGTGACCGAGGTAGCCGGTGAGCCACCAGCACTGGCGGTGCAGCGTGGGATCCCGGAGGTCCGCCTCGTCGTCGACCATGACGTCGAGGACGCCGACCCGCTCCACGCCGGCCAGGATCGGCACCCACAGGCGAGCCTGGCCGCCGTCGGCGACGGTGGCCTCGGTCTGCAGGAGCCGGTACGCCAGCCCCGCGAGCGTGGTGTCGATGCCCAGGGGCTCGCGGTCGTGCCCGTGGGCCCCGGGCATGGGGCGGAGGGTCCGCCTCTCGTGGTCCGCCAGGTAGACGACGGCCCGCACGCCGAGGCGCCGCGCGGCCTCGTCGACGGCGGCGGGCACGGCGCCCGGCGGGACCATCCGGGTCCCGCGCAGCAGCGCGGTCAGCGCGCTCAGCGGCCCCGTCGCCGGCTCGGGCGTGCGGATCGCGTGCGAGTAGGGAGCGCGGTTGTCCCCGACCAGGCTGTCCAGGTACTCGTTGACCGCCAGCGCCACGTGGTCGCGCTGGTCGTCGGGCAGGTCGAGGGCGCCGTGGAGGAACGCGTCGAGCTCGACCGGGCCCACGGTCCCGCCCAGCGCGAAGTACCGCATCCACAGGTCGTCCACGCCCAGGTGCGCCCTGGCCTGTGCCGTCCGGATCAGCTGTCGTTGCGTCTCGGGCGTCATGGCCGTCACCGCGCGCCGGCGCCCGCGACGACTCGGGCGGCCACCTGGTGCACGCCGCCGCCCTCGTGCTGCGCCAGGCCCACCAGGTGGGCGAACGCGTCCGGCCGCGACACGCCGTCGCGCCCCATCACCACCCCGGTGGCCAGGGTGACCAGGTCCCGCTGCTCGAGGAGCGCCTTGACGTCGGCACCCAGCCCCTCGGCCCGCCGGAACCGCTGCGCGTTGGACAGCAGGATGGCGCACTGGGCGGCGAAGAGCGCGAGCGTGATCTCCTCCTGCTCGCCGAACGCGCCCGAGGGGCGGGCGTACACCTTCATCGCGCCCACCGCCTGCTCGCCGGCGAGCAGGGGGGCGCTCAGCGTCGACCCGACGCCGACCTCCGCCGCCGCAGCGGTCCAGCGAGGCCACCGGGGGTCGGTGGCGACGTCGTCGATCCGGATCGTCCGCCGTGTGCGCCACGCGGTCAGGCACGGACCCTCGTCGAGCTCGTACTGCAGCTCGTCGAGCCGCTGCACCCCCGGGTCCGTGGCGGCCGTGGTGGTCGGCGTCCCGTCCGGGGAGGTCGTGGTGACCCCCGCGCCGTAGGAGGTGGGGAAGAGGTGGACCGCCGCGGCCGTCAGCAGGCGCAGCACCGCCTCGGAGACCTCGTCCGAGAGCATCAGCCCCGAGGCCCGGGCGACGACCGCGCCCAGGTCGCCGCCCGACGACTCGCTGTCCATGGCACCATCACCCACTTGCAGGAGAGCGCTCGACACGTCCACAGTACGACCGTCGGCCCCCGGCCGCCCCGGCTGCGTCGCCGACGCCGGGGACGACGCTCGTAACGCCTCCTGACCGGAGGGCGACCGCGCCACGAGAGGGGGCACCGGTGCCGGGCTGGGTGTGGACCGTGGCCGGCGCGCTCGGCGGCCTGGTGCTGCTGTGGCTGCTGCTGGTCGCGGCGCTGTGGGCCGCCCGCCCCGACGACCTGCGCCTGCGGGAGCTGCTGCGGCTGCTGCCCGACGTGCTGCGGCTGGTGCGCCGGCTGGCCGCCGACCGCGCGCTCCCGCGCGGCGCCCGCGTCCGGCTGTGGCTCCTGCTGGGCTACCTCGCGCTGCCGGTCGACCTGGTGCCGGACGTCGTCCCCGTGCTCGGGTACGCCGACGACGCGATCGTCGTCGTGCTGGTGCTGCGGTCGGTGGTCCGCCGCGCCGGGGCGGACGCGGTGGCCCGGCACTGGCCCGGCACCCCCGACGGCCTGGCCGCGCTGCGGCGCGTGGCCCGGCTCCCCGGCTGACCCGGAGCCGCACGCCGGCGGGCCCTCAGAGCGCCTGCGCCAGCGCCGCCAGCGCGGCCAGCGGGTCGGGGCCGGTGGGGAAGAAGACGCTCGAGGTGACCCCCGCGCGCCCGAGCTCGCCGATCCGCCCGCGCACGCGCTCGGGCGTGCCGGCCAGGGCCAGGGCCGCGACCCACTCGTCGGGCATCCGCTCGGTGAACTCCTGGCGCGTCGCGCACCGTGCGCGCAACGCGGCGAGCTCCGCGGCGAACGGCAGCGGCGCCAGGTGGGGCGCCCAGTCCGGCTCGCCGATCCACTCCAGGCCCGGGCGGGCGGCCGCGAGCGCGGTCCGCTCGTCGGCGTCCACGGCGCCGACGTTGTACGCGACCAGGCGGTGCGCGCCCGCGGGCGCGGCCGCCGCCAGCGCGGCCGCGGCGTACTCGGGGGTGCACGGCTCGGCCAGGACGGTGCCGTCGGCCACCCGGCCGGACGCGGCCAGGGAGCGCGGCCCCCGGACGCCGAGCAGCAGGGGCGGCACGGCGGCGGGCACGGCCGCGGGGTCGAGGCGCAGGCCGGCGGCCTCGCCGCCGTCCAGGAGGGTGCGCAGCGTGGTGACGTACTCGGTGAGGAAGGTCAGCGGCCGCTCCGGCCAGACGCCGGCCTGCCGCATCCAGCCCGGCATGCCGTGGCCGACGCCGACGTCCGTGCGCCCGGGGAAGAGCTGCTCGAGCGTGGCGATCTCCATCGCGGCGAAGGCGGCGCTGCGCACCGCCGCGGGAAGGATGCCGATGCCGACCCGCAGGCGCGTGGTCGCGCCGAGCACCGCGGTGGCCTGCACGAGCCCGCCGCGGAAGCCCAGGTCCTCCACCACCCACAGCTCGTCGAAGCCGAGCCGCTCCGCGGTGCGGGCGTACTCGAGCACGCGCGAGGCGGGCAGGTCGCGAGGCAGGACGACGCCGATCTGCGGCCGCTGGGTCATGCCGCAGTTGTAGCAGGTCAGGGGCCGGTGCTCACCTGCTGCGGAGCCTCCGGCCGGGAGAGCACGTCGCGGGCCTCCTCGGCGGCGCGGGCGATGCTCTCGCCGACGACGTCCAGGAAGTGGGCCATGTTCTCGAGCCGGACGGCGGCGGGGGAGCCGGGGCCGAGGACGGTCACGCCCTGCCGCGCGGTCTCGGCGAGCTGGGCGTTGGACCGCACGGCGGCGATCATCGACTGGTACCAGACCTCGTTGTCGGCGACGTAGCGCTCACGCCGGCCCTCCGTCCGTTCGCGCTGCACCAGGCCGTGGACCTCCAGGAGCGCGACCGCCTTGGAGACGGAGGCCGGGCTGACCTGGAGCCGCTGGACGAGCTCCGCCGCGGTGAGGCTGCCCGCGTCGGAGGTGTAGAGGCAGGTCAGCACGCTCGACGCCATGCGGGGCAGGCCCGTCTGCATGAACAGGGTGGTGAAGGTCTCCTCGTACTCGCGCACGGCCTGGGCGTCGCGCCCGGCCGCAGTCACCGCGGGGTGCGGTCCGCGCGGCGGGGCCTGCCGCTGCCGGCGGGCGCGGCGCTCCGAGGCGCGCTGCGCCAGGTCGGCGCGGTAGCCGGCCGGGCCGCCGTTGCGCATCACCTCGCGCGTGACCGTCGAGGTGGGCCGCTCGAGGCGCCGGGCGATCTCCGCGTAGGTGAGGTCGTCGGCGAGCCCCAGGGCGATCTGCTGGCGCTCCCGCTGCGTGAGCCTGCCACCCGGCACCGTCGTCCCCTCCCGCCGTGGTCCTGACGGGCCCACCGTAGCGTTCAGCGTCCGCTCGTTGCAACGCAAGGCGTCGCTCACGTTGCATTGCGTCCACACCCGTTGCAATGAAATAGGCCGTTTGATCTGCAATGACGCTATACGGATGCAACAACGTCGTTGCCGACGGAGTGGCCGGTGCGTAGCGTTTCCGATGTCAGAAACATCGCGCACCACCGAGCACAGGAGCCGAGCACGATGCCGACCTTCGACACCCCCACCCCGATCACCGCGGCCCTCGACGTCCCCGCCGGACGCGTCCGGGTCGTCGCCGCCGAGCGCGCCGGCACGACCGTCGAGGTCCTCCCCGCAGACGCCACGAGGACCCGCGACGTCCAGGCCGCGGAGCGCACCACGGTCGACCTGCACGACGGCGTCCTGCGGGTCACCACCGCCAAGGGCGACATCACCGTCACCGAGGCCCGGAGCGGCGCACTGGCGCTGGACACGCAGGCCGGCGACGTGACCGTCGGCGCGGCCCCCGGCGTCTCGGCCTCGCTGGACGCCGGCACCGGCTACGGCCGCATCCGCAACGCGCTCGCCGGCACCGGCACCGCCGGCCTGGAGATCCGTGCGACCACCGCCTACGGCGACATCACCGCCCGCAGCCTCTGAGGCCCGCACGCCCGCCACCGCACCCCGCCGTCCACGAAGGAGCACCATGTCCGCCACCGTCCGCGGGCCCGCGATCGAGGTCGCCGGCCTGCGCAAGTCCTACCGGTCGAAGGCCGGCGAGCAGCTCGTGCTCGACGGCGTCGACCTTGTCGTGCCGGCCGGCACGATCACCGCCCTGCTCGGCCCGAACGGCGCCGGCAAGACCACTACCGTCGGCGTGCTGTCGACCCTGCTGAGGGCCGACGCGGGCACGGTCCGCGTGGCCGGCCACGACGTCGCCCGCGAGGCCGACGCCGTCCGCGCCGCCATCGGCGTCACCGGCCAGGTCACCGCCGTCGACGACCTGCTCACCGGGGCCGAGAACCTGCGGCTCATGGCCGACCTCCACCACCTCGGCCGCGCGGCCGGGCGCCGGCGCACCGCCGAGCTGCTCGAGCGCTTCGGCCTGACCGAGGCCGCGGGGAAGCCGGTGGCCGCCTGGTCCGGCGGCATGAGGCGCAAGCTCGACCTCGCGATGACGCTCGTCGGGGCGCCGTCGGTCGTCTTCCTCGACGAGCCCACCACCGGGCTCGACCCGCGCAGCCGCCGCACCCTGTGGGACGAGGTCCGTGCCCTGGTGGCCGAGGGCACCACGATCCTGCTGACCACCCAGTACCTCGAGGAGGCCGACCGGCTCGCCGACTCCGTCGCCGTGCTCCACGGCGGCCGCGTCGTCGCCGACGGCACCCCGGCACAGCTCAAGGAGGTGCACGACGCCGGCACGCTCGACGACGTGTTCCTCGCGCTCACCGAGCCGCCCGGCAGCGCTCCTGGCAGCGCTCCTGGCAGCACGCCGGGCAGCAGCACGTCCGGCGCCGCGACCGAGAAGGAGGACGTCCGATGACCGCCGTCGTCACCCCCGCGCCCGTGACCGCGCGCCCGCGCCCGGTCGCCGACGTCTCGACCATGGTGCGCCGCAGCCTGCTGCGCGCCGTCCGCTACCCGGGTCTGACGGTCTTCCTCGTCGCCGGCCCGCTCGTGATGCTGCTGCTGTTCGTCTACGTGTTCGGCGGCGCGTTCGGCGCCGGCGTGGCCCGGGGCGTCGCCCCGGGAGCCGAGGGGCGGGCCGCCTACCTCGACTACATCACGCCGACCCTGCTGGTCATGACCGTGGTCGGCGGCGCGACGTCGGTCGCGGTGAGCGCCGCCATGGACGCCACCGGCGGGATCATGGCCCGTTTCCGGACGATGGCGATCTCGCCCGGGTCGGTGCTGTCCGGGCACGTGCTCGGCTTCGTCGTGCAGGCGCTGGCGGCGCTCGTGCTCGTGCTCGCCGCGGCCGTCGCGATGGGCTACCGGCCCGCGGCCGGCCCCCTCGACTGGCTCGCGCTGCTCGGCCTGTTCGTGCTGCTGGGGCTCGCCCTCAACTGGCTGTGCGTCGCGATGGGCCTGAACGCCCGCAGCGTGGAGACGGCCAGCAACACGCCGATGGTCCTGCTGCTCCTGCCGTTCCTGGGCAGCGGGTTCGTGCCGGTCGAGACCATGCCGACGGCAGTGCGGTGGTTCGCGGAGCACCAGCCGTTCACGCCGATCATCGAGACGGCGCGCGGGCTGCTGGCCGGCGGGGCAGGCCTCGAGGGCTCCGTGGCCGCGCAGGCCGTCGCCTGGTGCGCGGTCATCGGCGTCGCCGGGTACGCCTGGGCGCGGTCGCTGTTCCGCCGCGAGCGGCGGATCTGACCCGCCTGCGCCACGACGGCGGAGCAGGCCGCTAGCGTGACGGCATGACCCGGGCCGTCGACGTCCCCCGTGCCGCCGCCGCGCTCGTCCTCGCGGCGGCGGCCGCGGCGTGCTCCGCCCCACCGGGCGCGGACCCCGACGAGATCGACCGCTGGCTGGAGGAGCGCCTGGAGCCGTCTGCGCCCCTCGGCGCCATGAGCGCACCGGTCGGCCCGGCCGACCCCGCGCCCGACCCGGCGTCGCCCGCCGGCATCAGCGTGGCGTACGAGCACCCGGAGCGCATCGAGGGCGTTCGGCTGTCCTGCTTCGGCGACGGCACCCTGGACTTCACGGTGGAGGTGGCCACCGGGACCGTCGACGGTGCGGTCACCTACGACCGGGCCCGGTCGGTGACGTACGAGGACCTGCGGTGCGGGCCCGAGCACGAGGTCGCGCTGCCCGTGGCGGACGCGACCCGCGTGCGGGTCGACGGCTTCGGGGCCGACCGGGACGGCGCCTGGTACGCGGTGGTCGTCGGGGACGCCACCGCCTGAGCCGCGGGTGGTCGCCCCGGCCTCAGGCCGGGACGGCCGGCTCCGGCGTCCTGGGCGCCGCGTCGTCGCGGGCAACGTCCGGCTCGACCGGGCGCGGCTCGACCCGGCGCGGCCTCAGCTCGCTCACGAGCGCCCCCGCCACGATGAGGACGGCGCCGACGATGGCGATCCCGGGCAGGCGGTCGCCCGCCAGGCGGCCGATGATGCCGCCCCAGACCGGCTCGCCGGAGTAGATGATCGTCGCGCGGGTGGGGGAGACGGAGCGCTGCGCCCAGTTCATCGTCAGCTGGATGGCGCAGCTCGCGGCGCCCAGCCCGACGGCGGCCGCGACCCAGACCCAGGAGAACGCGGGCACGGACTCGCCGGTCACCGGCATCGTCGCCAGGGACAGCAGGCTCGCGGTGAGCAGCTGCACCACCGTCACGCGGCCGAGGTCGACCTTGCCGGCGAACAGGCTGATGAGGATGATCTCCACCGCGATGGGCAGCGTGCTGACCAGCGTCGCGACCTCGCCGGCGCCGAACCCGACGCCCACGGCGCCGGGGTCGGCGAGCAGCAGCAGGCCGACGAAGGCGAGGGTGACGCCGGCGAGCGTGGTGCGCGACGGGCGCCGGCGCAGCACGAGCCACTGCAGCAGCGGCACGAGCGGCACGTAGAGCGCGGTGATGAACGCGGACGTGCTGCTGGTGATCGTCTGCAGGCCCACGGTCTGCAGCCCGTACCCGAGCCAGATCATCGCGCCGATCGCGGCGCCCGCCCCGACGTCGCGCCAGCGCATCCCGCGCAGCACGCGGTGGAAGATCACCGCGCTGATCAGGCCGGCCACGAGGAACCGGAGGCCGACGAAGAACCACGGGCCGCTGTGGTCCATGGCCACGTGCACGATGAGGAACGTGGTGCCCCAGACGAACGTGATCAGGACGAGCAGCAGCTCCTCCCGCGAGGGCCGGCCCAGCCTCAGGCGACGATTGTGCAGCATGTTGCACCACTCTACCGTGCAGAATGGTGCACATGGACGACGCCGCCCACCCCGCTGAGCCCGCCCGTCCCGCGCCGACGTCGGACGTGCTCGCCCACGTGGGCGTCAACCTCCGCCGCCACCGGGGCGCGGCCGGCCTGAGCCAGGCGGCCCTGGCCGAGCGCTCGGGGATCAGCCGCCGCACGATCATCAAGCTCGAGGCGGGCGAGGCGAACATCAGCCTCTCCGGCCTCGACCGGCTGGCCGAGGCGCTGGGCGTGACGTTCGTCGACCTCGTCGCGCCGCCCGCGGCGTCGCACACGGACCTCGACGAGGTCGCCTGGCGCGGGACCGGCGCCGGCAGCGTCGGGATCCTGCGGGCGTCCGTGCCGGCGCGACAGGAGGCGCAGCTGTGGGGCTGGACGCTGGGCCCGGGGGACCGGTACGACGCCCAGCCGGACCCCGACGGCTGGCACGAGATGGTGCTCGTCACCGAGGGGAGCCTGCGGATCGAGCGGGAGGACGGCCACGTCGACCTCGAGGCCGGCGAGCACGGCGTCTACTCCAGCGCGCAGCACTACTCCTATGTGAACACCGGCGCCGCGACGGCGCGGTTCGCCCGCGTCGTCGTGAGCTAGGGACGCGTCAGCGCGCGACCGCGGCGACGGGCCGCGCGCGCGTCCCGGCGGCCTCGGCCGGCCTCAGTCGCGCAGCGGCGACCCGACGACGTGGAAGCGGAACCCGCCGAACTGGCCGGACAGCAGGGGCCGTGCGGCGGCGATCGACGCCTGCACCTCGGGCAGTGCGAGCGACGCGCGGTGCGCCTCGACGCTCTCCCACAGCTCGACCACGTAGACGGTGTCCGGGTCGTCGTCGTTGACGCCGACCTCGTAGGCGAGGCAGCCGACCTCGCTCAGGGTGGTGCTGCGGCGGGTCAGGTGAACCACGAGCTCGTCCCGCTTGCCGGCGACGGCGCCGAGCGTCCCTACGTTCGCAAAGGTCACGGCGCACACCCTAGCCAGCGGGTGCGACGCCGGGCGCACCCGCGCCGTCGGCGTCGAGCCCGTCGAGGTCCAGCCCTTCCAGCCCCTCGAGGTCGAACCCGTCCATCTCCGGGATGTCGAGCGTGGGGTAGGACGTCGGCCCGTTCGACCGCAGCTCCTCGAGGAGCCGCCGCTGCCGGTCGGTGAGCTCCGAGCCGCTCGAGCGCGGGCTGTCGCCGGTCATCGCGTACGTCGGGTCGTCGTCGTAGCGGTTGGGCCCCACGGGCGTCGTGGCGAGCCCGCCGACGACGGCGAGCGCCGCGGCGGCGCCGACCGCGGCGAGCCCGAGGGCGCCGCCCGCGCCCGCGCGCCGGGCGGTGGCGCCGTCGTCCGACCGCAGGCGCGCGGCCGTGCGCCGCTGCACCCACACCAGCACGACGACGGCGGTGACGGTGCCGCCCGCGCCGACCGCGAGCGCGGGCAGCGCGTCGAGGCGTCCCGTGCGCAGGCCGGTGCCGAGGGCGATCAGGCTGATCACCACCGCGACCACGACGCGCTTGCGCAGCAGCGACCCGGCGAGCGCGCGCAGCCGGTCCACGCGCTGCACGCCGACGTCGCCCGGCGGGAACAGGCCGGACGCGTCGGCCGAGCGCCACAGCGACCGCAGCACCAGCCCGCTGCCGACGGCGCCGACCAGCTCCGTCGCGGTGAGCGCGACGAGCAGCCAGCGCACGGCCACGGGGTCGCGCACGAAGAGCAGCGCGACGGCGACCGCCACGACGCCCGCCCAGGCGGCGCCCACGAGGACGGGGCGCAGCCGCGGGCGGCGGCCGTACGTCGCGTTGCGGCGCGCGTAGCCGGGCGGCATCCGGCGCATCACCGCGACCGCCTGCCGGGCGCCCGTCACCAGCCGCAGCAGGCACAGGGTGCTGACCAGGGCGACCACGAGCGACCAGCCGTCCGACATCGCCAGCGCCACGGCCCACGCCAGCACGACACCGGCCCACACCGGCGAGTCGGCGATCCGCAGCAGCTGCTGCCACGCGTTGACGTGCAGCCAGTAGGCGGCCTCGGTGTGCGCGGGGTTGGCGGCCAGCAGGTCGCCCAGGCCGCTCGCCCGCGCGGCGTCGTCCGGCCGCAGCTGGGCCTCGGCGTACCGCAGCCCCTCGTGCTCCGGCGCGACCCGCAGGCCCTGCAGCACCGCCCGCAGCGCCGCCGCGCCGTCGCCGAGCCGCATCTGCAGGCGGGCGCACTCCAGCAGCACGTCCGGGTCCTCCGGCGCCAGCTCGAGCGCCGCACCGATGCGCTCGCGGACCAGCGCCTTGTCCTTGCGCCGCGGCCTGGCGTCGACGACGACGTCGGCGAGCTGCAGGTGGTAGACCGGCTCGGACGGGGCGAGCTCGAGCGCCGCGTCGATGCTCGCGCGGGCGCCGTCGAGGTCGCCGGTCTCCTGGCGGGCCCGCGACAGCAGGTACAGCGGCCCGGGCAGCTCGGGCGCCGCGGCCACGACCACCTCGAGGATCTCCCGCGCCTCGCGCGACCGGCCGGTCTGCAGGCGCAGGGACGCCGCGGTGATCAGCAGGTAGCCGCTGTCGGGCTCCTGGCCCAGCGCCTCGTCGACCAGCTCGACGGCACGCTCCACGCGGCCGGCCTCGGCGAGCAGCTGGGCGCGCCGCACGACCCCCTCGACGTCGACGGCGGTGCCGCCGGCGGGGGCGCTCACAGCATGTGGCGGCTGCGCAGGTAGGCCGCCAGGTCGTCGTACTGGCCGTCGTGGTTGGCGAACTGCACCACGTTGCGGGCCGACTGCAGCCACGCCGTGGTGGACGGGCGCACGTCGCGCAGCGCGCCGCGCAGGTCGGCCATGGTGATGGCGCGGACCTCGCCGGTGGCGATCGAGTCCATCATCGCCTTCTCGGCCGCCGACGCCGCCAGGTGCTGCAGGTCGGCGCCGGAGAACCCGTCGGTCTGCGCGACGAGCTCGCCCAGGTCGATCCCGGCCAGCGGCCGGCCGCGCAGGTGGTGGCGCAGGATCGCCTCGCGCGCCGGCGCGTCCGGCGGCAGCACGAGCACCACGCGGTCGAACCGGCCCGGGCGCAGCAGCGCCGTGTCCACGTCCCACGGGTGGTTGGTGGCGCCGAGCACGAAGAGCCCGTCGTTGTCGGCGCCGATGCCGTCCATCTCCTGCAGCAGCTGGTTGACCACCGTGCGCATGCCGCCCGAGCCCGAGTACTGCGACCGCTTGCCGCCGATCGCGTCGACCTCGTCGAGGAACAGCACCGCGGGCGCGAGCCGGCGCGCCCGCTGGAACAGCGCGCGCAGGTTCTGCTCGCTCTCGCCGAGGTAGCGGTCGAGGACGTCGGCCAGCGTCACGGTGAGGAACCGGGCGCCGAGCTCGCCGGCGACGGCGCGGGCGAGGTAGGTCTTGCCCGTGCCGGGCGGGCCGTAGAGCAGCAGGCCGCCGCGCAGCGACTTGCCGAACGCCTTGGCGATCGCCGGGTTGCGCATCGGCTCCAGGAACGCCTCGCGGATGCGCTGCTTCACCGGCTCCAGGCCACCGACGTCGTCGAGCGTCACCGTCTCGTGCGACACGTCGAGCAGGTCGGCGCCGTCGTCGGGCGCGTCGGCGCGGGCCGGGACCAGGCCGGGGGCGTCGCCGGAGCCGGTGCCGTCGCCCGTGCTCGGCCCGTCGCCCGCGTCGTCGGGCGCGACGAAGGGCGGCGGCACGTCGACGCCGACCTCCGCCTCGAGCGCCGCCCAGTCGACGGCGGACTCGTCGGGCTCGGCGGTCTTCTCCGGCTCGACGGGCTCGGCGGGTTGAGCGGGCTCGGCGGGCACGACCGGCTCGTCGGGCGCCGCCGGCGCCTCGATGGTGGCGAAGGGGTCGAGCGGCTCGGCGATCTCCGTGGCCTCGAGCGGCTCGGCCACCTCGGCGAGCTCGGTGAGCTCGGTGAGCTCGGTGAGCGCCGCCGGGTCGGCGGGCTCGGGAGCCGTCGTGGGCGCCGTCGTGGGCGCCGTCGTGGGCGTCGCCGTCGGGAGCGGGCCCGACGCCGTGACCGCGCCGGCCTGCAGCGACGTCGTCGCCCGGGTGAGCAGCGAGAGCGCGTCGCCGTCGGTGGGGGCCAGGCGCAGCGCGGCGCTCGCCTGCTCGACCGCCTCGACGTGACGGCCGGCGTCGTGCAGCAGGCTGCCGTAGTGGACGCGCAGCGGAGCGCTGTCCGGGGCGGCCGCCACGGCGGCGGCCAGGGCGGCCAGGACGTCGGTCATGCGGGGCTCCGGGTGCTCGGATCGGCGGGCTCGCCCCCAGTGTGTCATCGGTGGGGGGTCTGTCGCCCGGGCATACAGGGCGGATACCCTGCACCCGGATCGCAGCGTGCGTGGGGGCCGCTGCGTCCGTCACGTCGAGATGGGGACCGACCGTGCCGAGCACGTCCACCAGCGCCGTCGAGGTGCTTCCGCCGTCGTGCTCGGCCTGGCCCAGACCGGCGTGATGGTCGGCAGCATCATCGGCGCGGCAGCCCTGCTGCTGCTCCTGGGCCTGCTGGCCGTGCGCGTCGCCCGACGCCGCGCCGGCACGAACAGCTGACGGCAGACGGCCGGCCTCCCACCCGGGAGGCCGGCCGCCAGGCGGCCCTGACGGGTAGCTGACGAGGCCCCGCCCACGACTCGAGAAGAGGGTCGTGGGCGGGGCCTCGTCGCGTCGGGACCCGGGTCAGGACATCAGCGGCAGCCGGCCGACGATCTTGTCGACCCGGTTCCGCGGGCCCACCAGGCTGACGGCGTACGCCGGCAGGTCGTCCGCGCCGGCGGCCGCCACCGCGCCGAGGTACTCGTCGTAGACGCGGGTGTGCTGGGCGGCGGCCGGCATGTCGGCCACGTACACGCCGAGCGACGCGGTCGCCCTGGCCCGGATGGCGGCGAGCTGGTCGGCCGGCGCCACGAGCACCGTGCAGCCGCTCCATGGCAGGCCGGGGTGGACGGTGCCGTCGGCGTCGACGGCGTCGGGGCCGCGCAGCCCGCGCACGTCGGTGGCGGTCGCCGCGGCGACGCAGATCGCCGCGTTGGCGGCGCGCCCCGGCGGGAGCGACTCGTCGACGACCACCACCCACTTGAGGCGAGCGGAACGCGTGGGCTCGGACGTGCGGATCTCGTCGGGCTCGAACCCGACGGCGGCAGGCGTGCTGACGGGAGTGCTCATGCGGCGAGCGTAGGGACGCGGACGTGCTTCGTCCGGTGCTGGCGAACCATCGACGCCATCCGCTCCCCAGCGGCATGGATCGGCGACCGACATACGGGCAGACGCCGCTTCGGCCGTCGGAACGACGGATACGCTCGGGCGCATGGTGGAGCTCGACGCCCTCGACCTGGCGATCCTGCGAGAGCTGCAGAAAGACGCGCGCCGGACGAACCGCGACGTCGCCGCCGCCGTGGGCGTGGCGCCCACCACGGCGCTGGACCGCACCCGCGCCCTGCGCGAGCGAGGCGTCATCCGGGGAGCGCGCCTCGAGGTCGACCTGCCCGCGCTCGGCCGGCCGGTGCAGGCGCTCGTCGCCGTGCGGATCCGTCCGCCGTCGCGGGCCAACATCGAGGGGTTCCGCACCTGGGCGGCGGCCCTGCCGGAGACGCTCGGGCTGTTCGTCACCAGCGGCACTGAGGACTTCCTGGTGCACGTGGCCGTGCCGGACAACGACGCCCTCTACTCGTTCGTCATCGACCGGCTCACCGAGCGGCGCGAGGTCGCCGACGTGCGCACCTCCGTCGTCTACGAGCACCTCCAGGCCCGCTCCGTCGAGCCACCGGCACCCGTGCGGCGGCGCCGCGGCTGACCCGGGCGGCCGGGGGCGCCACCGAGGAACACCCGGGAACATCTCGCGGGGGCGTTCGGTTGCAGCAGGTGTCGCACCGGTCACGACCCCCGGGCTTCACCCTCAGCCGCTCCGAGCGGCCACGCGCCGAGAGGCGTCTACCGGTGCGGCAGACGTGACGGGCGGCCAGCCTCGCTGGCCGCCCGTTCGTCGTCCCCGGGCGGTGCGTCGGCACACCGGGGCCGCGGACCCCATGGAGCCGGCGAGGCCGCCGGCATGCCGGCGGACCCGGACGGCCGTACGGTGCTGTGGCCGACGACGTCGTCGGCCGAGCGCTCGACGAGGGTGCCGGGCGCGGTGCGCACGGGCCCCGCAGGGAGCCTCCCGCGGGGTGCGACCGTCGAGGAGGAGTCATGGGCGCACGACAGGCACTGCGCAGGACCGGCGCGGCGGGTCTCGCCGCAGCCGCGGTGGTCGGGACGGCGGCGCTGCTGCCGCTCGACGGCGGACGCGGGGGAGGGGGCGGCCACGGCCACGGGCACGGCGCGTCCGAGCGGGCCCGCAACGTCATCTTCATCCAGGGCGACGGGCTGGGGCTGTCCCAGCGGGAGCTGATCCGGCTCGCGACCGTGGGGCGCGAGGGGCAGCTCGCCATGGATTCCCTGGAGCACGCGGGCTGGGCGTACACCGACCCGGCCGACCCGGAGGAGGCGGTCACCGACTCCGCGGCGGGCGCCACCGCCTTCGCCAGCGGCGTGCGGACGTACAACGGCGCCGTCGGCGTCGACGTCGACGGCGAGCCCGTGCCGACGCTGCTGGAGGAGGCCCGCAAGGCCGGCAAGGCGACCGGCCTGGTCACCACGGCCCAGGTCACCGACGCCACCCCCGGCGCGTTCGGCGCCCACGTGCCCGACCGGGGTGACCAGAGCGAGATCGCGCGGCAGTTCCTGGAGTCGTCGAAGCCGGACGTCATCCTGGGCGGCGGCGAGGACTGGTGGTACCCCGCCGGGAACCCGGGCCGCTGGCCCGACGCGCCCGCGACCGACCCCACCGAGGCCAGCAAGGGCACCGAGGGCAACCTCGTCCGTCAGGCGCAGCGGCAGGGGTACACCTACGTCAGCACCGCCGAGGAGCTGGCCGACGCCCGCTCGCGCGGCAAGCTGCTCGGCCTGTTCGCCAACGAGGAGATGTTCGAGCAGCGCAACGAGGGTGACGGCGACATCTACGACCCGGAGGTGCCGCTCGTCGACATGACCGCCAAGGCGCTCGAGGTGCTGTCCCACGACCGCGACGGCTTCTTCCTGCTGGTCGAGGAGGAGGCGGTGGACGAGTTCGCGCACCGCAGCAACGCGACGCGGACCATCCAGTCCGGGCAGGCGCTCGACGAGACGGTGCGGCTCGCCCTCGAGTTCCAGGAGCGCAACCCGCGCACCCTCGTCCTGGTCGTCGGCGACCACGCCACCGGCGGCCTGGCGATCGAGAACGTCGACGACACCGACGAGTCCGGGCAGGACACGACCACCGAGGACGGCCCGTACGACATCCCCGGCACGGACCTGCAGTTCACCGTCGACTGGACCACCGGTGGCCACTCGGGCGACGCGACGCCCGTCACGGCGCAGGGGCCCGGCGCCGCCGGCCTCGCTGGTGCCCAGCGAAACATCGACGTCCACGACGCCGTCCGGTCCGCGATGCTCGGCCGCGGGCGCGGCTGAGGTCCTGGTCCCCGCGGTCGCACCGCGTCCGCGGGCAGCCGTGGGGACAGTGGCGCCGGCGCGACCCTGGCTCACCCGAGCGGGGGCCGCGCCGGCGCTGCCGCGTGGTCGTCGGGCCGGCCGTCGAGGAAGCCCAGGACGTCGGGGCCGTAACGCCGGTGGCCCTCGACGCCCGCGTGCCCCGTGCGGGGGTAGACGACGAGCCGAGCCTCGGGCAGCCCGGCCGCGGTCGCCGCGAAGAGCTCCGGGCCGTAGCAGCCGTCGGAGTCGCCGGCGACCACCAGGACGGGAGCGGTGACCTCCGGCAGCCGGTCGGTGAGGTCGAAGGCGTCCTCGGCGCCGATGGTCGCGACCAGGTCGGCGCGGCCGTGGCGGAACAGCAGCGGGCCGAGCAGCCGGCCGGCGGCGGTCCACAGCGGGTCGGTGAGCGGGGTGCCGAGCTGGCTCCCCATCGCCGCGCCCGCCGCGTGGGGCCGCCCCGCCGCGAGCGCCTCGGCGACCCGGCGCTGCGACGCGCGCCCGCCGGGCCCCAGGCGTGCGGCCGCCGAGACGAGGACGAGCCGCCGCACGAGCCGGGGGTGGTCCGCGGCGAGCTGCAGCGCGATGCTGCCGCCGGTGGAGCTGCCGACGACGTCGACCGGGCCGTCGTGGCGGCGGGCGATGCCGTCGGCGTAGTCGGCCGCCAGGTCGGCGATCGTCACGCCCGGCCGCAGGCCGGCCCGGCGGTCGACCCACCACACGTCCCGTGCGCCGGCGAGCGGGCGCAGCGAGCCCAGGATCATGCGCTGCCCGAGCCGGGTCGGCGGCTGGGCGTGGCTCTCCAGCCCGGGCAGCACGAGCACGGGTTCCGCGTCGTCGCGCGGGCCCGTGCGCACATACCGCATCCCCGGTGCCCACGTGCCCGTCTCCACCCGCGCGCCTGGCGCCATGCCTCGGCCTCTCTCCACCGACGGGGGACCTGCGCGCCGGTGCTCGGACGGCGGCCGGGGCGGGCGCTCCGGCCACGCTCAACGCTGCCGGACGAACGTCGGGCGCGCAGCCGGAGCCCGGTCCCGGCGCGTGCGTGCCCCGCCGCCGGGCCCCACGGTGGTGCCCATGTCGACGTGGTGGGAGGCCGGGGCGTGGGGTCTGCTCGGGGGCGCGGCCCTCGTGGTGGGGGCCGCGATCGCGTGGTTCGTGTCGGTGCCGCAGCGGGTCAGCGCGAGCATCATGGCGTTCGGGGCCGGCGTGCTGATCTCGGCGCTCGCGTACGACCTGACGCTCGAGGCGCAGGAGACCGGCGGCACGGTGGCCACGGTGGTCGGCGTGCTCGGCGGCGCCGCCGCGTACGCCGGGGCGAACGCCCTGGTGTCCCGCTTCGGCGGGCGGCACCGCAAGCGGTCGGGCGGGCAGCAGCCCACCGAGGCGGACAGCCAGGGCAGCGGCGCGGCGATCGCCATCGGCTCGCTGCTCGACGGCATCCCGGAGTCGGTGGTGCTCGGCGTGAGTCTCGTGACCGGCGGCGGCGTGAGCACCACGCTCATCGCGGCGATCTTCATCTCCAACGTGCCCGAGGGCCTCTCGAGCGTCGTCGGCATGAAGCGGGCCGGGCGCAGCGCGGGCTACGTCTTCGGGGTCTGGGGCGCGATCGCCGTCGCCTGCGCGGCGTCGGCCGCGGCCGGCTTCCTGCTGGCGGGCGTGGCGCCGCCGCTGGCGGTCGCGGTCGTCACGGCGGTGGCGGCCGGCGCGATCCTCGCGATGGTCGCCGACACGATGATCCCCGAGGCGTTCGAGCGGGCGCACCTGATGACCGGCCTCATCACCGCCGTCGGGTTCCTCGTCGCCTTCGCGCTGAGCCAGGCGGGCGCCTGACACCGGCCAAGGACGCCGACGGCTGGAGAAGCGGGACGAAACAGCGGTGGTTACGTCCCGCTTCTCCAGCCGTCGGCCGTCGGGGGGAGCGAGCCCGGGGCGTCGCTGCCCGGGCATCGCTGCCCGGGCTCAGCCCTCCTTGTCCTGCTCCTCGAGGCGCAGCGCCGTGCCGATCGCGAAGAACGTGGGCGCCCACTCCCCGACGAACAGGCCCCAGCGGTCGGACTGCGCGCGCGAGTCGGTGGGCTTGCCGCGGGACACGAGCCACGAGACCCAGGTGAACGCCACGGAGGCGAACCCGGCCATGTAGGCGTACTCGGACTTGACGCCCATCTCCGAGAGCTTCTTGATCACGATGGTGCCCTTCCGTCGTGGTGGATCCGGTGTGGTCCACGTCACCACGCGGGCGCGACCCCCGCACCTGGCGAGGCTCGGAGCCGTCCTCCGGACCCCTTGCACCGACCGGTCGGTAGGCGATCGCCGCGCCGTGCGGTAGTTTGACACCTACCGCACGGTAGGGATTTGTCCCCGCCCGCGGCAGCCCCATCCTTCGACGACGAGGAGCGTCCCCATGACCACCACCGACGCGGCTCCGGCGACCGCCCCGGGCAAGCCCTTCGACACCGAGCGCGTGCTCGCCGAGCTCACCCTCGAGGAGAAGGCCTCGCTGCTCTCGGGCGTCGACTTCTGGCACACCCAGCCGGTCGAGCGCGACGGCGAGACGCTCGTGCCGAGCGTCATGGTCACCGACGGCCCGCACGGCCTGCGCAAGCAGGCGGAGTCCGCCGACCACCTGGGCATCGGCAACTCCGTGCCCGCGACCTGCTTCCCCACCGCCGCGGCCCTCGGCTCCACCTGGGACGCCGCGCTGCTGCGCCGCGTCGGCGAGGCCCTCGGCCGCGAGACCCGCGCCAACGACGTCGCCGTGCTGCTCGGCCCGGGCGTCAACATCAAGCGGTCCCCGCTGTGCGGGCGCAACTTCGAGTACCTGTCGGAGGACCCGCTGGTGGCCGGCGAGCTCGGCGCCGCCCTCGTGCAGGGCATCCAGTCGCAGGGCGTGGGCACGTCGCTCAAGCACTACGCGGCCAACAACCAGGAGGCCGACCGCATGCGCGTGTCGGCCGACGTCGACGAGCGCACGCTGCGCGAGATCTACCTGCCGGCCTTCGAGCGCGTCGTGAAGCAGGCGCAGCCGTGGACCGTCATGTGCTCGTACAACAAGGTCAACGACGTGTACGCCTCGCAGAACCACTGGCTGCTCACCGAGGTGCTGCGTGACGAGTGGGGCTTCGAGGGCCTGGTCGTCTCCGACTGGGGCGCCGTGCGCGACCGTGTCGCCGCCGTGGCCGCCGGCCTCGACCTGGAGATGCCGTCCAGCGGCGGGCGCACCGACGCCCAGGTGGTCGCCGCCGTGCGCGAGGGCCGCCTCGACGAGGCCGACGTCGACGCCGCCGTGCGCAACGTGCTGCACCTCGTCTCGCGCGCGCAGCCGGCGCTCGCCGAGCCGGGCACCGTCGACGCCGCCGAGCACCACGCGCTGGCCCGCGAGGCCGCCGCCGCGGGCACGGTGCTGCTCAAGAACGACGCCGTGGACGGCGCCCCGCTGCTGCCGCTGGCCGACGGCGAGGGCCTGGTCGTCGTGGGCGAGCTCGCCCGCACGCCGCGCTACCAGGGCGCCGGCTCGTCGCAGGTGAACCCGACGCAGCTCGACGACGCGCTCACCGCGCTGCGCGCCGCCACCGGCGCCGAGGTGCCGTTCGCCGCCGGCTACGCCGTCGACGGCAAGGACGCCGGCTCCGGCACCGACGCGGAGGCGCTGCGCGCCGAGGCGGTCGAGGTGGCCAAGGCGGCCCGCACCGTCGTCGTACACCTGGGGCTGCCCGCGTCGTACGAGTCCGAGGGCTACGACCGCGAGCACATGGACCTGCCCGCCGACCAGGTCGCGCTGCTCGAGGCCGTCGCCGCGGTGAACCCGCGCGTCGTCGTCGTGCTGTCCAACGGCTCGGCCGTCACGGTGGCCCCCTGGCAGGGCCTCGCCCCGGCGATCGTCGAGGGCTGGCTCGGCGGCCAGGCCTCCGGCGGCGCCGTCGCCGACGTGCTGCTCGGCGCGGTCAACCCGTCGGGCCGCCTCGCCGAGACCCTCCCGGTGCGCCTCGAGGACAACCCGTCCTACGGCAACTTCCCGGGCGAGCTCGGCCACGTGCGCTACGGCGAGGGCATCTTCGTCGGGTACCGCTGGTACGACGCCCGCGGCATCGACGTGTCGTTCCCCTTCGGCCACGGCCTGTCGTACACGACGTTCGCGTACGGCGACGTCTCCGCCGAGGTGACCGGCTCGGGCGCCGAGGCGGGCGTGCGCGTCACCGTGCGCGTCACCAACACGGGCGACCGCGCCGGCGCCGAGGTGGTCCAGGTCTACGTGGCCGACCCGCAGTCGCAGGTGCAGCGCCCCGAGCGCGAGCTCAAGGCGTTCGCCAAGGTGGCGCTCGAGCCGGGCGAGTCGCGCGACGTCGTCCTCGACCTGGACGCCCGCGCCCTGTCCTACTGGCACCCGGTGCTGCGCCGCTGGGTCGTCGAGGGCGGCGAGTTCGTCGTGGCCGTCGGCGCGTCCTCGCGCGACCTGCGCGGCGCCGTGACCGTCGAGGTCGAGGGCGAGGACGTGCGCCTGCCGCTGCACGAGCTGTCCACCGTGACCGAGGCGCTGGCCGACCCGCGCGTCGGCGAGCAGCTGCGCGAGGTCGTCTACGGCAGCGGCGCCTTCGCCGAGGACCTGCTCGCCATGGTGGGCGACATGCCGCTCGCCGTCATCGCCGACTTCGGCATGGCGGGCTTCGACCGCGCCCGGCTCGGCGAGCTCCTGGCGGCCGCGAACGCCTGAGCGCACCCGGCGGGCCGTGCGCCCGCACCGGCCCGAGGCCCCGTCCCGCGTCCTGCGGGGCGGGGCCTCGCCGCGTCCGCAGCCTGGTTCGCCCGCATCGACGCAGGTAAGAGGCCATGGCGGCCAAGCCTTACCGGGTGGTAGCGTTTGGGTCCTACCAGTTGGTAGGGGTTCGGTGACCACGCCGAGCCGTGTGTCGGTCATCGGGGCGCCGTAGCCCCGGACGAAGGAGTCACCCATGGCATCGCTCACGCCGCAGCCCGCGGCCGCCGACGTCACGTCGGACGCCGGGATCGCCACCCCGCTGGACGCCGTCCGGCCCGCGTCGGGGAGCGGGGCGCCCGCGCCCGTCGCCGGCCGCTCCGGCACCGCTCTGGTCGTGGCGTACGTCGCCGCCTACTTCGCGCTGTACATCGCGCTGATCACGCCGGTGCTGAGCACGCTCGCCCTGCGCGTCAGCGCGCTGTCGACGCCCGACACGCGCGCCAGCAACCTCGCTCTCGTCACCGGCGTCGGGGCGTTCTTCGCCTTCGTGGCCAACCCGCTCGCCGGCGCGCTGTCCGACCGCACGACGTCGCGCCTGGGCATGCGCCGCCCGTGGCTGCTGTGGGGCGTGCTGCTGGGCACCGTGGGCCTGCTGCTCATCGCGATCGCGCCGAACATCGGCGTCGTGGTCGTCGGCTGGGCCATCGCCCAGACCGCCTTCAACGGCACCCAGGCCGCCCTGCAGGCCGTGCTGCCCGACCAGGTCGACGAGCGCCAGCGCGCCCGCGTCTCCGGCTGGCTGGGCATCGCCCAGAACCTCGCCCCGCTCGTCGGCGTCGCGATCGCCAGCGCGCTCACCTCGGCCGGCGTGGCCGACTTCTGGATGATCATGCTGCCCACCGCGATCGCCATCGTGGGCGTGCTCGCCCTGGTCGCCGTCCTCAAGGACCGCCGCCTGAGCAAGGCCGAGGCCGGCAGCTTCCACCTGTGGCAGTTCGTCAAGGGCTTCTGGGTCTCCCCGCGCAAGCACCCCGACTTCGCCTGGGCCTTCGTCGGCCGCTTCATGATGCTGTTCGCCTTCGCGCTGTTCAGCAACTACCAGGTCTACTACTTCCAGGACCGCTTCGGGTTCGACGCCCCCACCGCGCTGAGCTGGCAGCTGCGCCTCATGGTCGTGCAGGCCCTCGTGCTGCTCGTCGCGGCGTCCGCCGGCGGTGCCGTCTCCGACCGCACCGGCCGCCGCAAGGTGTTCGTCATCGTCTCCACGGTGCTGGCCGGTGCCGGCCTGCTGGTGTTCGCCTTCGCCGGCACGCCGAACCTGCTCTACGTCGGCTCGGGCCTGTTCGGCGCCGGCCTGGGCGCGTACTTCGCCGTCGACCTGGCCCTGGTCACCGACGTGCTGCCGAACCGCGAGACCGAGGCCGCCAAGAACATGGGCGTGTTCAACATCGCCAACGCCCTGCCGCAGTCGCTGGCCCCGGCCTGCGCCCCGCTGCTCCTGGCCCTGGGCGCCGCCGCCGGCGACAACGGCAACAACTACGCGGCCATGTTCACCGTCGGCGCCGTCGTGGCGATCGTCGGCGCCGCGAGCACGATGTTCATCAAGGGGGCCCGGTGACCACCACCGGCGTGACCACCGGCGCGGCCGCACCCGTCGCGGCCGTGCCGGCCGACGCCCCCTACCGCGACCCGTCGCTCCCCGTCGCCGAGCGCGTGGCGGACCTGCTCGGCCGCATGACGCTCGAGGAGAAGGCCGGCCAGCTCTTCCAGACCATGGTGGAGATCGGCCCCGGCGGCGAGCTCGCCGAGGGCGGCTCGCCGATGGGCGTGGAGGCCACCAGCAGCATGGTGGTGGGCAAGCACATGACCCACCTCAACGTGCTCGCCGCCCCGCGCACGGCCCGCGAGTTCGCCGCGTGGCACAACCGCCTGCAGCGGCTCGCGGCGTCGACCCGCCTGGGCATCCCGGTCACCGTCTCGACCGACCCGCGCAACGCCTTCACGGACAACCCCGGCACGGCGCTGCTCTCGGGTCCGTTCTCGCAGTGGCCCGAGACGCTCGGCCTGGCGGCGACCCGCGACGAGCGCCTGGTCGAGGAGCACGCGGACGCCGCCCGGCAGGAGTACCTCGCCGTCGGCATCCGCACCGCGCTGCACCCGCAGGTGGACCTCGCCACCGAGCCGCGCTGGGCGCGCGGCAGCGGCACCTTCGGGGAGGACGCCGCCCTCACCGCCCGCCTCGGCGCGGCCTACGTGCACGGGTTCCAGGCCACCGGCGAGGTGGCCCGGGCCCGGGGCCTCGACGGCGGCTTCGGCGCCGAGTCGGTGTCCACCATGACCAAGCACTTCCCGGGCGGCGGGCCGCAGCAGGACGGCGAGGACCCGCACTTCCCGTACGGGCGCGAGCAGGTCTACCCGGGCGGGGCGTTCGACACCCACCTCGAGCCGTTCCCGGCGCTCATCGCGGCCGGGACGCGGCAGATGATGCCGTACTACGGCATGCCCGTGGGCCTCGAGGTGGACCTCGGCGACGGCCCGGAGCCGATCGAGGAGGTCGGGTTCGGGTTCAACAAGCAGGTCCTCACCCGCCTGCTGCGCGAGCGGCTCGGGTTCGACGGGATCGTCTGCACCGACTGGGGCCTGGTCACCGACGCTGAGATGTTCGGCCGGCCGTTCCCCGCGCGGGCCTGGGGCGTGGAGCACCTGACCCCGCTGGAGCGCGTCGAGAAGATCCTCGACGCCGGCGCCGACCAGCTCGGCGGCGAGGCGTGCCCCGAGCTGGTGGTGGAGCTGGTCCGCGCCGGCCGGGTGAGCGAGGAGCGCCTGGACGTCTCCGTGCGCCGCCTGCTCACCGAGAAGCTCGTGCTCGGGCTCTTCGACGAGCGCCGGTACGTGGACGAGGACGCCGCCGAGCGCGTCGTCGGCCACCCCGACCTCGTGGCCACCGGGCGCCGGGCGCAGTCCCGCTCGGTCACCGTGCTGCAGAACGCCGCCGACGGCGCGGCCCGGCTGCCGCTCGCGGCGGGGCTGCGGATCTACGCGGAGGGCCTGGCCGACGGCGAGACCGCCGGCCACGGGGTCGCCCTGGTCGCCACGCCGGAGGAGGCCGACGTCGCGCTGCTGCGCCTCAAGGCGCCGTTCGAGGAGCGCGGGCCGGGCTTCGAGAGCTTCTTCCACGCCGGGTCGCTCGAGTTCCCGGCCGACGTCGTGGCGCACGTGCGCGACGTCGCAGGGCGGGTGCCCGCGGTCGTCGACGTCTACCTCGACCGCCCGGCGATCCTCGCCCCGGTCGTCGAGGCCGCCGCGACCGTCGTGGTGAACTTCGGCGCCGGCCTGCCGGCGCTGCTCGACGCCCTCACCGGCACCGTGCCGCCCGAGGGGCGCCTGCCGTTCGACCTGCCGCGGTCGATGGCCGCCGTCGAGGCGTCGCGCGAGGACGTCCCGTTCGACACCGCCGACCCGCTGTTCCGGTTCGGCGACGGGCTCGCGATCGCCTGACCTGCCTCGTCGTGGGTGCGAGACACGCCGGCGGATCCTCGGAGCCGCCGGCGTGTCCTGGACCTACGACATCTGGGCATCCGGGTGGCGCCCAGGCGCCGTCCAGGAACGTACCGGGAGAAACCGTGCGCACGGTAGGATTTGCTGTGGCGGTGCTGCCCCGGCACCGTCGCTGACGACGGATCGGAGACGGCATGTCCGCGAGCACCACGGCGGAGACGACGAGCGGTCCGGCCACGAACGGGCGCGGCCGCGGGTACGCCAAGGGCCGCGCCAAGCGCGCCGAGATCATCCAGACGGCCATCCTCGCGTTCGCCGAGGTGGGCTACCACGGTGCCTCCCTGCGCGACATCGCCGCGCGCGCCGACATCTCGCACCCGGGCCTGCTGCACCACTTCCCGACCAAGGCGGCGCTGCTGGAGGCGGTGCTCGAGTACCGGGACGCCGTGGACAACGAGGCCTTCGCGGAGGACCTGGCGCGCGGCACCGACTACTTCGAGGCGCTGGTGCGCATCGTCGAGCGCAACCAGGTGCGCCGGCCGCTGGTCGAGCTGTTCGCGGGGCTGTCCACCGAGGCCACGACGCCGGAGCACCCGGCGCACGAGTACTTCAGGCGCCGGTACGACCGGCTCGTCGAGCAGTCCACCGAGGTGCTCGAGGCGCACGCCGCCCGGGGCGGCCTGGCGCCGGGGGTGGAGCCGGCCCAGGCGGCGCGCTCGATCATCGCGCTCATGGACGGGCTGCAGGTGCAGTGGCTCATGTCGCTGGACGGCCCCCGGGCCGAGCGCGTCGACATGGCCGCCCACCTGCGCGCATACCTCGCGCTCGTCCTGCGCTGACCGCGCCGGCCGGGCCGGCGGCCCCGTGGCCGCCGCCCGCGCACCCTCCGTGCTCCCGCCTTTGACCCCGGCACCCCCGTGTGAGAACCTCGCCGCCAGAGCCCGCCGCGAGGTCGGCGGGCTCCCGGACGAGGGCGCCGTACCCGGTGTGCGACAAGACGGCGCGGTGGAGTGATCACCATGTCCTGGTTCGTCCTCGTCCTCTCCGGCGCCCTCGAGGCGGTGTGGGCCACCGCGCTCGACCGCTCGGAGGGCTTCACGAGGCTCTGGCCGACCGTCGTCTTCGGCATCTCCGTCGTCGCGAGCATGGGCGGCCTCGCGTACGCGATGCGCGACCTGCCCGTCGGCACCGCCTACGCCGTCTGGGTGGGCATCGGCGCGGCGCTGACCGTCGTCTACGGGATGCTCACCGGCGCCGAGCCGGTCTCCGTGGTGCGGCTGCTGCTCATCGCCGGGCTCGTCGGGTGCGTGATCGGGCTCAAGCTCACGCACTGACGGGGGTCAGCGCCCGACCCGCTCCCGGACCACGGCGACGACGCGGCCCACGTTGAGCGTCCAGCCGACGCCGAACGCCCGCGGGTTGACCAGCTGCGAGCTCTCCGGTGCCCACATCCGCTCCTTCAGGCGGGCCATCGTGGGGAAGCGGAAGTCGTAGGGCACCAGGCCGGCGACCTTGCCGTGCCAGGTGCGCTGGTCGGCCGGCAGGCGCAGCTCCTTGACGACGGCGGCGACGGCCACGGACGCCATCGCGGCGGTGTACACGCCCTTCAGCCGGCCCCGGCGCGCGCCCTTGCCGTGCGCGCCCCCAACCTTCGTGCCCTTCGTCTTCGTGCCCTTCGTCTTCATGCCCTTCGTCTTCATGCCCTTCGCCTCCGTGGTCGTCGTCCTCGACGCCCCGGCCCTCGCGAGGTTGATCGCGATGCTCGCGGGCCTCACCTGTGTGTTCCTGACGGAGCGCGATCCCATGGCGTCCTCCGTGGTCCGGTCCTCGGGCACGCCCTCCGCGCACCCGTCGTGCGCCCATGGTGCGCCCCAGGTCAGTGCGCCAGCATCTTGAGGACGAGCACGAGCGTGCCCAGCGCCGCCAGCACCGCGAGGGCGAGCACCTTCTGCCACCACGGCAGGCGCGTGCGCCGCACCCCGAGCCAGCCGATGAGCACCAGCGTCATGACGAGCGCCACGGACCCGGCGACCAGCGCTGTTCCCACCTCCCACCAGCCGAGGGCCGCCGCACCGAGCAGCAGCAGGGGCAGGACCGCCGTGGTGGAGGCGCCGAGGCTCACCCACGCCGTCCGCCGCAGCACCGACCGGCCGGGCAGCTCGGCGTGCACGGCGACGTGGGCGAGCAGCTCGGCGACGGCGGCGGCCAGCACCGTGCCGACGGTGGTGATGACCAGGCTCGCGGCCGCGGGCCCAGCCCCCAGGTCCTCGCCGTGGGCACCGAGAGCGAGCAGCACCGCGAGCGCGGTGAACGTGACGTAGACGCGCTCGCGCAGCCGGTCGGCGACGGCGTCGACGAGCGCCTCCCGGGGGACGTCCGGAAGGTTGCGCCTGCGGTCACGGCCGCGCGGGGCGGCGTCGTGCGGGTCCGACGTCGTGCCGCTGGACCCGTCCTGCACGGGACCCTCCTCGTCGGCCACGGGCGTCCCCGCTCAGCAGGCCTCGTGGTGCTCGTGCGCGGCGTGCCCCGCCGGCTCGAGCTGGAACGTCGAGTGCTCCACGCTCACCGGGAAGTGCCGGGCCACGCAGTCCTGGAGCTGGTCGAGCACCTGGGGGGCGTGCCCGTCGCGGAAGCAGGAGTCGTCGACCACCACGTGCGCGCTGAGCACCGGCAGGGTGGTGGAGATGCGGCCGGCGTGCAGGTCGTGCACCTCCCGCACGTGCGGCAGCGCGAGCAGGTGGGCCCGCACGGCGTCGAGGTCGAGCCCCGTTGGCGTCGTCTCCAGCAGCACGTCGCCGGACTCCCGCAGGATCGTCACGGCCCGCGGCACGATCCACGCGGCGACGAGCATGCCGGCCACGGCGTCGGCCCGCTGCCAGCCGGTGGTCGCCACGACGACGGCGCCGGCGATGACGGCCACCGACCCGAGGGCGTCCGCGGCCACCTCGAGGAACGCGGCGCGCAGGTTGAGGTTGGCGGTGCGCCCGCCGGCCAGCACGGCGAGGCACACGACGTTCGCCACGAGCCCGACGACGCCGACGACGAGCATCCCGGTCGGCTCCACCTCGGGTGGCGCGGTGAGCCGCCGCACGCCCTCCACCAGCGCGTACACGCCGACGGCGAGCAGGATCGCGGCCTGCACCCCCGCGGCCACCACCTCCGCCCGGCGCCAGCCCCATGTGCGGCGCGACGTCGCCGGCCGGGCCATGAGCGAGGCCGCCACCAGCGCGAGCAGGAGCCCGCCGGCGTCGGTGAGCATGTGGCCGGCGTCGACCAGGAGCGCGAGCGAGCCGGTGACCGCGGCGCCGACCACCTCGGCGACGAGCACCGCCGTCGTGATGGCGAGCGCGACGGCGAGCCGCCGCCGCTGCCCGGGCGCCGAGCCCGCGCCGACCCCGCCGACCCCGCCGTGGTCGTGACCGTGCGCCATGCTGCCTCCTCGAACCTCCACGGTAGCCGCGGAACGGCGGCGGGTGACCCGCCGGGGCCGCAGGTCACCCGCACGGTGCGGGTGACCTGCGGCCCGAGGCAGGCGTCAGCGCCGGCGCGCCAGCCGCAGCGCGACGAGAACGACGGCGGCGCCGACGACGGCGGTGCCCGTCGCGATGCCGACGGCCGCGCCCGGGCTCACGCCCCAGCTCGAGCCCGCGAAGGCGGCGGGCTCGCCGGCCTCCGCCGACCCGGCGCCCGCGTCGCCCGCGGTGCCTTCGTCGCTCTCGGTGCCGTCCGCGTCGTCGGCGGGCGCACCGCACGCCGCGGCGGCCGTGCCGGCGGTGGCCGGCGTGCCCGCGGGCGGCGCGTAGTCGAACGCGTACCGCCCGCTGATCGGGTGGCCGTCGGCGGAGACCACCCGCCACGTCACCGTGTACGTGCCCGCCTCGCCCAGCGCGACCGGCGCGCTGACCGTGCGGTCCACGACCGACGGGCACGCGGTCGCGTGGTGCGTGCCGTCGGGCCCGGTGACGTCGAGCACGGTGCCGCCGGTGCCCTCGCCGCCGCCCAGGTCGAGCACGACGTCGTCGAACGTCAGCGTCACCTGGTCGCGCGGCTCGGCGAGCGTCCGGTCGGCCTCCGGGTCGGTGCTCACCAGCGAGTTGTGCGCCGACGCCGGGGCCGCCGTCACCGTGAGCAGGCCCGGCCCGGCGAGGGCCGCGGCCACGGCGACGGCGGCGGCGCGCCGCACGGCGGTCCGAAGGGTGCGCCGCCCGGTGCGGGCCGTCACCGCGTCGCCTCGCCGTCCGCGGAAGCCCCGCCGTCGGCGCCCGCGGGGGCCGCCACGGCGGCGCGGCGCTGCGTGCGGGCGACGGCCACGGTGCCGGTCACGGCGCCGACGAGGCCGAGGCCGAGCCCGGCGGCGCCCAGCGCGGTGCCGAGGCCGGAGCCGGACGCCGCGTCGTCGGCCGCGGCGTCGTCGGCAGTGGTGTCAACGTCCGTGGCGTTGGTGGCGTCGGCCGCCCCGTGCGCGCCCGCGGCCGCCGACACCTGCAGCACCGGCGCCGGGTGCTCCGGCTCCTCGCCGGACGCGGGCGTGGGCTCGTCCCACGCGACGACGGTGCTGTCGGTGTAGGTCTGCGTGGTGGGCAGCATCAGCGCGTCGACCTCGGGCAGCGGGCCGGCCGAGATGGTGAAGTGCTGGAACTCGCCGTCGGCGAGGGCCGCCTCGGGGGAGTCGGCGGTCCAGGTGATGCGCACCGGCGCCTCGGTGACCTCGGTGCCGTGCAGCTCGACGGGCTCGGGCAGCGGAGCCCGCTCGACCTCGGCGGTCCAACCCGGCACTGGCTCCACGGACACGCTCGCCAGCGGGGTGTCGGTGGGCAGCGACACCTCGACCGCGGTGGTGGCGGCGGTGGCGGACTCGTTCGGGACGCGGAAGGTGAGGACGGCGTAGCCGCCGGCCGCGGCCTCGCCGTCGGGGGTGACGCGCACGTGCGCCGACGCGGGGGCGGTGGCGAGCGCGGTCAGGGTGAGGGCCGCGCCGGCCGTGACGAGGGCGCGGCGCAGGACGGGACGTGCATGCATGGGAAAGCTCCTGGGTGAGGGCGTGCGCGGGGCACCCGCCCCTCGGCCGAGGAGCGGGTCAGCAGGCGGCCGCGAGGCCCGCGCGCACGACGTGCGCGGCGCGGGCGGCGCGGGCGGCCGGGAGCCGGAGCGGCGGCCCGCGGAACCGCAGGCCCCCGGCGCCCAGGCGGTCGAGGGTGCGGCGGGGCTGCAGGGGGTCGACGACGACGCCGCGGCGCCGCGCGCCCGGCAGGGGCTGCACGGCCGCGCGCACCAGCAGCGCGACGGCGGACAGCCAGGTCAGCAGCCAGGCGGCGGCGCGGTCGCCCGTGGCCAGCACGACGCAGGTGACCAGCACCGCGACCGCGTGGGCGGCGAGCATCGGGGCCGACGGGACCAGGTCGTGCGCGGCGGGCCCGGCGAGCGCGGCCTGCTGCTGCAGGAGCGCCTGCAGCGCCGCCGGGTCGAGGTGCGCGGCATGGCCGGCGTGCGGGGCCCCGGTGTGCACGCCGGCGGCGGCGTGCCCGCCGTGGGCGAGAACGCTCAGCTCGATGTGCAGGGCCACCTGCAGCGCCGCCGCGACGGGGAGCACGCGGGGCAGGCTCAGCGGCCCGCGGGTGAGCCAGACGGCGGCCGGCAGCACGGTGGCGACCAGCGCGGCGAGGGCGATGCCCGTCGTGGGCAGGCCGTCGCCGGCGAGCACGTGGGCGCCGACGGCGAGGCTGAGCGCGGTGCTGCCCACCAGCAGCCCGCGCACCCACCGCACCAGATGTCCCACGGGCACCACCCTAGGCGGCGCGCCGGCCGCCCTGGACCTCGCCCCTCCACCCGGCCCCTGCGCCGAGACCTGAGTAGTGGCCGCCCCTCGCGACGCAGAGGCGACCACAACTCAGGTCTCGGCGAGCCGGCGGGCCGCCCCGGCCGGGGAGTCGACGTGGTAGGCGGCGTGATCAGACGGCGTGGTCGCCGTCGTACGCCTGGCGGGCGGTGAGCACGGCGTGGAGGTGCTCCACCGACCAGTCCTCGAGCGCCTTGAGCGGGCCGGTGAGGCTGCGCCCGGCGGGGGTGAGGGAGTACTCGACGCGGACCGGCACCTCGGCGTGCACGGTGCGGGAGACCAGCCCGTCGCGCTCGAGCTCGCGCAGGGTCTGGGTGAGCATCTTCTGCGAGATTCCGTCGACGCGGCGGCGCAGCTCGCTGAACCGCGCCGTGCCCTCGGACAGCACGCCGACCACGAGCACCGTCCAGCGGTCGCCGATGCGGTCGAGGATGTGCCGGGTGGGGCAGCCGGCCAGGTACGGGTTGCCCTCGGGGCGGTCGCCGAGGCGCACGACGTCGGGCACGACGTCGGGCGCGACGTCGTGCGCGGTGTCGTGCGCGGTGCCGTGTGCGGTGCCGGGCGCAGAGGTGGTTACCACGAAGTGCCTTCTTCCCGAAGGGGAGTTGGTCTCCTACGGTAACCGAGGCGTCGCCGCGCCGGAAGGGCCGGAGGCGTCGGACACCGCTGGGATCCCCGGCACACCGATCAGGAAGGTTGGGTCGCATGAACATCACCGTCGTCGGAGGCACCGGGTACGCGGGCGCCGCGATCGTCGCCGAGGCCGCAGGCCGGGGCCACGAGGTCACGAGCCTGAGCCGCTCCGTGCCGGCCACGCCGGTGGACGGCGTGCGCTACGTCCAGGGCGAGGTGCTCGAGGGCGACGCGCTGGCCACGGCGGTCCGCGGCGCGGACGTCGTCGTCGGCGCGCTCTCGCCGCGCGGCGCGCTCGAGGGCCGCCTGGGCGAGGCGTACGCGGAGGTCGTCGAGCTGGCGCAGCGCGAGGGCGCCCGCTTCGTGCTCGTGGGCGGGTGGAGCACCCTGCGGCTCGAGGCGGGCGGCCCGCGGGTGGCGGACACCGACCAGGTACCGGCCGAGTTCGCCGGCGAGGCCCGCGAGGTGGCCGCGCTCGTGCCGACGCTGCAGGGCACGCCGGAGTCGTTCGACTGGCTGTTCGTCAGCCCGGCCGCCACGTTCGGCGCCTTCAACCCGGGCGAGCGCCGCGGCGAGTACCGCGTGGGCGGCGAGGTGGCGATCTTCGACGCCGAGGGCGGCTCGCACCTCTCCGGCGCCGACCTCGCGCTCGCCGTCGTCGACGAGATCGAGAAGGGCGCCCACCGCCGCGAGCAGATCGGCGTCGCGTACTGAGCCGGTCCTGAGCCGTTGCGCCCGACGGCGTCCTCGTCGGTGGGCGTGAGCACCGGCGTCGCCTCGGGTCTGGTCGGTGATCCGTCGGCCGATCGGTGATCCGGATCGCCGATCGGCCGACGGATCACCGAACAGACGGGAACGGGCCCTCCCGCGACGGGCGTGCGGGGCGCCTCGCACGGCGCTGGCCGACCGGACGGGGGAAGTCCCGGGACCGGCGGCACGCCCGGCCGCCTCGGCCGTGCCGCGGCCGGCGCGTGCCACCCTGCCCGCATGCCCCACGGACACGCGCACCCGCACGCTGCCCGCCCCGCGCCGGCGTCGGCCCGGACGCGGATCGTCCTCGCCGCGGCCCTGCTGCCCGCGCTGCTCGCCACGGTCTGGGGGCTGCTGAGCCTCTGGCCGGCCGGCGGCGAGGTGCCGGACCGCGCGCCGCTCGCCGCCGAGGGCTCCCGCCTGGTCGACGCCACCGTCACAGGCCCCCTCGACGAGGTGACGAACACCTACCCGATCGAGACCGCCGACGGCACCGCGTCGCGCATGCAGGCCCAGGACGGCATCGCCGCGCCGGAGCCCGGCGAGGGGGTCGTGACCCTGTACATCGAGGTGCTCGGCGACGAGCCGGCCCCGTACGCGTTCATCGACTTCCAGCGCGAGGCGCCGCTGGCGCTGCTCGCGGTGCTGTTCGTGCTGGTCGTGCTGCTGGTCGCCCGCTGGCGCGGGCTCGCGGCCCTGGCCGGCCTGGGCTTCGCCTTCGCGGTGTTCATGCTGTTCACCATCCCCACGCTGCTCGCCGGGCACTCGGCGATGGGCGTGGCGCTGGTGACGTCGTCCGCCGTGATGTTCGTGGTGCTCTACCTGGCGCACGGGTTCACGGTGCGCACGTCGACGGCGCTGCTCGGCACGCTGGTCGGCCTGGCGCTCACCGCGGGCATCGGCGCGTGGGCGTCGGGCGCCTCGCACGTCACCGGCGCCAGCAGCGAGGAGGCGATGTGGCTGCCGTCGCTCGCGCCCGGCCTCGACCTGCGCGGGATCGCGCTGTGCGGCCTGGTGCTGGCCGGCATGGGCGTGCTCAACGACGTCACCATCACCCAGGCCTCCGCGGTGTGGGAGCTGCGCGAGGTCGCCCCGCACGCCCCGCGCCGCGTCCTGTTCGCCCGCGCCATGCGCATCGGGCGCGACCACATCGCCTCGACGGTCTACACCATGGCCTTCGCGTACGTCGGGGCGGCCCTGGCGATCCTCATGAACCTGTGGCTCATCGACCAGCCGCTGGGCAACGCGCTGAGCTCCGGCGAGATCGCCGAGGAGGTGGTGCGCACGCTCGTCGGCTCGATCGGGCTCGTGCTGGCCATCCCGGCGACGACGGCGATCGCGGCGCTAGCGGTGCCGCGCCTCGAGCCGGCGACCGGCGCCCGTCCGGACGGCGCGGACGACGCGGATGACACGGACCGCGACGGCGCCGCCGTCGTCGTGCCCCGCTGACCCCACCAGCCGCCCGGCGGGCCACCCGCCGGGCCACCCGCCCGGCCGCCCGCCGCCGCGACGGTCACGTCGGCAGGTGGTGGTCCTCCGCGATCAGGTGGGCGTCGATGCCGGTGGCGGCGGTGAGCCCGGCCGTGGCGGCCGCGAGCACGGCCGACTGCGGCATGGGCAGCGCCGCGGAGTGGGCCATGTCGCCGGCGGCGAAGACGCCCGCCTCGCTGGTGCGGCCGAACGGGTCGATCTCCACGCAGCCGGAGGCCAGCGTCGTCAGCCCGAGCTGCTCGGCGAACGGCGCCGCCTGCGCCGTCGCGGGCGCCACGAACAGCCCGCCCACCGCCTCGTCCGGCCCGGAAGCGAACGACACGCGCGCGCCGTCGCCGTCGCGCTGCACGCCCGTCACGGGCTCGGGCCGCACCTCGACGCCGGCGTGCTCGAGCACGCGGCGGACACCGGCCTCGAGCTCGTCCCCGTCGGCGAGGACGACGACGCGCGAGGCGATGCGCTCGACGAGGAACGCGACCTTGGCCACGTGCGGGCCGCTGCCGAGCACGGCCACGGGCGTGCCGGAGAACTCGTGCCCGTGGCAGTACGGGCAGTGGGCCGCGACCGTGCCGAACAGCTCGTCGAGCCCGGGCACGTCCGGCAGGGTGTCGCGCAGCCCGGTCGCGAGGAGCACCGTGCGCGCGGTCACCGCCGTGCCGTCCTCGAGCTCGACGCGGAAGCGGCCGCCGTCGCTCCCGTCCCCGCCGCCGCTGCCGTCCCCGCCGTCCTTGCCGCCGTCCCCGCCGACCCGGGCGACGGTGACCGCGGCGGCGTCGCGGACCTCGACGGTGTCGTAGGCGGCGACGTCCTTGCGCGCCGCCGCGCGGAACTCGGCGGGCGGGCGTCCGTCGTGCGTCACGACGTTGTGCATGTGCTCGGCCCAGTCGTTGCGGTAGCTGCCGGAGTCGAGCAGCAGCACGGACCGGTGCATGCGGCCGAGGGTGAGGGCCGCCTGGAGGCCGGCCGGCCCGCCGCCGACGACGACGGCGTCCAGCGGCCGGCCGTGCCCGGTGCCGGTCCCGGTCGCCGTGCCGGTCCCGGTTCCGGCCTCGGTCGCGGCGTCCGTCTCGGTGGGGTGGGTGCTCATGGGGTCCTCCTGGGGTCGGTGCGCGTCGGGTGCGTGCTCGGTGCGCCGGTCGGCGCGCAGCGGCGTCTTGCGCCTGGTGCCGAGTCTGTGACTTCATGTCGACATGAGGTCAACGGGGGAGCGGACGTGGTCGGTGGGCGAGGTGGCCGAGCGGTTCGGCCTGGGCTCGCACGTGCTGCGGTACTGGGAGGACGAGGGCCTGCTGCGTCCCGCCCGCGACGCCTCCGGGCGCCGCCGCTACGGCCGCGACGACGTCGTGCGCGTCGCCGTCGTCGTCCGCAGCAAGGACGCCGGGATGAGCCTGGAGCAGATCAGGGTCATGCTCGACGGCGAGGCCCGCAACCGCCACGAGATCCTCGAGGCGCACGTGGCCGAGCTCGAGCGGCGGATGGCCGAGATGGAGCGGTCGCGGGAGATGACCCTGCACGCGTTGCGGTGCCGGTCGCACGACATCGCCACGTGCCCCCGGTTCCGGGCGCACGTCGACGACGTCGTCGTGCAGATGACGGCCGCGCCGGCCTGACCGGGCCCGGCGCCGCGGACCGTGACGCGCCTGACACGGCGGCGCGGGGAACTTCTGCGGCCCTCGCGCGCGTTGACCCTCGCGACGGCACCCCGCGTGCCGAGCCCCGCCGGCAGCGCGCCGGCGCCGCGACCCCACGGAAGGACCATGGACCCCAGCAGCAGTACCGGCGTGCGCGCCGGCACCCTTGCGACCTGTCCGGACCTGCGCGAGGGGGTGGTGCGCCGTGGACGCTGAGACCTGGCGCAACGCGGCCCTCGTCCTCGTGTTCGTGCTGGTGGGCGGCGTGTTCGCCGGCACGGAGCTCGCCCTGGTGTCCCTGCGCGAGGGCCAGCTCGCCGAGCTCGACAAGCGTGGTGGCCGCGGCCGCCGCGTCGCCTCCGTCGCTCGCGACCCCAACCGCTTCCTCGCCGCGGTGCAGATCGGCGTCACGGTCGCCGGGTTCTTCTCCGCCGCGTACGGCGCCTCGACCCTGGCCCCCGACTTCGCGCCGCTGCTCGAGGGCGTCGGCCTGCCGGCCGGGCTCGCCGCGACGCTGTCGCTGGTGGTGCTGACGCTGGTGATCGCGTACCTGTCGCTGGTGCTGGGCGAGCTCGTGCCCAAGCGCATCGCGCTGCAGCGCGCGGCGCAGGTCGCGCTCGTGGTCGGCCCGCCGCTGGACCGGTTCGCCACGGTCATGCGGCCGGTGGTGTGGCTGCTGTCGCGCTCCACCGACGCCGTCGTGCGCCTGCTGGGCGGCGACCCGAGCGCCCGCAGCGAGGAGATGAGCGAGGACGAGCTGCGCGGCATCGTCCAGGCCCACCGGGGCCTCGACGACGACGAGCGCGAGATCCTCGACGGCGTCTTCGCCGCCTCGGACCGGACGCTCGGCGAGGTGATGCGCCCGCGCGGCGAGGTGGCGTTCCTCGAGGCGTCCCTGACGCTCGCGGAGGCCGCCGAGCGCACCCGCGACCTGCCGTACTCCCGCTACCCGGTGACGGGGGAGGACTTCGACGACGTCATCGGGTTCGTGCACGTGCGCGACCTGTTCGCGCCGCCGCGGCGCGCCGGCCGGGGCGTGCGGGGCGGCGCGGCCGACGGTGCGGCCGACGCCGGGGACGGCGCGACCACGCTGCTCGACGTCGCCCGCCCGCTGCTGGCGCTGCCCACCACCAACCGCCTGCTGCCCACGATGTCGGCGATGCGCCGCGGCGGCACGCACATGGCCCTGGTGGTGGACGAGTACGGCGGCACCGACGGCATCGTCACGCTGGAGGACCTGGTCGAGGAGCTCGTCGGCGACATCCGCGACGAGTACGACCCGACCGTGCCCGCGCACGCCGACGGCACCTACGACGCCGGGCTCACCATCGAGGAGTTCGCCCACGCCACGGGCGTCGAGCTCGAGGACGGCCCGTACGAGACCGTGGCCGGCTACCTCATGGCCCGCCTCGGCCGGCTCGCCGAGCCCGGCGACGCCGTCGCGCTCGACGACGGCCGCGAGCTGCGCGTGACCCGCGTCGAGGACCGGCGCGTGCGCACCGTGGCGCTCGCCGCCGCACAGTCCGAGCCGTCCGACCCTTCCGACCCCGACGGCCCGGCCGACGACCACGACCCCGTGGCCGTCGACGCCGACGAACGAGAGGCCCGAGCATGACCGTCCCGCCCCGCTCCTCGACCGAGCCCGCGGAGGCCGGCACCGCCACGCCCGGCACCGCCACGCCCGGCACCGCCCCGCCCGGCGCCGCCACACCCGCCGCCGGCCCGGCGACCGCCACGGCGGCCGGGCGCCCTGCCGCGCCGTCGATGACGCCCCTGGGGCGGCTGTTCGCCGTCGTCGCGCTCGTCGAGGCGTTCACGTGGGCCGGCCTGCTCGTGGGGATGTTCCTCAAGTACGTCACGGAGACCACCGAGGCGGGCGTGTGGCTGTTCGGCCGGCTGCACGGCGCCGCGTTCGTCCTCTACGTCGTGGTGACCCTCGCCGCCGCGGTGCGCCTGCGCTGGGGCTGGCTGCGCGCACTGGTCGCGCTCGCGTGCAGCGTGCCGCCGCTGCTGACCGTCCCGGCCGAGCGGGTGCTGCGCCGTACCGGGTACCTGAGCGACCCGCGGGCGCGGGCCTGACGGACCGTCGTCAGGCGCGCGGCAGCTCGAGCAGGCGCGGCAGCGCGTGGTCGAGCAGGTGCCGCATGCCGGCCGGGCCGGCGGTGGTGCGGGCGCGCATGGTGCGCCCCTCGTAGAGGTCGATGAGCTCGTCGGCGACGACGTCGGCGTCCACGTGCGCGGGCACGCTCCCGTCCGCCTGCGCCTCGCGGATCACGCCGGCCAGCGCCGCGGACCACCGCTCGAAGAACCCGGTGACGCGTGCGGCCACCTCGGGGCCGTCGACGGCGGTCTCCACCGCGAGGTTGCCGAGCAGGCACCCGCGGCGGAACGCGTGCTCCTCGAGCGCGCCGGCGAGGAAGGCGAAGTGGGCGCGGACGCGCTCCAGCGGAGCCACCGCGGTGTCGGTGAGCATCTCGAGGCCCATCCCGCCGGCGAAGCGGTCGACGACCTCGAGCGCGAGCTGCTCCTTGCTCGCGAAGTGGTTGTAGAAGGAGCCCTTCGGCGCACCCGCCGCCGCGGTGATCGCCGCGACGCCGGTGCCGTTGTACCCGTGCAGGTGGAACTGCGTGGTGGCGGACTCGACGATGGCCTCGCGGAGGCTGGGCCTGGGCATGGGGTGCTCCTCGACGGACGGTGCCCCGCGGCGGGCGGGGGCTGGTGGTGCGGTCGCGCGGCGTGCGCCCGGGCCCTCCGGAAGAGCGTCCGCTCCGCCGGAGGGCCCGGGGTGGCCGAGCCGGGGGACCGATCCTCGCGGATCGGGCCCGGCCCTGCAGCCCTGCGGGTCAGGCCTGGGTGACGAACTCGAGCAGCGCCTCGTTGACCTCGGCGGTGTGCGTGGTCAGCAGGCCGTGCGGCGCGCCCTCGATCTCGACGTACTCGGCGTCCGGCAGGGCCTTGGCGAACCGGCGCCCGGTGGCGTCGATCGGCAGGATCCGGTCGGCGGTGCCGTGCAGGATCAGGGCCGGCACGTCGACCTTCTCGATGTCGGCGCGGAAGTCCGTGGGCCACGTCAGCGGCGCGGCGGCGGAGGCGATGGGGCCCGAGCCGGCGGCGATGCTCCACGCGTTGCGCACGGCCTCCTCGCTGATCCGGCTGCCCAGGTTCTCGTCCAGGTTGAAGAAGTCCTGGTAGAAGCTCGTGAAGTAGGCGTACCGGTCCTTCTTCACGGTCGCGGCGATGTCCTCGAAGAACGACATCGGGGCGGCGCCGTCGGGGTTGTCGTCGGTGATCGCCAGGTAGGGCTCGAGGCTGGCGAGGAAGGCGACCCTGGCCACGCGGTCGGAGCCGTACCGGGCGAGGTAGCGGGCCACCTCGCCGGTGCCCATCGAGAAGCCGACCAGGATCGCGTCGCGCAGGTCGAGGGTCTCCATGAGCACGTTCAGGTCCGCCGCGAAGGTGTCGTAGTCGTAGCCGGTCGACGGCTGGCTCGACCGGCCGAACCCGCGCCGGTCGTAGGTGATCACGCGGAAGCCCGCGTCGAGCAGCTCCGGGACCTGGCCCTCCCACGAGCTCCCGTCGAGCGGGAACCCGTGGATCAGGACGACGGGCCGGCCCGAGCCCTTGTCCTCGTAGTGCAGCTCGATGGTGGTGCTGTTCTCCGTGCCGACCGCGATGCGTGCCATGACGCTTCCCCTTGCTGTGAGGCTGGTCGGCCGGTCACCGAATGTGACCGGTCGTCTTGCATCGGTCTCAAGCAGGAGCCCGCACGTTCCATTCCCGGCACCCGTATTCGGTGCCGACGGCTGGAGAAGCAGGACGGAACTCGCCTGGTTTCGTCCTGCTTCTCCAGCCGTCGACGGCGGAGGGTGCCGGCGGTGGTGGACGCCGGCCGGGGGCCGGCGAGGAGGGTGCCCGTCGCCCGAGGCCACCGTGCGAACGGCCCTGATCCGTGCTGCCGTGGAGGGGTGACGGGGCGCCGGGGACGGCATCCCGCCGCTGCCGGCGGCTCACCGCCGTCGGGCCTGACCGATCGACGTCTTCGAAGGAGTGAGTGATGGGTCTCGACGACAAGATCCAGAACAAGGCCGAGGAGCTCAAGGGCAAGACGAAGGAGGCGATCGGCGACGCCCGCGACGACGACTCGATGAAGGCCGAGGGCCGGGCCGAGCAGGGCGGCGCGAACGTCAAGCAGGCCGGCGAGAAGGTCAAGGACGCCGCCCACGACACGTTCGGGGACCGGCGCGACCACCACTGACCCGAGCGCCGGAGCGTCTCCGGCTCGGGCTCGACGCCCCGGCGCGCGGCGCGCCGGGGCGTCGTCGTCCCCGGCGCTGCGTCCCGGCAGCGGTCCCCGCGCTGCGCGCACGGGACCACCCGGGACCACCCGACGCCGCCGCGGGCCTGCCGGCCGGGCCCCACGCACGAAGGAGGCCGCCCCCGCAGGGAGCGGCCTCCTTCGTGCGTCCGCGTCGTGCGCGGACGTCAGGCGCGACGTCGCCCGGTGATCGCGCCCCAGATGAGGAGCACGATGATGGACCCGACGATCGCGAGGATCCAGGTCTGCAGGGAGAAGAAGTCGCGCAGCGGGGCGTCGAAGAGCAGGGACCCGAGCCAGCCGCCGAGCAGCGCGCCCACGACACCCAGGATCAGCGTGGCGAGCCAGCCGCCAGCCTGCTTGCCCGGCAGCAGGGCCTTCGCGATGGCGCCGGCGAGCAAGCCCAGGACGATCCATCCGAGAATTCCACCCACGGTGAGTTCCTCCTTCCGTGCCGCCCGTGTCGGCGGCGGTCTTGACAATCACACCTAACTTGTGAGCTCGCACGTCAGAGCGCTGCGGCGAAGATCACGGTTGCGTTGCGGCGCCCTTCGCGGCGGTCCCGTGGCCGCTCGGGGTGCGAGACGACGCGGGGGCGGCGACACTTCGCGTGGTGCAGGCCGACGGCGTCCTGCACCGACTCGCCGGTCCGGCGCCGGCGTGCCGCTGGCTCGGTCCGCGAGGAGGCGCACCGTGAACGCACGTGGAGTGGCAGCAACGGCGGTGGCGGGGCTCGTGGTCGCGCTCGGCGCCTGCACCACGGGCGGCGGCGACGGGGACGGCGGCGGCGAGGCGGCCGGCGGTCCGTTGACCGTGTGGGTGCAGGAGGACCTGCCGGACCGGGTGGCGGCGACGCAGGAGATCATGGACGCCTTCACCGAGGAGTCCGGCATCGAGGTCGAGCTCGTCGCGGTGGCGGAGGACCAGTTCGCCCAGCTCATCACCTCGGCCGCGGCCGCGGGCGACGTGCCCGACGTCATCGGCGCGATCTCCCTGCCGCAGGTCCGCACCCTCTCGGCGAGCGACCTG
The DNA here is from genome assembly GCF_046535855.1 of Puerhibacterium sp. TATVAM-FAB25. Lineage (NCBI taxonomy): Bacteria > Bacillati > Actinomycetota > Actinomycetes > Micrococcales > Promicromonosporaceae > Puerhibacterium > Puerhibacterium sp. TATVAM-FAB25. Next base: position 101,078 of record NZ_JAXUAK010000005.1, on the reverse strand, counting down.
ATCGACACCGACGCGGTCGCCGAGGTGGTCGAGGCCCTCGACCCGACGACCTTCACGGAGACGGCGCTGGAGCTCACGCGCGACGGCGACACCCAGCTCGCGATCCCCAGCGAGTCGTGGACCCAGCTGCTGGTCTACCGCACGGACCTGTTCGAGGCCGCCGGGCTCGAGCCGCCGACGACGTACGACGCGCTCCTGGCGGCGGCCCAGGCGCTGGACTCCGACCAGGTCGCCGGGTTCGTCGGGGCCACCGCCCCGGGCGACGCGTTCACGGAACAGACCTTCGAGCACCTCGCGCTCGGCAACGGCTGCGAGATGGTGGACGGCGACGGGCAGGTGCAGCTCGACTCCGAGCAGTGCGTCCGCGCGTTCGACGTGTACGGCCAGCTGACCTCGCAGTACTCCGTCCCGGGCGCCCAGGACGTCGACACGACGCGGGCGACCTACTTCGCCGGCCAGGCCGCGATGTTCGTCTGGTCCAGCTTCGTGCTCGACGAGATGGCCGGGCTGCGCGAGGACGCGATGCCGTCCTGCCCCGAGTGCGCCGACGACCCGGCGTTCCTGGCGAAGAACTCCGGCGTCGTCACCGCGATCGAGGGGCCCGACGGCACGGAGGCCGCCCAGTTCGGCGAGATCACGTCGTGGACGGTGACCGCCGGCGCCGACTCCGCCGGGGCGCGCGAGCTCGTCGAGTACATGATGTCGGACGGCTACGAGGCGTGGATCGCGATCGCGCCGGAGGGCAAGGTGCCCGTGCGCACCGGGACGCCGGAGGAGCCGGAGCAGTTCACCGAGGCGTGGGCGACGCTGCCGGTGGGCGTGGACACCAAGGCCCCGCTCACCGACTTCTACAGCGCCGAGGTGATCGACGACGTCGCGGCCGGCCCGCAGGACCTGGCGCGCTGGGGCATCACCCAGGGGCAGGGCGACCTGCTCGGCGCGACGCAGGGCGAGCACCCGGTGGCGCAGGCGGTCAGCGAGGTGGCGGGCGGCGGCGACGCCGCGCAGGCGGCGCAGACGGCGGCCGACGCGGTCCGCTCCATCCAGGAGTCCTTGCAGTGATCACGCTGCCCGCCGCCGAGGCCGAGCGCAGCGCGGCCGGCGGGCGCCGCGCACGACGCTCGGCCCGGGGGCGCGAGGAGGCGCGCACCGGGCTCGCCCTGATCTCGCCGACGCTCGTCATCGTGCTGGTGGTCGTCGTCGTGCCGATCCTGTGGACGGTGTCGCTGGCGTTCCAGCAGGTGCGCCTGCTCAACATCCGGGACACGGGGTTCCTCGGCGAGCTCTCCCTCGACAACTTCGCCGCGGTGCTCGGCTCGCCCGGGTTCCTCCAGGCGCTGGTGACCACCGTCGTCTACTCGGTGGCGGGCACGGCCCTGGCCATCGCCTCCGGCCTGGTCGCGGCGCTGGCCCTGCGGCGGCAGTTCCGCGGCCGGGGCGCGGTCCGTGCGGCGGTGCTGCTGCCGTACGTCGCGCCGGTGGTGGCGGCCACCTTCGTCTGGACGACGATGCTGCACCCGCAGTTCGGGCTCGTGAACCACGTGGGCACGCGGTGGCTCGGGTGGGACGACCCCGTGGCGTTCCTGTCCCAGCGCGCCCTGCCGGTGACGATCCTCGGGTGGGACGTCCAGCTGCCGATCGCGCTGCTCACGGTGATCTGCTTCGAGGCGTGGCGGTCGGCGCCGTTCGCGTTCCTGTTCCTCACCGCCCGCCTGCAGGCCGTGCCGGAGGTGCTCGAGGAGGCCGCGACGGTGGACGGCGCGACCCCGAGCCAGCGGTTCCGGCACATCCTGCTGCCGCAGCTGCTGCCCACGATCGCGGTGCTCACGGTGCTGCGGTTCATCTGGACCTTCAACAACTTCGACGACATCTACCTGCTCACCGGCGGCGGAGCGGGCACCGAGGTGGTCGCGGTGCGGGTGTTCGACTACCTCACCGCCCGCAACGACATCGGGGCCGCGGCCGCGCAGGCGCTCGTGCTCGCCGCGATCCTCGCCGTCCTGGTGGGGCTGTACCTGAGGTGGTTCGGCCGGCGGGAGGATCTGGTATGAGCGGCGCGCGCCTCTCCCGGAACACGCTCGAGAACCGCCTGATCGCCGTCGTGCGGCCCGTGGTCATCGTGCTGCTGCTCGTGGGGGCGGTGTTCCCGTTCCTGTACATGGTGCTGCTCAGCGTGCGCTCCCTCGACTCGCTGCTGCGCGCCCCCGGCGCGCTGTGGGTCTCCGTCGAGGACCTGGACCTCGGCACGTACGCGGAGGTGCTGCGCCCGGTGGCCGACGGCGGCCAGGGGTTCGGCGTGTTCATCCGCAACTCCCTGCTGGTGGCGGTGGTGACGATGCTGCTGGCGCTGCTCGTGGCGATCCCCGGCGCGTACGCGGTGAGCCGGCTGCGGTTCTTCGGCCACCGGCAGGTCTCGGCGCTGTTCCTCACCGTGTACTTCTTCCCGGCGATCCTGCTGGCCGTGCCGCTGTTCGTGTTCTTCACCCAGGTGGGGCTGCGGGGGTCGCTCGTCGGCCTGCTGCTCGTGTACGTGTCGCAGGTGGTGGCGGTGTCGATCTACATGCTGCGCAACTACTTCGACACCATCCCCGCGTCGCTCGAGGAGGCCGCCGCCATCGACGGCTGCACGCGGCTGCAGGCGATGCGGCGCATCAGCCTGCCGCTGGCCATGCCCGCCATCGTGTCCAACGGGCTGTTCGTGTTCATGATCGCCTGGAACGAGTTCCTCTTCGCGCTGCTGTTCCTCGTGGAGGACCGCGACCGCTGGACGGTGTCGCTGGGCCTGTCGCAGCTCGCCGGCAGCATCGAGGTGCCGACGACGGTGCTCATGGCCGGCTCGGTGCTGCTCACCCTGCCGATCGTCGTGCTGTTCTTCCTGTCGGAGCGGCTGCTCGTCGGCGGCCTGACCGCCGGCGCCGAGAAAGGCTGAGCGCCCGTCAGCGCGCTCTCCGGTCAGGCGCGCTCGAGCAGCGTCAGCACCTCGTAGTGCCGCGAGTGCGGGAACATGTCGAGCAGCCGGCCGCGCACCGGGCGCAGCGACGGCATCTCGGCCAGGTCTCGCGCGAGCGTGGCGGCGTTGCAGCTGGAGTACAGCACGTGGCGCACGCCGGAGGCCTCGAGCCAGCGCGCCAGGTCGGGGCCGATGCCGCGCCGCGGCGGGTTGACGACCACCATCTCCGGCACGGCGGAGGGGTCCAGCGCGAACGCGGTCGCGTCGCCCGCCGCGAACCGCACACCGGCCATCGCCGCGGCGCCGTCGGGCGAGGCGGCCGCGAGCTCGTCGCGCGTGGTCAGGGCCGACGCGACGGCCTCGGCCGAGATCTCGATGCCCGTGACCTCGCGTCCGGGCGCCGCGCAGTGCAGCGCGAACCCGCCGACGCCGCAGTACAGGTCCCACAGCGACGCCGGCGCAGCCTCCTCGACCCACTCGCGCGCCTGCCGGTACAGCGCGGCGGCCACCTCGGTGTTGGTCTGGAAGAACGACTGCGGCCGCAGGTGCAGCGTCACGCCGTCCATCCGCATGGGCAGCGTCTGCCGCTCGGTGAGCACGATCTCCGTGTCGCCCTCGAGCACCGCCTTGTGCTCCGGCTGCAGGTTGACGCTGAGCACCGCCAGCGTGGGCAGCGCCGCGCGCAGCCACGGCAGGTGCTTGCGGACGCGGGCCACCGGCTCCTGCGAGCGCAGCACCAGCCGCACCATGAGCTCGCCGTCGGGGGAGAGGGTCACCAGCAGGTTCTTGAGCTCGCCACGGCGGGCGGCGTCCTTGGGCGTGACCCGGCCGCGCGTCGGCGTGAGGTCGTACGGCTGGAGGCGGGCGCGGGTGATCAGCTCGGCCAGGGGCCCGAACGCCGCCTGCAGCGGCGCGGGGTACAGCGGGCAGTCGGTGAGGTCCACGCCCTGCACCGGCCCGCCCGGGGCCGTGCGCGCGTCGAGGATCCCCAGCAGCGGCGCCTCGGCCGTGCCGGTCACCACCATCTTGGCCTTGTTGCGGAACCCCGCCTCGGCGCCCACCACGGGCGGCAGCCACGCGAGGTCGCCGGCAGCGGGGCCGAGCACAGGGCCGACCACGGGGTCGAGCAGCGACCGCACGTGCCGCTCCTTGTCCGCGACCTGCGTGGGGTGGGCCACCTCGAGGAGGGTGCACGAGCGGCACCGACCGGCGTCGTAGTGGTGGCACTGCACGCACCCATTGTCCCCCGCGCGCCGCGGGCCCCGGCGCTACGGTGGGCGAGGCGGCGCGGGTGCCGCCCCGCCGACGACGGCGCCGGCCGGTGCCGGCCGACGACACAGGAGGTCACGTGGCTGAGAGCGTCCCGACGATCCGGCAGGTGGTGCTCGACACCACCGACGCCCGCGGGCTCGCCGAGTTCTACCGGCAGCTGTTCGGCCTGGCGTACCGGGCGGGGGACGAGCCGCCCGCCGACGGCGCGCCCGACGACGCGGACTGGCTCGTGCTGCGCAACCCCGGCGCGGTGCAGCTCGCCTTCCAGCAGGTCGAGCGGCTCGCGGCGGCCACGTGGCCCGACGGCGAGGTGCCGCAGCAGCTGCACCTCGACTGCACCGTGGCGGACGTCGCCGCGCTCGACGCCCAGACCGAGCGCGCGCTTTCGCTCGGCGCGCGCCTGCTGCGCGACCGGGCGGACGACCCGCAGGAGCCGCTGCGGGTCTTCGCCGACCCGGCGGGACACCCCTTCTGCCTCTTCGTCGGATGAGTCCCCGACCGGCGCCCACGGGCGGGGCTGCTGCGGGCGGGGCGGCCGCGAGCAGCGCGGCCGGCGCCCGGCCCGACGACGCCCCGCTCCGCGCGCTCCTGACCCCGCGCGGCGCGGGGCGGCTGGGCGCGGCCGCGCTCGTCAGCGTGTCCGCGGTGCTCCTGTTCGCCGTGCACGTGCGGCCCGTCGCGTACGTGCCCCTGGTGGCCGGCGTGCTGCTCGGCGTCGCCGTCGACCGGGCGCTGGGCAAGGACCTCGGGCTGATCGGGACCGGGCTGGCGATCATCTCGGCGATCTCGCTCGAGGCGGACCTGTCCGACGCCGGCATGCTGCGGTTCGCCGTCGCGCTCGGCGGCGCGGTGGCGGTGCCGTGGGCGCTGTCGCGCTGGGTCGTGCACCGGCGCGAGGGCGGGGCGGTCCGGTTCCCCGTGGCCACCGGCCAGCGGTGGTCGCGCGGGCAGTGGGTCTACCTCGCGGTCGTCGTGGCGGTCGGCTACCTGGTGCTGCCCTGGTACTTCCTCGGCTCCGGCGCCTACCTCAACTGGCCCGATCTCCAGGGGTCGCAGGACATCGCCCGGCTGTTCGTCGGCGTCAACGCCGTCGGCATCTGGGACGAGCTGTTCTTCGTCTGCGTGTGCTTCGCCCTGCTGTGCCGGCACTTCCCCGTGCAGGTGGCCAACGTGCTGCAGGCGGTGATCTTCGTGTCGTTCCTGTGGGAGCTGGGCTACCGCGAGTGGGGGCCGCTGCTGACCGTGCCGTTCGCGCTGGTGCAGGGCTGGATCTTCGCCCGGTTCAAGTCCCTCAGCTACGTGGTGACGGTGCACCTGCTGTTCGACGCCGTGGTGTTCGGCGTGCTCGTGCACGGCCACCACCCCGGGCTGTTCGACGTGTTCGTCACCGCGCCCTGACGCCGGCGTCAGTCGCCGAACGCCTCGGCGATCGCCCGGAGCCGCTCGACGTACGCGGCGCGCTCCTGCTCCTCCCAGCCCGGCATGTTGTCGGCGGCGCGGCTGAGCCCGACGGCGCCGTCGGCGCCCTCGCGCAGGATGTCGGCGTGCCCGGCGTGCCGCTGCACGTCGGCGAGCACGTGCACCAGCACCACCGCCAGCGTCGTGTCCCGCCGGCCCTCGCCCCACCACGGCACCCGGCCGGGCGCGTCCAGCAGCAGCTCCGCGATGGTGGCGTCGGCGAACGCCCACGCCCGCCGGTACAGGTCGAGCACGTGCTCGGCCGGCTCCTCCGGGGTGGCGTACCAGTCGGCCTGCGGGTCGGCGGCCGGGTCGTCGAGCGACCAGGCGGCCAGCCACGGCACCTCCGCCATGTCCGGCCACGGGCGGCCGAAGGTGAGGCCGAGGTAACCGATCTCGACGCTCGCGCAGTGCTTGACCAGCCCGAGCAGGTTGGTGCCGGTGGGCGTGCGGGGCAGGCGCAGCGCGCGCTCGCCGAGCCCCTCGGTCTTCCACACGAGCGCGTCGCGGCCGCGCTGCAGCTGCCGGTGCAGCACGGTCTTGAGGTCTGTGGGCCCCAGCGTCGTCGCCATGGGCCCCACCGTGCCCGACGGCGTCGCCCGTCGCCAACGGGACCGGCGGGCGCGTCGGCGCCCCGGTGGACGACGAGCGCCCCGGTCCACCGTCGTCGACGGGGACCGGGGCGCTCGCGACCGGGGCGCCGCTCGTGCGGCTCGGCCCGGATCAGCTCACGTCGCCGCGCCAGGCGCCCGTCTCGGTGCCGCGCTTCTCGATGAACGCCTTGAAGCGCTCGAGGTCGCCCTCCACGCGGCGCTCGTCGAGGTTCAGGGCCTCACCGGCCTTCTCCACGAGACCCTCCGGCGACCAGTCGATCTGCACGGTCACGCGCGTCTGGGAGTCGCTGAGCTTGTGGAAGGTCACCACGCCGGCGTGGTCCGTGCCGGACGTGCTGTTCCACGCGACCCGCTCGTCCGGGTGCTGCTCGGTGATCTCGGCGTCGAACTCGCGCTCCACGCCGCCGATGCTGGTCTTCCAGTGCGTGTGGGTGGGGTCGATCTGACGGATCTCCTCCACGCCCTCCATGAAGTGGTGGAACTCCTCGAACTGCGTCCACTGGTCGTACGCGGTGCGGACGGGGACGTCGACGTCGATCGACTTGGTGACGTTGGCCATGGATTCACTCCTTCCGGTGGAGGTCCCACCGTGTCCCGGCCCCGGCCCGCTCGCGACCTGACCGCCCCCCGACCGCGCCCTGGTCAGCGCCGACGGTCGAAGACCGCGGGGATCGCGACCGCCACGAGCGTGAGCGCGGCGCCGACGTAGGTCGCCGTGGACGGCGGGGTCGCGCCGGGGGAGACGACGTCGAGCACCAGCGCCCCGACCACCTGGCCGGCGATCATGCCGAGGCCGAGCAGCAGCACGCCCACGCGGTGCACGATCGCGGCCGACATCGCGATGAAGGCGATGCCGATGAGCCCGCCGGTGTACAGCAGCGGGTTCGTGGGGAACGCGCCGGTCGGCGTCCCCTGGACGAGCAGCGAGATCCCCAGCGCCACCGCCAGGGCTGCGGTGCCGACGAGGAAGTTGACGAACGTGGCGGCCACGACGCCGCCCGACGCCGCCCGCACGCGCCCGTTGACGGCCTGCTGCCAGGCCGACCCGGCGCCCGCCAGCAGCGGCAGGACGGCCAGGGCGAGGGCGCCGGCCGAGCCGATGCCCGCCGACATCGCGATCGCCACGGCGACCACGGTGAGCGCCGGTCCGACGGCGCGCGGGAAGGTGACGAGGCGGATCCCGCCGGGGGCGAGGCCGAACCGGTCGACCAGCAGCGAGCTCACGGACTGCCCGGCGACGATCGCGACGATGAAGACGGCGACGCCGAGCGTGCCGACCGTCAGCCCCTGGGTGGCCACGAGGAACCCGCCGGCCAGGCCGCCCAGGCACTGCCACCAGCGCAGGCGGCCCTCGCGCAGCGCCGTCACGACGCCGGTCAGCCCGGCGCGGGCGCGCCGCGAGACCAGCATCGCGAGCGTCAGCCAGACCAGCCCCGACCCGAAGGAGACGAACGCGGCGAGGAACCCGTTGCCGAGGTGGTCGGCCAGCGTGCCGTTGACCCGGCTCTGCAGCGCGACGCCGAACCCGGCGACGACGGCGAGCGCGACCCCGAGGACCTTGAGCGGGTCGCGCCCGGGAGCGGCGTCGGCGGGGCGGGGCGTCAGGGCGGCCATGGCGGCGAGTGTAGGCGCGACGGACCCCGAACGTTGCCTCGGGCATCCGCGTCGTGCCGGCCTCGGCGCGACCGCCGGTTGCGAGGGGCTCGAGGCGTCGTGATCGAATCGATATCTTCCCGCCGGCACGCCCCTGGAGGTGGCATTTCACCTGCGAAGACGGCCCGGCGCCGGATCCCTCACGGGTCGTGAAAGTCCTCACCCAGGCGCCGGTGGCTCAGGGTGACAGTTGACCCGGGGTAGTGTCGGCGGGCGGAAACGTAGGTTTTGTTAACCCCGCGTTAAGGGCGCTCCTGCGCCCTGGGGCGGGGACGAGGCGTGCGGTCCGTCGTGTCCCGGGGCGGCGCTGCCCCGGAGCCGTCGCCCATGGTTCCCGGGTCCTGGACCCCCGAAGAGCACAGAGGAAGACCATGCGACCCGTGCGTCTCGCCCTCACCCCGCCCCCGTGCGGGGGCGCCGCGGCCCGGCCGGCCGCCCGGCCCCTCACCGCGCGCGGGAGCAGGGCCGCCTGATGGTCGGCTTCCTGCTGCGCCGCCTGGCGAACTATGTGGCGATGCTGTTCGTCGCCGTCTCCTTCACGTACTTCCTCGCCTCGTTCTTCATGGACCCGCGGTCCAACTACCTGTCGCGCAACCCGATCCCTCCCAAGGAGTCGATCGACCTGTCGCTGACGGCGGCGAACATCAACGACGAGGACCCCCTGCTCGGCCGCTACTGGCGGTGGCTGACGGACATCGTGCTGCACTGGGACTGGGGCCTGAGCCCCGACCAGAACCCCGTGGGCGCTGCGGTCGCCGGCCGCATCGGCGCCTCGGTCCAGCTCGTCACGCTGGCCACGATCCTGTCGATCGTCATCGGCGTCGCGATCGGCGTCTTCACCGCGATCCGGCAGTACAAGTGGCAGGACCGCGTGCTCGGCGGGCTCGCCACCTTCTTCCTCGTCGTCCCGACGGCGGTGCTCGCGCTGTTCGTGGTGCTGGGTGCCATCTGGGTCAACAAGGGCCTCGGGTTCCGGCTCTTCTACGTGACCGGGCTGCACAGCTACGAGGGCGACGCGTTCTGGCCCTGGCTCGTGGACCTCCTGCAGCACCTGGTGCTGCCCACGATCGTGCTGACGATCATCAGCGCGGTGACGTACCACCTGACGCAGCGCACCTACCTGCTCGACACGATGAACGCCGACTACGTGCGCACGGCCCGGGCCAAGGGCCTGCCGCTCAACAAGGCGATCCGCAAGCACGCGCTGCGCACGTCGCTCATCCCCACGGCCGTCAACGTCGCGTTCTCCATCGCGTCGGTGTTCACGGGCGCGGTGATCACGGAGTCGGTGTTCGCCATCAACGGCCTGGGCCGGTACTTCGTCACCACCATCCAGCAGAACGACATCAACGGGGCCGTGTGCATCGCCGCGTTCGCCGGCGCCTGCACGCTGGCGGGCGCGCTGCTCGCCGACGTCGTCGTCGCCCGGCTCGACCCGCGCGTCCGGCTGAGCTGAGAGGAGCGAGACCATGGCCGATCCCGAGCTCGCCGTCACCAGGGCCCAGGTGGGCAAGGACCTCGAGCACGACGTCGACTCGTCGGGCGAGCAGGTGCGCCGCACCGGCCGCCTCGCGCTGTATGCGCGCCGGTTCCTGCGGCGTCCGTCCGCCGTCGTGGGCGTCGTCGTGCTGGCGTTGCTGGTGCTCTTCGCGCTCTTCGGCGACCTGCTGACGAGGTGGGGCTACGACGAGCCCGACTTCCTCGCGCTGGCCTCGCCGCCGAGCGCCGAGCACCTGTTCGGCACCACCCAGGGCGGCTCGGACGTGTTCGCCCTCGTGGTCCGCGGCCTGGGCCGCTCCCTGATGATCGGCATCCTGTCGTCCCTGGCCATCACCTTCGTGGCCGCCGTCGTCGGCACCGCCGTGGCGTTCTTCGAGGGCTGGGTCGAGCGCGTCGGCATGTGGGTGCTCGACATGCTGCTCGTCATCCCCAGCTTCCTGCTCATCGCGATGATCGTCCGCTCGTCCTCGGGCAGCAGCGGCTGGCTGTGGCTGACCCTCGGCATCACCGCGTTCGGCTGGGTCGGCTACGCCCGCGTGCTGCGCACGCTCACGCTCTCGCTGCGCGAGCTCGACTACGTGCACGCCGCCCGGTTCATGGGGGTGCGCCCCTTCACGATCATCGGGCGCCACCTCGTCCCGAACCTCGGCTCGGTGCTCATCATCCAGACGGTGCTCGGCGTCGTCGCCGCCGTGAACTCCGAGACCGCGCTGTCGTTCCTCGGCCTGGGCATCAAGGCGCCCGACACCTCGCTCGGCACCATCCTCCAGATGGGCCAGGGCGTCGTGCAGACCTCGCCGTGGGTGCTCCTGGCCCCCGCCGTCGCGCTGATCCTGCTGACGCTGTCGGTGCAGCTCATCGGCGACGGCCTCCGCGACGCCATCGACCCGCACTCGCGCTCCGGCGGGAAGGCCTGACATGACCGACCAGATCATCACCGACGCCGGCGGCCACCGCGACGCCACCCCGCCCGAGGGGCTCGTGCTGCCGGCCGGCGCCGGCCGGCTCGCCCCGGCCGGCGAGCCGGTGCTCAGCGTGCGCGACCTGCACGTCTCGTTCGCCTCGGAGGCCGGCACCGTGCGCGCCGTGCGCGGCGTCAGCTTCGACCTGCAGCCCGGCCGCACGCTCGGCATCGTCGGCGAGTCCGGCTCCGGCAAGTCCGTGACGTCGCTGTCGATCATGGGCCTGCTCGACCAGAACGCCCGCGTGGAGGGCTCGATCCGCCTCAAGGGCACCGAGCTGCTCGGCAAGAGCGAGCTCGAGCTGTCCCGGCACCGCGGCAACGACATGGCGATGGTGTTCCAGGACCCGCTGTCGGCCCTGACGCCGGTGTACTCGATCGGCGACCAGCTCGCCGAGGCCCTCGACCTGCACCAGGACCTCACGCGCAAGCAGGTGCGCGAGCGCTCCGTGGAGCTGCTCGACCTGGTCGGGATCCCCCACCCCGCCGAGCGCCTCAGGTCGTTCCCGCACCAGTTCTCGGGCGGCATGCGCCAGCGCGTGATGATCGCGATCGCGATCGCCAACGACCCGGACGTGATCATCGCCGACGAGCCCACCACGGCCCTGGACGTGACGATCCAGGCGCAGGTGCTCGAGGTGCTCAAGAAGGCGCAGCGCGAGACCGGCGCCGCCGTCGTGATGATCACCCACGACCTCGGCGTGGTCGCCGGCGTCGCGGACGACGTGCTGGTCATGTACGCCGGCCGCCCGGTGGAGCAGGCGCCGGTGGAGGAGCTGTTCGCCCGCCCGGCGATGCCGTACACGATGGGCCTGCTCGGCGCGGTCCCGCGGCCGGACCGCGGCGAGAACCGGCGCCTGGTGCCGATCCAGGGCAACCCGCCGTCGCTCGTCGACCTGCCCGTGGGCTGCCCGTTCGCCGACCGCTGCCCGCTGGCGGAGGACCGCTGCCGCACCGCCGAGCCGCCCCTGGCGCCGGTGCCGGGCCGCGCCGACCAGCGCGCCGCCTGCGTGCGCGTCGACGAGATCGTCGCCGAGGGCCTGACGGTCGAGGACGTCTACCCGGTCGGCGAGGCGGCGACCTCCCGCCTCGCCGGCGTGCCCCGCGCGCAGCGCGAGGCGGTGCTCGAGGTCACCGACCTCAAGAAGCACTTCCCGCTCACCAAGGGCGGGTTCCTGCGCCGCCGCGTCGGCACGGTCAAGGCCGTGGACGGCGTGACGTTCGACGTGCGCGAGGGCGAGACGCTCGCGCTGGTCGGCGAGTCCGGCTCGGGCAAGACGACGACGCTGCTGGAGATCATGCGGCTGCAGGCGCCGCAGGGCGGCACCGTCGCCGTCCTGGGCAAGAACCTCGCCGGGCTGGCCCGGCCCGAGCGTGCCGCGCTGCGCCGCGAGCTGCAGATCGTCTTCCAGGACCCGCAGTCCTCGATGGACCCGCGGCTGCCCGTCTACGACATCCTCGCCGAGCCGCTCAAGGTGCACGGCTGGTCGCGGGCGCGGGTCAACGAGCGCATCACCGAGCTCATGCGGCTGGTCGGGCTAAACCCGGACCACGTGGACCGGTTCCCCACGCAGTTCTCCGGCGGCCAGCGCCAGCGCATCGCCATCGCCCGGGCCCTGGCGGTCAACCCGCGGCTCATCGTGCTCGACGAGCCGGTCTCGGCGCTCGACGTGTCGATCCAGGCCGGCGTGATCAACCTGCTGGAGGACCTGCAGGCGCAGCTCGGCGTCGCGTTCCTCTTCGTGGCGCACGACCTGTCGGTGATCCGGCACATCTCCTCGCGCACCGCGGTGATGTACCTGGGCCAGGTCGTCGAGCAGGGCGACACCGAGGCGGTGTTCACCAGCCCGCGGCACCCGTACACGCAGGCGCTGCTGTCCGCCGTCCCGCTGCCCGACCCGCAGCTGGAGAGGCGGCGGCGGCGGGTGGTGCTCCAGGGCGACCTGCCCAGCCCGGCGCAGGAGATCGTCGGCTGCCGGTTCGCCAGCCGCTGCCCCGTGCGCGCGGCGCTGCCGGCCGACCGGCAGGAGCTGTGCGACACCGTGCAGCCCGGCCTGGCCACCGGCGCCGTGCCCGGCACCGACCACGGCGCCGCGTGCCACTACCCGCTGACCTCGTCGGCGGCCGAAGACGTGCGGGTCCCCTCCCGCGCCTGACCCCTCGCGGGTCGCGCGACCTCCGGGTCGCACCACCGTCAGGAACCTCTCGAGGAGACCAATGAAGACCATCCGCAGCACGGGGGCCCGCGCGGCCGTCGTCGTGTCGGCCCTGGCGCTCGCGCTGACGGCGTGCAGCTCCGGCGGCTCGTCCGACGACGCCACCGCGTCCGCCGGCACCGACTACGAGCAGCCGGCGTCCGGCATCCCGTCCTCGTACGAGGGCACCCTGCCGATGCCCGACCCGGCCCAGGCGTACGACAACCCGCAGGAGCGGGACGCCGTCGAGGACGGCGGCACGCTGACCCTGCCGATCGGCGAGGTCACGGCCAACTGGAACGCCTTCTCCACCGACGGCAACACCGCCTACATGGCCGACCTGTGGCAGTTCTACCAGCCGCAGCTGTGGACCTACGACGTGGCCGGCACGCCGACGCCGAACCCCGACTACCTCACGGGCGTGGAGGTGACGTCGGAGGACCCGCTGGTGGTCACGTACGACATCAACCCCGACGCCAGGTGGAACGACGGCACGGACATCGACTGGACCGCGTTCGAGGCCACCTGGTTCACGCAGTCCGGCAAGAACGAGGGCTTCAACCCGCCGTCGACCTCCGGCTACGACTCGGTCGCCTCGGTCGAGCAGGGCGACAGCCCGAAGCAGGCCGTCGTCACGTTCGCCACGCCGTTCTACCCGTACCAGTACCTGTTCCTGCAGCTCGAGCACCCGAAGAACAAGGACCCCGAGCTCTTCACGCAGGGCTGGGTCAACGAGCCGCACAACGAGCTGGCCGCCGGCCCGTTCGTCGTCGACTCGTTCGACGAGACCCAGGTGACGTTCGTCCCCAACGAGAACTGGTGGGGCGACGCGCCGAAGCTCGAGAAGGTCGTCTTCAAGCAGATGGAGTCGACCGCCGCGATCAACGCCTTCCAGAACGGCGAGATCGACGCGGTCGAGGTCAGCACGGCGGACAACCTCAAGGTCGTGCGCGACATGGACGACGTCGAGATCCGCCGCCAGTACGGCACGCAGACCGGCGTGTTCGAGCTCAACGGCCAGGCCGAGGCGCTCAAGGACATCAACGTCCGCAAGGCCGTCGTCCAGGCGACCGACGTGACGCAGCTGTCCGAGATCGACTTCCAGGGTCTCGACTGGACCGAGGAGCCGGCCGGCTCCGAGCTGATCTTCCCGTTCCAGGACGGCTACGAGAACAACATGCCGGAGGAGTCGGCGTACTCGGTCGAGAACGCCAAGGCCACCCTCGAGGAGGCCGGCTTCACCCTCGGCGACGACGGCTACTACGCCAAGGACGGCAAGCCCCTCGAGATCCGCTACACCTACTTCGGCGACAACCCGACCCAGACGGCCCTCGCCAACGCCTTCCAGGCGATGCAGAAGCAGGCCGGCATCAAGGTCGAGATCGACAACCAGGACTCCTCGAAGTTCTCGGACGTCATCCTCGGCGGCCAGTACGACGTCGTGATCATGGCGTGGTCGTCGTCCGACCCGTACAGCTACTCGACGTCGGGCTCGCAGCTGTACAGCCAGGTCTACCCGCCGGAGGGCTCGAACTTCACGTTCGTGGGCTCCGACGAGGTCGACGAGCTCATGAAGGTCCCCGGCACCATCGAGGACATCGACGAGGCCATCGCCGCCGCGAACGAGGCCGAGAAGGTCGCCCTCGAGCTGTACGGCACCTTCCCGCTGAACTACGGCCCGGAGCAGTGGGCCGTGAAGCAGGGCCTGGCCAACTTCGGCCCCTCGGGCTTCAAGCGCCTCAACTTCCACGCCGAGGACATCGGCTGGCAGAGCTGACACGCTGAGCCGGTCACGCACGCACGACAGCGGCTCGTCACCCCTGGGGGTGGCGGGCCGCCGTCGTGCTCCCGGCACCCTCTCGCCGAGACCTGACTTGTGGCCGCCTCCACGGTGCCGGAGGCGACCACAAGTCAGGTCTCGGCGCGCCGCAGTGGCGTCAGGCGCGGGCCACCGGCGCCGCGAGCTCGTCGCGCCGAGCGTCGGGGTTTCCCGGCGCAGGGGCATCGGAAGCCGGGAGACCCCGACGTTCGTCGGCGGCCGCTCCGCCGGCCCGCCGGGCGTGCCAGGCACCGAGCTCGCCGCCCGGGACGGCGGCGGCGACGAGCATCACCGCCAGGCCCACGACGGTCACGACCGCCCCGGCGCCGAGCGGCGCCGTGTAGCCGAGACCGGCGGCGAGCGTCAGCCCGCCCACCCAGGCGCCGAAGGCGTTGCCCACGTTGAACGCCGCGATGTTGGCGCCCGAGGCGAGCGTGGGCGCCGCGGCCGCGTGGTGCATGACGCGCATCTGCAGGCCGGGCACGGTGGCGAACCCGAACGCGCCCATGAGCACCAGGCTCACCACGGTGGCCGGCTTGCTGCCCGCGGTCAGGGCGAACACCCCGAGCACCACGGCGAGCACGGCCAGCAAGACCACGAGCGTGGCCCCCAGGTGCCGGTCGGCGGCGCGGCCGCCCAGCAGGTTGCCCACGAACAGGCCCGCGCCGAACAGCACCAGCAGCCACGGCACGGTGGCCGAGGCGAAGCCGCTCACCTCGGTGAGCGTGAAGGCGATGTACGTGAAGGCGCCGAACATGCCGCCGTAGCCGAGCACCGTCACGGCGATGGAGAGCCACACCTGCGGCGCGCGGAACGCGGCGAGCTCGCCGCGCAAGCCCGACGCCGGCACGCCGCCGGGAGCCCCAGCGCCGTCCGGCACGCCGACCCGGGCGGGCACGAGCGCGGCGATGCCGACGAGCGCCAGCACGCCGATCGCGGTGATGGCCCAGAACGTGGCGCGCCAGCCGGCCGCCTGGCCGAGCAGCGTGCCGGACGGCACGCCCAGCACGTTGGCCACGGTCAGGCCGGCGAACATGATGGAGATGGCGGCGGCGCGCCGGTCGCGGGCCACCAGGTCGGCCGCCACCACCGCGCCGATGCCGAAGAACGCACCGTGGCAGAGGGCCGCGAGCACGCGCCCGCCGAGCATCAGCCCGTACGTCGGCGCGACCGCGGAGACGAGGTTGCCGGCGACGAACAGGACCATGAGGCCCAGCAGGGCGCGCTTGCGGTCGACGCGGGACAGGGCGGCGGTGAGCCCGATCGCGCCGACGGCCACCGCGAGCGCGTAGCCGGAGATGAGGTAGCCGGCCACCGTCTCGGTGACCGCGAAGTCGGCGGCCACCTCCGGCAGCAGGCCCATGATGACGAACTCGGTCAGGCCGATGCCGAAGCCCCCGATGGCGAGGGCCCACAGGGCGACGGGCATGAGTGCTCCAGTCAGGAAGGCGGGTGGGAAAGACGGTGTCGCGCGGGGGCGCGTCAGCCGTCGAAGCGGTCCGGGTGCGGGCCCGTGCGGCCGTCGCGGTCGAGGGCGTCGATCGCGGCCAGCTCGTCGTCGGTGAGCTCGAAGCGGAACAGGTCGAGGTTCGCGGCGATGCGGGCGGGCGTCACGGACTTGGGGATGACGACGGTGCCCTGCTGCAGGTGCCAACGCAGCACCACCTGGGCAGGCGTGACGCCGTGCGCGGCGGCGACGCGGGTGACCGCGGCGTCGTCGAGCACCGCGCCCTGGGCGAGCGGGCTCCACGCCTCGGTGACGATGCCGCGGGTGGCGTGCGCGGCGCGCAGCGCGCGCTGCTGGAGCGCCGGGTGCAGCTCCACCTGGTTGACGACGGGCGTCACGCCGGTCGCGCCGACGATCGTGTCGAGGTGGGCGGGCTGGAAGTTGGAGACGCCGATCTCGCCGACCAGACCGGCCTCGCGGGCGGCGACCAGCTCCTCCCAGGCTTCGACGTAGCGGCCGCGGCCGGGCGCCGGCCAGTGGATCAGGTACAGGTCGAGGCGGTCGAGGCCGAGCAGCTCGAGGCTGCGCTCGAGCGCGGGGCGGACGGCGTCGCGGGCCATGGCGTCGGTCCACAGCTTGCTGGTCACGAAGATCTCGTCGCGCGGCAGGCCGGCGTCGGCGAGGGCGCGGCCCACGCCGGCCTCGTTGCCGTAGATCGCGGCGGTGTCGATGCTGCGGTAGCCCGCCTCGAGGGCGAGGGACACGGCGCGGGTGGTCTCGGCGTCGGGCACCTGGAAGACGCCGAAGCCGACCTGCGGCATGGTGGCGCCGGGCTGTGTCGCCTGCGGCAGGGCGACAGCAGGGACGGTCTGCTGAGCGGTCACTGGGGATGCTCCTGAGGGTCGAGGGTGGTCGAGGGTGTTGCTCCGAACGAGGGTCGGCGTACGCCGATCCTCAGCGCACGCTGGTAGTTGCAGGCGCGGCATAGATAGTTGCACGCGCCGGATAGATGCACAAGCGGTGTATGCTGAGGACCGCCACACGCCGCCCGGGGGAGCGCCCGCCGAGGCCGAGGAGGAAGCCATGGGAATCGCCGACGACGCCGTCGAGATCCGCGCGCAGGGCTGGCGGACGCTGGCCGCCCTGCACGGGCTGATCGACGCCGCGCTCGAGCGCGCCCTGCAGCAGCAGCACGAGCTGTCCGTCGTGGAGTACACGGTGCTCGACGCGCTGTCCCGCCAGGACGGCTGGCACATGCGCATGCAGCAGCTCGGCCGGGCCGCCGCGCTGTCGGCGAGCGCCACGACGCGGCTGGTCAACCGGCTCGAGGACCGCGGGCTCCTGGTGCGCGTGCTGTGCCAGGACGACCGTCGCGGCATCTACACCGAGCTCACCCCGGCCGGCCAGGCGCTGCTGCGCGAGGCGCGCCCCACGCACGACGCCGCCCTGGAGTCCGCGCTGCAGCAGGCCGAGGCGATGCCCGAGCTCAAGCCGCTCGCGGACGCGCTGCACGCGCTGCCGGTGCCCGCCGGCGTCTGAGCCGCCCCGGCGGTCCGGGCCGCTGCCCCCGGGCCGAGCGACCTCGGGCGCGCCGGCGTCACTCCGGGTGGTTGGCTGCCTCGCCGTCGACCGTGAACGACGTGGTCATGCCGCGGTACATGACGTGCGCGACCAACCCCTCCACCGCGTGCGACAGCGTGTGGCAGTGGTCCATCCAGATGCCTGGGTTGTCCGCGACGAACGCGACGTCGTACGACTCGCCGGGGTGCACGTCGAGCGAGTCGACCCACCACGGGCTGCCGGAGGCCGGCTCGCCGTCGCGCGCCAGGACCACGACGTGGTGGCCGTGCAGGTGCATGGGGTGCACGGCGCTGGTCCGGTTCGCGACGTGGACGCGCACGACGTCGCCCTCCTCGACCTCGAACGCCGGCACGTGCGGGAACATCCGCCCGTTGACGGTCCAGTACATGCCCGGGCGCCCGTCGACCACCCCGGGCCGGCGCCCGATCGCGTAGTCGTAGCGGCGGTCCGGGGCCGCGGGGTCGAAGCCGACCGGTGCGGGCTCGCCGTACCGCAGCAGGTCGAGCGTCTCCGCGGCCTGTGGGGCCCGGGGCGCCGTGGCGCCCGGCGCCCCGACGTGCACCGTGCGCGCCCCGCCGACGTGCACGCCGACCGCGCCCTCGGCCGGGGCCCGCACCGTGACGTCCACGCGGCCGCCGGCCGGCACGAGGATCTTGCGCCCCACGACCTCGGCGGGTGCGTGGACGTCGTGCCCGTCGGTGGCGACGACGCGCAGCGGGGCCGCCGACCAGACGGCCGCGGTGCCCTGGTCGGTGTTGACCACCCGGACGCGGACGGTC
Organism: Puerhibacterium sp. TATVAM-FAB25; assembly: GCF_046535855.1. Taxonomy (NCBI): domain Bacteria; kingdom Bacillati; phylum Actinomycetota; class Actinomycetes; order Micrococcales; family Promicromonosporaceae; genus Puerhibacterium; species Puerhibacterium sp. TATVAM-FAB25. The sequence continues at coordinate 82,849 of NZ_JAXUAK010000005.1, read as the reverse complement.
GCGCCGGGCGCCGCGGCGACGTGCGGGTCGCGGACGCCACCGTTCACCGTGTGCTGCCCCTCGTAGACGTGCAGGACGGCGAGCACGTCCGCGGCGGGCGGCGGGCCGGCCCCCGCCGGGTCCCGCGGCTCGACGACGACGGCACCGAGCAGCCCGCGCCGGACCTGCTCGTGGGACACCTGGTGGGAGTGGTACCAGTACGTGCCGGCGTCCTGCGCGACGAACCGGTAGACGTGCCGGCCGCCGACGGGCACGGCGTCCTGCGTGACGCCGGCGACGCCGTCGGCCGCGTTGGGCACGTCGATGCCGTGCCAGTGCAGCGTCGTGCCGTCGGTGACCGAGGCGTTGACCAGCTCGACCTCCACCAGGTCGCCCTGCCGGGCGCGGACCGTCGGACCCGGGGAGGTGCCGTTGACGGTGTAGCCGTCGACCGGCCGGCCACCGGTCACCTCGACCCGCCCCTCCCGGGCGACCAGCCGGACGCGCACGTCGGCCGGCCGGTCGGCAGCGGCGGCGAGCGTCGTGACGTCGACAGGGGCCGCTCCGCCCGCGCCCGCGCCGCCTGTCAGGTGGCCGGCGTGCGCCGCCGCGTGGCCGGGGCCGCCCATGTCCATGACGGAGTACTCGCCGACGAGCGTGCCCGACCAGCCGTAGGCGACCGCACCGACGGCCACGACGGACGCGACGGCGACGACGAGCCGGCGGCGCCGTCGCGTCCCGCCGGCCTGCGGCGGTTCCGGCGGCTCGGCGGCCCTCGTGCGAGAGCCCTCAGGCGTCGCGGGCACGGTCCGCGAGCGACGCGCCCCGGGTGGCGGGCGCGCCGGGGGCGGCTGCCGCCGGGGCGCGCCCGGGGCGCACCAGCCGCGCGGCGGTGATGGCGGTGAGCAGGATCGCCAGCGCGTTCGCGCCGTGCAGGATGCCCAGGTACGGGGCCGCGGGCGCGGTGAGGCCGAGCGTCACCTGCGCGGCGACGAGCAGCAGCAGCACGGCCGCCAGCACCCGCGCCCGGCGGTCGTGGACGCCGATGGACACGCCCAGCAGCGCGACGGACACGAGGGGGATCAGGAACTGGCCGTTGAGGGAGTGGACGACGAAGCCGAAGACGCCCGCGAACGTGGCGTCCTCGGCCTCGAGGGCGGCCTTGTCGAGGACGCCGCCGTCCTGGACCCACCGGATCAGGCCGCTGAACCCGAACGCGATCGCCGCGGCCTGGACGACGACGGCTCCGGCGATGATCCAGGCCAGGACCGCGTAAGCCTTGCGCATGGCGGTCTCCCTTCTCCGCGGGCTCGGCACCGAGCCCTGCCTGCGAGACTCCGGGCGGGCCGGCCGGCCCGCTGCCCTCCAGGCTGCCGCCCGGCGTCCGGCGCCGGAACGGGGCTGGCCCCGCGGCGGTGGGGGCTGTCCCCGGGGGTGGCCGGGCGCTACCCCCTCCCGCGCCGCGCCGCGGCGGCGGATCATAGGAGGGTGCTCCGCAGGTGGGGGTGGCTCGCGACGCTGGGGACGCTGGGCGCCGCGTCGCTCGCCTACGTCGTCGTGGTGCGCGGGTTCCTCGACCCGGGGGTCGGGCACGCGCTCGGGTGGCCTCTGCTCGGTGTGCTGCCGGTGGTCGTGTTCGGCACGTGGCTGCTCACGGTGTCGACGTCCCCTGAGGCCGTCTACGTGGCCGTGGCCGGCACGGGCATGGCGATGGAGACCGCCTACCTGACGTTCGTGGGGCTCGACCCCACCGTGATCCACGAGCCGTCGTTCGCGTGGGCCAGCGCCTTCGGGCTCGCTGGGGAGTCGCTGGGGGTCGCGGGCATGGCCGTGCTGCTCGCGTGCTACCCCGACGGGACGCCCGAGCGGCGGTGGCAGCTGGTCGCGGCCCGTTGCACCTGGCTGTGCCTCCTGGGGGTGCCGCTCGCGCTGCTCGTGCTCCCCGTGGTGACCGTGCCCGCCCACATGGACCTGGGCGTGCCCGTGCCCAACACCATCGCGGTGCCGGGCCTGGCGTGGGCGGTGCCGGCGGTCCAGGTGCTGGCCAACCCCTACCTGCCCCTGGCGATCGGCCTCGGCGTCTTCGCGACGCGCGCCCTGGGCGGCGCGCCGGAGGTGCGCCGCCGGCTGCGGCTGCTGCTGGTGGTCACCGTCGTGACGGTGGTGAGCTGCACGCTGTGGACCTCGCTGCCGTTCCACCCGCTCATCGCCCTGCTCGTGACGGTCGCGCTGCTCGCGCTGCCCGCGACGTTCGTGCACGGCATCCTGCGCTACGGGGCCTTCGCCGTGGCTCCCGACGAGCGCGGCCCGGTGGGGGTGCGCGCCTCCAACCTGCTCATCGCCGTCCTCTACGCCATGGCCGTCGCGACGCCGCTGGTGCTGCTCAGCGACCGCGTCGCGGCCATCACCGTGGTGTTGCTGACCGCGCTCCTGGCGGTGGCGCTGCTGCCGGCCCGTGCCGCCCTGCAGCGCTGGATCGCGCGGACCGTGCTCGGGGACCGGGACCGGCAGCTCACCATGCTCAACGAGCTCGGCCGTCTCGAGCAGGCGGGCGAGCCGCAGGAGCTGCTCGCGCGGCTCGCCGAGGCGGTGCGCGCGGGCCTCGGGGCGGCCTGGGTGCGCGTCCGGCTCGCCGGTCCGGACGGCCGGCCGGCGGGCGCCCCGCGCGGGGAGGCCGGCGACGTCGCCGGGGACCCCGTCGTCGTGCAGGCGCTGCGCCGCGGTGACGAGCCGCTGGGGCTGGTCGAGGTGGGCCCGCGGCGCCACGGCGAGTACTCCGAGGCCGAGCGCGCCCTGCTGGCCACGGTGGCGGGCCACGTCACGGCGGCCGTCGCGAACGTGCGCCTCACCGCTCAGCTCGCCGTCCGGCTCGACGAGCTGACGGCGTCCCGCGAGCGGCTCGTGGCCGCCCAGGACGACGAGCGCCGCCGCCTCGAGCGCGACGTGCACGACGGCGTCCAGCAGGATGTGGTGGCGCTGATCGCCGGCCTGCGGCTGGCGCGCAACCGCCTGGGCCGCGGCGAGCTCCGCGAGTCCGAGCTCGCCGAGCTGCAGGACCTCGCGCGCGGCACGCTCACCGACATCCGCGAGCTGGCGCACGGCATCCACCCGCCCGTGCTCAGCGACAACGGGCTGGTCGCGGCCGTGGAGTCCGGCGCCGCACGGTTCCCCATCCCGCTCGACGTCGACGCCGACGAGCGCGTCCGCGCGGAACGCTTTCCCGTCGACGTCGAGACGACGGCGTTCTACGTGGTCCGTGAGGCGCTCGCCAACACCGCCAAGCACGCCCACGCGACGCGTGCAGCGGTGGCGCTGGCCCGGATGGACGGCCACCTGTGCGTGACCATCAGCGACGACGGCTGCGGCATGGCGGCGGTGGTGCCCGCCGACCGGGGCGGCCTGGCGAACATCCGCGACCGGGTGGGGGCGCTGCGGGGGACGGTCGACGTCGGGCCGAACCGGCCCACGGGCACGACCGTGCGGGTCGAGCTGCCGGTCCTCGGCGGCCGCGATGCCTGACCGCGACGTGCTGCGCGTGGTGATCGCGGAGGACAACTACCTCGTCCGCGAGGGGCTGCGGCGCCTGCTGGAGGACTCCGGCGAGGTCACCGTCGTCGCCTCGACGAGCAACGCCGTCGAGCTGCTGGACGCGGTGCGGCGCCTGTCGCCCGACGTCGTGCTCACCGACATCCGCATGCCACCGGGCCACCACCGCGAGGGGATCGAGGCGGCGCGGCGGGTCCGCGCCGACCACCCCGGCACGGGGGTCGTGGTGCTGTCGCAGCACACCGACGAGAGCTACGCGCTGGCCCTCTTCGCCGACGGGTCGGCGGGGCTGGGGTACCTGCTCAAGGACCGCATCGGCGACCTGGAGGACCTCGTCCACGCGCTGCGCGAGGTACGGGTGGGCGGGTCCGTGGTGGACCCGGTGATCGTGGACACGCTGGTGCGCCGCCGCACGGGCCCCGCGGGGCGGCTGGCCGCGCTGTCGAAGCGGGAGCTCGACGTGCTGCGCGAGATGGCGCGGGGGCGCACGAACGCGGGCATCGAGGAGGCGCTGCACTTGTCGGCGTCGACGGTGGAGAAGCACGTCAACGCGATCTTCACCAAGCTGCGCCTGCCCGAGGCCGGCGTGCACCGCCGGGTCGCCGCCGTGCTGGCGTTCCTCAAGGACGACGTGGGGACGCCGGCGCCGTAGCGCCCTGCCCGCCGGGCAGCGGGCGGGTCGTCGCCCGCAGCGCGAGCGACACGGGGCCCGTGACGTGCTCGGGCTCCGCGTGGCCGTCGGCGTCGATCAGGCGGTCGAGCAGGCGCAGCGCCTCGTCGACCATGACGTCGTGCCCCGGGTCCACCGTGGACAGGGGCGGCACGGTGAACTCGGACGAGGCGAGGTTGTCGAAGCCGATCACCTGGACGTCCTGGGGGACCCGCAGGCCGGCCTCGGCCAGGCCCGCCAGCGCGCCCGCGGCCAGGGTGTCCGTGACGGCGAAGACGCCGTCGAACGGGATCCCGGCCGCCAGCAGGCGCCGGACCGCCGCCGCGCCGGTGGCGAGGTCGGTGGCGCCCGGGCCGGTCACGAGGGCCGGGTCCGCCGGCAGGCCGGCGTCGCGGTGCGCCCGCTCCCAGCCCACCGTGCGGGCCGTGGGCATGCCGCGCCCCGCTTCGAGCGTGCCGCCCACGACCGCGACCCGCCGCGAGCCGGCCGCCAGGAGACGTGCCGTCGCCAGCCGCGCCCCGGCCACGTTGTCCATGTGGACGTGGTCGAAGCGTCGCGGCATGTCGAGCTCGCCGAGCATGACGAGCGGCACCGTCGTGCGGAGCTGGTCGACGTCCTGCGCGGACATGCCCACCACGCTGAGCAGCACGCCGTCGTACAGGTGCAGCCGCGCCAGCGACAGCGCCTCGAGCTCGCCCTCGCGGCTGGCGCCGCCGCGCTCGACGACGAGGTGGCGGCCGGACCCGGCCAGCCGGTCGGCCAGCCGGGTCGCCAGCTCCCCGAAGTACGGGTGGTCGAAGCCGGGCACGACCAGCGCGATCGTGTCGGTGCGGCCGGCGCGCAGGTGGCGGGCCGTCAGGTTGACCTCGTAGTCGAGGTCGTCGACGGCGCGCAACACGCGCCGGCGCGTCTCGTCCGAGACGCGCTTGCGGCCGGCGAGCACGTTGGACACGGTCATCACCGAGACGCCGGCCGCACGAGCCACGTCGCTCATCGTCGAAGGCACCGGCACCTCCTTCCGGGAACGGCCTCGTCGCAGTCTCTCCGCGGACCCCTTGGCAAGAGCCGGAACCGTACTCTACGCTTCCGGCCAGCGTCGGTTTATCGATACACCACGCCGGGCACCGTGGCTCGGCGGCAGGCGGACCGGCGCCCTGACCGGAGCGAACGAAGGAGTTCCCCATGAAGCGATCTCGTCTCGTGACGGGCGGGCTGGCGGCGGTCGCCCTGTTCGCCCTCACCGCGTGCGGCGGTTCCGAGCCCGCCGACGGCCGCACGACGCTGACGTACCTGTCCTGGACCGCCGAGCCGCAGATGACCCCGCTGCTCGAGGCGTTCGAGGAGGCGCACCCCGACATCGTCGTCGAGGCCTCCTACGCCCCGCCGGTCGCGGAGTACATCCAGACCCTGCAGACCCGGGTCCTGTCGGGCACGGCGCCGGACGTCTTCATGATCGCGGCGGAGAACAAGACCAGCCTCATCGACGGCCAGCACGTCGTCGACCTGACCGGCGAGGCGTTCCTGGACAAGATCCCGGAGTTCAACCAGGAGACCTACGGCCGCGACGGCAAGGTCTACGGGATGTCGGTCTCCTCCTGGGCCGCCGGCTACCTGTACAACAAGGACCTCCTCGCGCAGGTCGGCCACGACACGGTGCCCGAGACCTGGGACGAGTTCCTCCAGCTGTGCAAGGACCTCGAGGCCGCCGGCATCACCCCGTTCCTGGAGAGCGTCGACCAGATGCCGACGACGGTGTCGGCCTGGGTGGGCGCGAAGACCGCGACGATGGACCCGAGCCTGGACGAGCAGATCTTCTCGGGCGAGTCCACGTTCGAGGAGCAGTGGACGCCGATCCTCGAGGAGTACGACCGGCTCTACACCGAGGGCATCGTCTCGCCGGACGTCGTCGGCCTGGACGGCGACATGATCCGCGACGAGTTCGCCAACGGCCGGGTGGCGATGATCAACGCCGGCCCCTGGGTGATCAACCCGGTCCGCGAGGCCGCCCCGGACCTGGAGTTCGGCTTCGCGCCGGTCCCGGCGTTCCCGGGCAGCGAGCCGTACCTCGCCGGCGCGGCGACGCCCGGCTACGCGATCAACGCGAAGGCCGACGAGGAGCAGCAGGCTGCCGCGAAGAAGTTCCTGGAGTTCATCGCGACCCCCGAGGCCATGGAGATCTTCGAGGAGCAGACGAACGACGTCACCGTCACCAGCGACTTCGAGCCGACCCCGGACGAGGCGTTCGCACCGCTCGTGCCGGCGATCCGCGAGGGCGAGCTCTACCTGCCGATGATCGCCTGGCAGCGGTCCGAGGACGTCCTCAACGTCGAGGCCGTCGCCCAGGTGCAGCGGATGATCCAGGGCCAGGTCACGCCCCAGCAGGTGGCCCAGGCGCTGGACACGAAGCTCGCCGCGTCCTGACCCACCGCCCGGCGGACGCGAGCGCGCGCCGTGCTCGCGTCCGCCGGCCCTGCCCGGAGGTAGGTCCCCATGGCAACCACCCTTCCGCGGGCGGCGCTCCCGCAGCCCACCGTGGCCCGTCCCGAGCGGCGCCGGAGCGTCGGCGGCTGGAAGCAGGTCGCCGTCAACCAGGCGTTCCTGCTGCCCGCGATCGTCGTCTTCGTCTTCCTGTTCGTCGTCCCGCTGGCCCAGTCGTTCTGGTGGAGCCTCACCGACTTCACCGGCTACAGCCCCGACGCGAGCTTCGTCGGCCTCGCCAACTACCGCACGATCCTCACCGACCCCTCGATGCTCGCCGGCCTGGGGTTCACGCTGCTCTTCGGCGTCGCCACCACGGTGCTCGTCACCGTCCTGGCGATCCCGCTCGCCGTGCAGCTCAACAAGCGGTTCTTCGGCCGCGGGTTCGTCCGCTCGCTGTGGTTCTTCCCCGCGATCCCGAGCATGGCGATCCTCGGCCTGGTGTGGCGCTACATCCTGTCGCCGCTCGAGTCCGGCGTCGTCAACTCCGTGCTCGACGAGCTGTTCGGCATCGGCCCGCTCGCGTGGCTGTCGAACGACAACCTCGCGCGGGTCTCCGTCGTCGTCGTCGGCGTGTGGGCCGCCGTGGGATGGCACGCCGTGCTCTACACCGCGTACCTCCAGTCGATCCCCACCGAGTACTACGAGGTGGCGAAGATCGACGGCGCCTCGCCGCGGCAGCAGTTCTTCGGCATCACGCTGCCGCTGCTCACCCCGGCGCTGGTGATCAGCTCGTTCCTGCTCATGACCGGCGGGCTCAAGGTCTTCGACCTGCCGTACACCCTGACCAACGGCGGCCCCGGCTTCGCCACCTACACGATCACCCAGTCGATCGTCGTCTCCGGCGTGGGGCAGGGGCGGTACGGCCTGGCGTCCGCCCTGGCCGTGCTGTTCACCGTGGCCGTGGGGCTGCTGGCGTTCGGCCAGCTCCGGCTCACCAAGGCGATCGAGAGGCGGTTCGTCTGATGCACACGACCGGCACGACCGTTCGGCGGGTGCTGCTGAGCGTCGCGATGATCGCGACCGCCTGCTTCGTCGGCATCCCGCTCTACTACATCCTCGTCAACACCTTCAAGACGCAGGGCGACATGGTGGCCGCCCCGCTCACGCCGCCGACCGACCTCTTCCTCGGCAACTACCAGCAGGTGCTCGGCGACCCCGACATCTACCGGTCCTTCGTCAACACCCTCGTGGTGACGGCGGCCTCCGTGCTCCTGCAGCTGCTCGTCGGGGCGCTCGCGGCGTACGCGATGGTGATCCGCACGTCGCGGCTGAACCAGCTCATCGGGGCGGTGCTGCTGCTGGGCTTCGTCGTACCCGGGCAGTCCACGCTGATCCCGCTGTACCGCACGCTCGTGGGGTTCGAGCTCGTCGACAGCCTCACCGGCCTGGTGGTCATGTACCTGGGCGGGTCGATCTTCTGCTACTTCCTGATCCAGGGGTACATGCGCACCCTGCCCTTCGAGATCATCGAGGCCGCCCGCCTCGACGGCGCGGGGGCGCTCCAGATCTTCTGGCGGATCGTGCTGCCGCTGATCAAGCCGATCCTCGTGACCGTCGGCGTCTTCCAGACGATGTGGGTCTGGAACGACTTCCTGCTGCCGACGGTGATGATCTCCACCCCCGAGAAGCGGACCGTCGTGCTGCAGGTCTACAACGCGGTCTCGGAGTTCACCACGGACTGGCCGATGTTCATGACCGTCTCGGTGGTCGCCCTGATCCCGATGGTCGTCTTCTTCGTCCTCACCCAGCGTCACATCGTCAACGGCCTGCTGGCCGGCGGCGTCAAGGGCTGACCGCCCGCCCGCCGAACCGCCCCGCCGACCACCCCGCCGACCACCCCGCCGACCACCTAGCCCCTCCACGAACGGAGCCCCACCATGTCGTCGCCCGTCGCCGTCATCGACCTCGACCTGCCCGGCCCCACCATCTCGCGGCACGTGTACGGCCACTTCGCCGAGCACCTGGGCCGGTGCATCTACGGCGGCTTCTGGGTGGGGGAGGACTCCGACGTGCCGAACGTCGGGGGCATCCGCTCCGACGTCGTGGCGGCGCTGCGGGCGATCAACATCCCGAACCTGCGGTGGCCGGGCGGCTGCTTCGCCGACGACTACCACTGGCGCGACGGCGTCGGGCCGCGCGAGGCGCGCCCCCGGACGGTCAACTCCCACTGGGGCGACGTCGTGGAGGACAACGCGTTCGGCACCCACGAGTTCATGGCGCTGTGCGAGCTGCTGGGGGCCGACCCGTACGTCTCGGGCAACGTCGGGTCCGGCTCGGTGCGCGAGATGAGCGAGTGGATCGAGTACCTGACGCGGGCGGACGACTCGCCGATGGCGGCGCTGCGCCGCGAGCACGGCCGCGACGAGCCGTGGAAGGTGCCGTTCTGGGGCATCGGCAACGAGGCGTGGGGGTGCGGCGGGAACCTGCGTGCCGAGCAGTTCGCCTCGCTGGCCCGCCAGTACGCCACCTACGTGCGCGAGCACGCCGGCAACGAGGTGTACCGGATCGCCGCCGGCGCCTCCGACCACGACTACCACTGGACCGAGACGCTGATGCGGTCCTTCGACCCGCTGGAGAGCGGCGACGGCCGCGCCGCGCCGTTCCAGGCGGTGTCGCTGCACTACTACACGATGACCGGGCCGTGGTCCGACAAGGGCTCGGCCACGCGGTTCGACACCGACGAGTGGTACCTGGCGCTGTCCCGCGCGGCGCACATGGAGGAGCTGCTCACCCGGCACGGGGCGATGATGGACCGGTACGACCCGAGGAAGCGCGTGGGCCTGGTCGTCGACGAGTGGGGCACGTGGTGGAACGTCGAGCCCGGCACCGACCCCGGGTTCCTGCTCCAGCAGAACACCCTGCGCGACGCGCTGGTGGCGAGCGTCCACTTCGACGCCTTTCACCGGCACGCCGACCGGGTGGTGATGGCCAACATCGCCCAGACGGTCAACGTGCTGCAGGCGATGGTGCTGACCGACCCCGAGACCGACGCGCTGGTGCTCACCCCGACGTACCACGTGTTCGCCATGAACACCGGCCACCACGACGCCGCAGCCCTGGCCGTGCACCTGCGCGGGGACGTGCCGACCCGCGAGGTCGACGGCGGCGAGCTGCCGCTGGTCTCGGCGTCGGCCTCCACCCGCGGCGACACCGCCCTGGTCTCGCTGACCAACCTCGACGCCGACGCCGCGCGCACGGTGGTGCTGGACCTGCGCGGGCGCGACGTCGTCGGGCACACCGCCCGCGTGCTCACCGCGCCGGCCCTGAACGCGCACAACACCGCGGCGACGCCGGACGCCGTCGCGCCCGCGCTGCACGACGGCGTCCGGGCGCACAAGCGCGGGCTCGAGGTGGACCTGCCCGCCCACTCCTACGTCACGGTGCGGCTCGAGCTGGCGCCCGCGGACGACTGAGCCCGGGGCGCCGGCCGCGCCCGGTGTCAGGTGAGGTGGTCGTGCTCGCCGCGCACCCACCCGGCGTGCCGGCGGGCGGAGCGCTCCACGACGTCGTAGGCGGCGTGCGGGATGACGCCGTCGAAGTTGTTGTAGAGCCGTTCGAACGCGAACCGGCCCACGTGGGCGGCGATGCGCTCGACCACCGGCGCCGACAGCGGGATGCGGTTGGGGTAGGACCGCATGAAGCTCACGCTGGTGCGGTCGGGGTTGGCGAAGATCGTGTCGCCGGAGAGCAGCACGCCGTGGCCGTCGGCGCCGCCGGCCCAGTGCACGACGGCGGAGCCGGGGAAGTGCCCGCCCGGCTGCGTCATCGTCACGCCCGGCAGGACCACGCGGTCGCCCTCCCAGCCGTCGACGGCCGCGTCCGGCCGCGCCACCCAGTCCAGGTCGGCGCGGCTGACCAGCACCGGCACCCCGCCGAGCCGGCGCGACCACTCGACCTGGACGCCGAACATGTGCGGGTGGCTGGCCGCGACCGCCACGACCCCGCGCTCCCCGGCGAGCTCGCGCACCCGCGCCACCGCGGCGTCGTCGACGAACGCCGGCGGGTCCCACAGCAGCGCGCCGGCGTCGGTCACCAGCAGCTTGGACTCCTGGCCGATGCCGACCCCGGGCCGCACGCGCAGCCCCCACAGGCCGGGCTCGAGCTCCGCGGCCACGACCTCGCTGCCCGCGGCGGCGAGCTCGTCGAGCGTGGTCCAGCGCTGGCCCGTGGCCGGCACCCACTGGCGCTCGTCGGCGCAGATCGCGCAGACCGCGGGGCGGTCGGCGTGCTCGACGCCGCAGGTGGCGCAGATCCAGAAGGTGGCGGTGTCGGTCATCGTGGCGTCCTCGCTCGTCGGTGCTCCGCTGCCCCGAGCATGCCCACCGCGGGGCCGCGGCGCCACCCCCGGTCACCCGATCGTTCGCCGGGGGCAACACCACGGAAACGGCCCGGCGGGAGGCTGGGCGCGGAACGCCGGACCGGTGCGCCGCCCCGGAACCGCGCCGACCCTGGACCGAGGAGCACCGATGGCCGCCGACCCGTCGATCATGGCCCGCCGCGCACCCGCCCTGCTGCGGGCCGAGGCGCCGCGCGAGCGCACCCGCGGCGACGACCGCACCGTCGATCCCGCCGACCGCCGCCGCCGCGCGAACGCCGCGCTGCTCGAGCTGGTCGTCGAGCGCGCCGCCCGGCGGCGCTGACCCGCCGACCCCTCAGCCGCCGCCCGCCGCCCGTGCCGCGGGGGCACGGCTGGCGACGGCGGCCGCCGGCAGGTCGGCCACGGCGGGCGCGCCGCCCCACGGGCCGGTGGGCCCGCGCGGACTTAGCCTGCACAGGTGGCCCCCCGACGCGGCAGCGACGGCCCCCTGACGTTCGAGCTGGTGCCGGACGACGAGGGAGACGGGGGCGCGCCCGGCCGGGCCACACCCTCAGCGGCCGAGGACCGCACCACCTCGCGCACCACCACGGGCCTGCCCGGCGGCGCGGGTGCGGCGGACGCCGCCGGCGACGCCCTCGGCGCCGAGGAGGAGCCGCCCGGTCCGCTCGGCCGGGCCCGCGGCCGGCTCGCCGGCTGGGCCTCGCGGCAGCCCCGCGGGCGCGTCGTCGCTGCGGGGGCCGTCGCCGCGGCGCTCGTCGTGAGCACCGGGGTGGCCACCTCCGTGGCCGAGCAGCACCGCCTCGACCGGCTCGCCGCCTCGCCGGGCGGCATCGTCGACCTGTCCGCCCCGCCCACCACGACGTGGCGCTTCGCCCCGGGCGCCGACCTGTGGCCCGTCGCGCAGCTCGACGGGCTGCTCGTGGTGGCCGAGGCGGGCGGCGCCGAGGACCCGGACGCGGCGGCCGACTGGCGCAGCCAGGCGCGGCTGCACGCGCTCGACCCGGAGAACGGCGAGGAGCGCTGGTCCCTCGACGTCGCCGGCGTCCGGGCCTGCGGCACGACGATGAGCCTGGTCGCCGGTGACGTGCCGCGGCTCGACCCGGTGGACGAGCTGGTCTGCGTGCAGCGCGCCGACGACGGCTGGGCCGTGCTGGTGCTCGACGGCGACGGCGAGGTGCAGGCGCAGCGGGCGCTGGAGGGCGTGGACGAGGTCTCACCGGTGTTCGGGTCGGCCGACTCCGAGGAGGGCGACGCCGTCGTCGTGACGCCGACGGCGGACGGCGGTCTCGTGCGCGCGCAGCGCGTCGGCGAGCGGGGGCGCCAGCCCGGCCTCGTCGAGGAGGGCGAGGACGGGACGTGGGTGCCGGACGGCGCGGTCAAGGCGCGCGACGTGCACGTGGTCGTCGAGGACGCCGTCACCGGCGACCTCCGCTGGGAGACCACCCTCCCGGCCGAGCGCGTCACCCGGGACGGCTGGTACCCGTGCGCCACCTGGTCGGAGGACGGCACGGAGCCGGGGCCGCTCGAGGACGGCACGCTCCAGGTGACCGCCGGGGCCACGATGCTGTCGCTCGCGGGCTGCGGCATGGACGCCCAGCTCACGCCCGACGGCGTGCGCCTCGACCGTGACTGGCCGGCCGAGGGCGACGACGCGCCCGAGAGGGACGAGACGGTGCGCACCGAGGCGGTCGTCGCCACGGTCGGCGGCGGGTACGCCGTGCCGTCGCGGCTGGGGAGCCGCGACGACGACGACGCGGCGGAGCGCGACGGCGAGGCGTGGACGCTCCTCGGGGCCGACACCGCCGTCGTGGGCGAGCTCGCCGGGCCCCTGATGGACCCGTGGGCGAGCGACGGCACCGACGCGGGCGTGGCGCTGTCGCCGTCCGGCGGCCGGCTCGTCGCGCAGGCGGCCGACGACGCGGAGCGCGCCTGGGACGCCGAGCTCGCCTCGCCGGTGGGCGTGCTGGCGCAGGCCGGCGGCACGGTGCTGGCGATGGGGCAGGACAGCCGCATGGTGGCGCTCGACGCGCGCACCGGTGCGGAGCTGTGGAGCAGCCACGTCGGCACCGGCAGCGGTGACGTGTTCGGCGCCGGCACGGAGATGGGGGCGTACGTGCACGCCGTCTACACCGACGGCCACCGCGCCGTCGTGGTCACGCCGGGCTGGTCCGACGGCGGGTCGGGCGCCGAGTGGACGGCGTACGAGCTGCGCACCGGCGACGTCGCGTGGCGGCAGGACATGCGCGACGGGTACGCGCTGGTGCTGCCGATCGACGGTCACCTGGTGCGCTGGGACGGGGCGACGGTCGAGGGGCTGGGCTAGCTCCCCGACCGTCGCCGGCCCTCCGCCGGCCGTCGGCCTCAGGCGCGCTCGTCCGGGACGTCGTCGGCGAGCAGGCGGTAGACGTCGCGCCGCGCGGCGTCGAGCAGCGCCACCGCGCGGGCGGCCTGGTCCGGCGTGCCGGTGCGGGCCACCTGCTCGACGGCGCCCATGAGGGCGCCGACGGCCGTGCGCAGCTCGCGGCGGTGGGAGCGGCCCTCGCCGGCACGCTCCCACGGGGTGCCCAGCTCGTCGCGGTGCTCCTCGACGTACCGGGTGCCGGCCTCGGTGAGCGACGCCAGCTTGCGGCCGCCGTCGTCGGTGAGGACGACGAGGCCCTCGTCCGCGAGCAGGCTCAGCGCCGGGTAGACGGCGCCCGGGCTCGGCCGCCACGCGCCCTCGGTGCGCTCGGCCAACTCGGAGATGACCTGGTAGCCGTGCATGGGCTGCTCCGCGAGCAGGACCAGGATGGCCGCGCGGATCTCGCCGCGGGCGGCGCGGCCGCGGCCACGGCCGCCGCGCGGGCCGAACCCGTGGCCGGAGCCCGGGCCGCGCGGGTCGCCGCCAGGGCCGAAGGGGCCGAAGGGGCCGAAACCCGGCCCGGACCCGGGGCCGCGGCGGCCGCCGCGCCGGACGGGGTACGGCTCCTCGCCCTCGGGCGTCGGGCGGCCGGAGTGCTGCACGCCGCCGCGGGGCGCGACGTCGTCGGGCATGCCGCCGGCCATGGCCCAGCGGGAGCCGAAGCCCTGCCAGGGCCCCTGCCACGGGTTCTGCCAGGGGCTCTCCCAGGCGCCCGGCCAGGCGCCGCGCGGGTCGCACGGGTCGGTGCCGCGCTCGCGACGCCCGTCGCGGCGGCGGCCCCGGCCGCGGCGCCCGGAGGGATCGGTGGGCCCGGACGGGTCGGTGGGCCCGGACGGGTCGGTGGGCCCGGACGGGTCGGTGGAGCGGGAGGGGCGGGAGGGGAAGGACGAGGTGAAGTCGGGGGTACGCATCGGGGTCTCCTGCGATCGGTGCGAGGGTCGAGCGGGTGCGGCGGGGCGGAGGCGGCGCAGGTGCGCTCGGGCCTCGCGCGGGCGGCGCGCCACGACGGCGCGCGGGCCCGGGCCCCGTCGGGAGGGAGCGGCGGCGCGTGGCTGCCGCTCGACCAGACGCCATGAAGATACGTCAAAGATATATCTTTACGCAAGACCTGGTGGCGCCTGCCCGTCGCGGACGGCGACGGACGGCCCCTCGCCGGCGCCGCGTCCAGTCATGCTGCCCGGCGCTGCTACCCGGCGGCGTCCTCGACCGGCTGCCGCAGGATCGTGCGGCGCTTCTCGGGCGGCACCCGGCGGAAGTCGCTGAGGTAGATCTCGTGGTGGCGGCCGACCATGCGCAGCCCCTGGCCCGGGACGACCTCGTCGTGCATCCGCGCCAGCACGTCGGCCTCGTCGTCGAACGCGCCGACGTGCAGCGTCTGCACGCAGCGCCCCTCGGCCAGCGTCTCGAGGCGGACGTCGGCGAGCCGTGCCGGGGCCGGCGCCTTGGCCGCGACGCGGTCGGCCGCCGCCGCGACCATGCCGGCGTCGACCCAGCCCGGGTTCATGATCATCAGCGTCCAGTCCCACCGGGACTTGTCCCGCGCCACGGTGAACGCGTCCATGTCGTCCGCCCACCACAGCCCCTCGAGGGGCATCACGGCGTAGTCGCGGCCCAGGTCCTGCTTGCTCGCGAACTTCAGCCGGTACGCGAGGGGGTAGAGCGCCTCGACCGCCGCCGTGAACGCCGGCGAGCCGTTCGGGTCCCCGTGGCCGTCGACCATCAGGTACTGCAGGGCCGGCACGTCGACGACGCGGAACTCGCCCCGCCTCGCCCGGTAGGCGTCGAGGGACCTGCGGAAGTCGGCCTTCTCGGCCGTCGCCGCCGTGCTCTGCTCCGTCATGGCCGGGACCCCTTCGTCTCCTCCGCCGGACGGTTCGAGGCTAGGGCCGCGCCTCGCCCCGCGTCACGCCCCGTGGCCGTGCGCCGGCGGCGGCCGCCCGTGCCTCTGCCGCACAGGTGCGCCTGAGAGACTGACGGCATGGATCTGCTGGTCGTGGGGGCCGCTGCGGCCGTCGTCATCATCGCCGTGACCGCCCTCGCACCCCGGACCGGCGTGGCCGCCCCGTTGATCCTCGTGCTCCTCGGCGTGGCGGTGAGCTTCCTGCCGTTCGTGCCCGCCATCGAGATCGAGCCGGAGTGGATCCTCGCCGGCGTGCTCCCGCCGCTGCTGTACTCCACCGCCGTGTCGATGCCCACGATGGACTTCCGGCGCGACTTCGCCGCGATCGGTGGGCTGTCCGTGGTGCTCGTGGTCGTCACGTCGCTGCTGCTCGGGCTCGTGTTCTCCGCGCTGGTGCCCGGCCTCGGGTTCGCCGGCGGCGTGGCCCTCGGCGCGATCGTGAGCCCCACCGACGCCGTCGCGACGTCGATCGTCAGGCGGCTCGGTGCCAGCCCGCGCGTGGTCACGGTGCTCGAGGGGGAGGGGCTGCTCAACGACGCCTCGGCGCTGGTGCTGCTGCGCTCCGCGGTGGCCGCGACGGCGGCCAGCGTGTCGCTGGCCGAGGTGGTGGGCGACTTCCTCTGGGCCGTCGTGGGCGCGGTGGTCTGCGGCGCCGTCGTCGGGTGGGTGGGCCTGCAGGTCCGACGCCGGGTCGCCAGCGCGGCGCTGTCCACCGCCGTCTCGCTCGTGGTGCCGTTCGTGGCGTACCTGCCGGCCGAGCACCTGGAGGCGTCGGGCCTGGTCTCCGTGGTCACGGCGGGCCTCATCACGGGCCACGGAGCGGCGCGCCTGCGCCCGCAGGACCGCGTCGCCGAGAACGCCAACTGGCACACCGTGGACATGCTGCTCGAGGGCGCGGTCTTCCTGGTCATGGGTCTCGAGCTGTTCGCCCTGGTCGAGGACGTGCGGGCCGAGCACGGCAGCCTGTGGCGCGGCGCCGGCATCGCGGCGCTCGCCGCCGTCCTGGTGCTGGTGATCCGCTCGGCCTACGTGGCGCCCCTGCTGTGGCAGCTGTCCCGGCGGGCGCGCCGCGCCGAGTCGCTGCGCGCCGTGCTGCAGGGCATGCAGGACCGGATCCAGGAGAGTCTGGCCGCCTCGGCCGCGCCCGACGGCGCCGCCGGCGGTCCCGCCGGCCAGGTGCCCGTCGCGCGGGCCCGGCGGGTGCAGCGGGTGCTGCGCCGGCGCGCCGCGGACATCGACTACCTCACCGCCAAGCCGCTCGGCCCGCGCGAGGGCGTGCTGCTCGTGTGGGCGGGCATGCGCGGCGTCGTCACCCTGGCCGCGGCGCAGTCGCTGCCCGCGGAGTTCCCGCACCGCTCCTTCGTGGTGCTCGTGGCGTTCGGTGTCGCCGCCGGCACGCTGCTGGTCCAGGGCGGCACGCTGCCGTGGGTGGTCAAGCGGCTCGGGCTCGGCGGCACCCGCCGGGTCGACCCGGCGCAGTACGCGGCGCTGCGCTCGGTGATCGAGGCGGCCGCACAGCGGATGCTCGACGGCGACGGTCTGACCCGCGCCGACGGCAGCCCGTACGAGCCGGACGTCGTCGCGCGCGTGCGCCACGACGTCGTGCACGACCACGCCACCGAGGAGGTGGACGCCCGCGAGACCACGCACCGGTTCAAGCAGTACAAGGAGCTGCGGCTGCGCACCATCGACGCGCAGCGGGCCGCGCTGCTCAAGGAGCGGTCGGCGGGCGTGCACGACTCGCGACAGCTCGAGCGGGCGCTCGACCTGCTCGACGCGGAGCAGATCACGCTCGAGATGCGGCGCGGGCCCGCCTGAGCCGCACCCGGGTCGCCCGCTCAGGGCGCCCGGTAGCCGAGACCCTGCTCGGCGAGGGCGGCGCGGAGGACGGCGACGGCCTTCGGGCCGACACCGTGGAGGGCCAGGAGCTCCTGGGCCGAGTGCTCGGCCACCTGCCGCAGGCTCGTGACGCCGTGGTCGAGGAGCGCGCGCGCGGCGGTCCTGCCGATCGCGTCCGGGAGGTCGCCGACCGGGCGCACGTCGGGTGTCGGGGGCATCGCTCCGCCTCTCGTCCGCTGGGACGGACCACCGGTCACCGAGCCTCCCAAGGGGCCGAGGCGGCGGGGCGGTGACACGCCGCCCGACGAGCCCGCACGGGCCGCCCGAGCGGCGCGGCGAGGTGGCTCACGACCGCCCGCCCTCCGGCCGCTAGGGTCCCGGCATGGTCCACGTCACCGTCAGCGGGCTGCGCCGGGTGTGGGGCGAGCGGCGCACGGAGGTGTCCGACGCCCTGCACAGCGTCCTGGTGCGGCAGTGGCAGATCCCGGAGGACAAGCGGTTCCACCGCTTCCTCCTGCTCGACGACGGCGACCTGCTGGTGCCCCGGTCCGAGGCCTACCTGCTGGTGGAGGTGCTCTGCTTCGCGGGGCGCTCGCGGGAGGCGAAGCGGGCGCTGGTCCGCGCGGTGTTCGACGACGTCGCCCCGGCCCTCGGGATCGCGGTGGACGACCTCGAGCTGGTGGTCGTCGAGAGCCCGCGGGAGAGCTGGGGGATCCGCGGCCTCGCCGGCGACGAGCTGGCGCTCGGGTACCGCGTCGACGTCTGAGCGGCGCGTGCGCGGGGCGGGCGTCGCTGCGGCCGTGCGGGCGCTGCCGCCGGCGGTGGCCGTCGACTGCGCGGTCACGCTCGACCACCCGGGCTGGCGCCCGGCGGTGCGGGTCCGGCGGTCCCCGGGGGCTACGGTCGGTGGAGCGGCATCGCGACCGAGGAGGGTCAATCGTGAGCACCTGGGACACCGCCGTCCCCGGCGTCGTCGAGCTGCCGGACGGCCGGCGGGTCCGCGGCACCGGCGTCCGCCTCCCGCGCGGCGACGTCCCCGCCCCCGACCTCGCCGTCTACCTCCTTGCCGCCGACCCCGGGCCGGCGGGGTGGCCGTACCGGTGGGTCCGGTGGCGCGACTTCGGCCTGCCGGCCGCCGCGGACGCCGCCGTCGCCGCGCTGCGGGACGCGCACGACCGCGCCGCCGACGAGCGCGTGGAGATCGCGTGCGGCGCCGGCCGGGGGCGCACCGGCTCGGCGCTGGCGCTGCTGGCGGTCATGAGCGGCGTCGAGCCGCGCGACGCCGTGGCGTGGGTGCGGGCGCACTACCACCCACGGGCGGCGGAGACGCCGTGGCAGCGGGCCTGGGTGCGACGCGCCGGTGCCCGGCTGCGGGGATGACCGCGCACCTGCGCCCCGTGTCTGTTCGGTGATCCGTTGGCCGATCGGCGATCCGGATCACCGATCGGCCAACGGATCGCCGATCAGACGTCCGGGCGGGCGCGCGCGACGACCGTGGCCCGGGCGGCAGCGCCGCCCGGGCCACGGTCCGAGGCCGGCGTCAGGCCGACTTCACCTCGCGGCGCGCCACCCGCACCAGGCCGCCGACGACCGGGGCGACGACCCAGATCAGCGACGCGGTGGCGATCCGTGCCCACTCCTCGCCGTCGGGCGCCTCGCCCATCACCAGCGGTGTGCTGGCGCTGCTGAGGTCGATCCACGGCAGGGCGTCCACGACGCCCGGGATGAGCGACCCGACGATGCTGAACACGGTCGGCAGCACCAGCAGGGTCACGATCGCGGCGGGCGTGTTGAGCAGGACGAGGCCGAAGCCGATGCCCTGCGCCATGAACAGCACCACCAGCAGGAGCAGGCCCGCGGCGGTGCCGAGGTCGAGGCTCCAGGCGGCGTCGGCGTCGCGCAGGACGACGACGGCGAGGTGCGCCAGCGCCGCGAGCGCCACGGCGGCGAGGTAGAACGCGACGCCGGAGGCGACCGCGCTGACCAGCTTGGCCAGGCCGACGCGGGTGCGCCGCGGCTCGAGCGCGAACGTCACCAGCGCGGTGCGCTGCGACCACTCGGAGGTGGCCGCGAGCACGCCCACGATGGGCAGCAGCAGGAGCATCGGCGTCGACGTGCCGACGAGGAACGCCTCGAACGAGTGGTTCCCGCCGTCGACGATCGCCATGATCGCCAGCACGGCGGCGGTGACGACGCCGATCGTGACCAGGAGCCAGCGCCCGGCGCGGGTGTCGAGCTGCTTGCGCCACTCGACGAGCGTCAGCGTGGCGAAGGAGACCGGCCGGACGGCGCCGGCCGCTCCGCGGGGCGCCGTGGGACGAGCGACGGCGGGGGCGCTCATGCGGACACCGCCTCTCGGGCGTCGTCGGCGGTGAGCTCGAGGAAGAGCTCCTCGAGGCCGCGGGAGTCCGCGGCGCGCAGCTCGACCACCACCACGCCGGCGCGGGCGGCCGCCCGCGCGACGTCGGCGGCCTCGGCCTCGGCGGTGACCCCGCCGGTGGCGTGCTGCTCGGCGGCGATGCCCGCCGCGTGCAGCGCCGCGGCGAGCGCGGCGTCGTCGTCGGACCGGGCGAACGTCCCCGCCTTGCGGAGCAGCTCGTCCTTGGTGCCCTGCGCCACGATGCGGCCGCGGCCGATGACGACGAGGCGGTCGGCGACGAGCTCCACCTCGCTCAGCAGGTGGGAGGACAGCAGCACGGTGCCGCCGCGGCCGGCGAAGTCCTGCAGCAGGTCGCGCATCCAGCGGATGCCGGCGGGGTCGAGGCCGTTGGCCGGCTCGTCGAGGATCAGCACCTCCGGGTCGCCCAGCAGGGCGTTCGCGATGCCGAGGCGCTGGCGCATGCCCAGGGAGTAGGCCCCGACGCGGCGGGACGCCTCGCGGGAGGTGAGCCCGACGAGCTCGAGCATCGCGTCCACGCGGCGGCGCTCGACGCCGGTCAGCAGGGCGGTGAGGGTCAGCACCTCGCGGCCGGTGCGGCCGGCGTGCTGGGCGGAGGCGTCGAGCAGCACGCCGACGCGGCGGCCCGGGTTGGGCAGCGCCGCGTACGGCACGCCGAGCACGCGCGCCGTGCCGGACGTGGCCGGCGTGAGCCCGCACATCATCCGCATGGTGGTCGACTTGCCGGCGCCGTTCGGGCCCAGGAAGCCGGTGACGTGGCCGGGGGCGGCGGTGAACGACACGTCGTCCACGGCCGTGTGCGGCCCGTACCTCTTGGTCAGGTGCTCCACGGTGATCATGGCTCCAGCCTCGCGGCGCGGCCCGGGCGGCCACATCGGCCGGACGCATCGTCCTGGCCCTGTCCGGTGCACCGTTCGAGGTGCGCGGGTCGTCCGAAGGGATGACGGCGCCGCGACCGGCGGCCGATGCCTTCGCGGCGGGCGAGTGCCTAGGCTCGGGCGCATGACGACGCCGGGCCCTCTCAGCACGCCGGGCCCGGTGGCCGCCGCGAGCCTCTCCCCGGCGCAGGTCCCGGCGCAGGTCCCGGCGCAGGTCCCGGCGCAGGTCCCGGCGCAGGCACCGGCGCAGGCACCGGCGCCGCGCCCCGCCACGCCGGACGCCCCGGCCCCGAGCCTCCCGCTCGGCACCGTCGCGGCACCGGTGCCCGCGGCGCCCCGATGGTACGGGCGGCTGTGGGGCGAGACCTGGCGCATCGCCCTCGCCGTCCTGGGCGGCGTGGTCTTCTTCGGGTCCGTCCTGGTGGACGCCGACGCCGGGATGCGGCACCAGAACGAGGCGCTGCTCCTGCTCGACCCGGTCCTCGGCCTGCTGAGCTGCGCCCTGCTGCCGCTGCGGCGCCGCCTGCCCGTGACGGTCGCGGTCGCGACCGCCGCCGCCACCGCGCTGTCCGTCTTCGCCGCGCCGGCCTCGGTGCTGGCCGTCGTCTCCTTCGCCACGGCGCGGCGGTGGGTGCTGCTCGGCGTGGTCGGCGCGGTGTGGGTCGGCAGCGGGATGGTCTACAACGTCGTCCACCCCGTCGAACCCATCCCGGGCGGCAGCCTGCTGGAGGCGGGGATCGGTCTGCTGATCTTCGGGCTGTGCGTGTGGGTCGGTGCCTACATCGGCCTGCGCCGCGACCACGTGCGCTCCCTGCAGGAGCGCGCCGAGACCGCCGAGCGCGAGCAGACCAGCCGGGCAGCGCAGGCGCGCGCCAACGAGCGGGCGCGCATCGCGCGGGAGATGCACGACGTCCTGGCCCACCGCATGTCGCTCGTGGCCATGCACGCCGGCGCCCTGGCGTACCGCACCGACCTGCCGCCCGAGAAGGTGGCGGAGACCGCCGCCGTCGTGCAGGCCAGCGCGCACGCGGCGCTGCAGGAGCTGCGCGACGTGCTCGGCGTGCTGCGCAGCGCCGACGGCGCGCACGCCGGTGCTGCCGACGGCGGGGACCGCACGCGCCCCGAGCGCCCGCAGCCGACGCTGCGCGACCTCGACGAGCTCGTCGCCGAGGCGTGCGCCGGGGGCGGCGAGGTGCGCGTCGAGCGGCGGGCCGAGGGCCTCGACGCGCTGCCCGAGGCGGTGTCCCGCAACGCCTACCGCATCGTCCAGGAGGCGCTCACCAACGCCCGCAAGCACGCCCCGTGGGCGCCCGTCACCGTGGGCGTCGCCGGGGCGCCGGGGGAGGGGCTCACGCTCACGGTGCGCAACCCGCTGCGCACGGTGGGCCCCGCGCCGCAGGTTGCGCCGCCGTCGTCGGGCCTGGGCCTCGTGGGCCTCACCGAGCGCGCCGAGCTGAGCGGCGGACGGCTCGCCTTCGGGGCGCAGGGCGGCCAGTTCGTCGTCTCGGCCTGGCTACCGTGGGCGTCGTGACCTCCGCCGACAGCCCCGCGCCCGCCGCCGCGCCGCTCGCCCCGTCGTCCGCCCGGGAGGGCGCCGCGCCCGTCCGGGTCGTCCTCGTCGACGACGACCCGCTGGTGCGCGCCGGCCTGGGGCTCATCCTCGGCGGGTCGCCCGCGCTGCAGGTGGCGGGCGAGGCCGCCGACGGCCTCGCGGCGATCGACCTGGTCGGGCGGCTGCGCCCGGACGTCGTGCTCATGGACATCCGCATGCCGCGCCTGGACGGCCTCGAGGCCACCCGCCGGCTCGTCGCGGCCGCGTCGCCCGCGCGCGTCATCGTGCTGACCACGTTCGACACCGACGACATGGTGCTCGAGGCGCTGCGCGTCGGCGCCGCGGGGTTCCTGCTCAAGGACACGCCGCCCGACCGGCTCGTGGCCGCCGTGCACGCCGCCGCGGCCGGCGAGCCGACGCTCTCGCCGAGCGTCACCGCGCAGCTCATCGCCGCCGTGTCGCAGGGGTCCGACGACGGCCGCCGACGCACCGCCGGCGACCGCGTGGCGGCGCTCACGGGGCGCGAGCAGGAGGTGGCGCTGGCGGTGGCGCGCGGCCTGTCGAACGCCGAGATCGCCGAGGAGCTCTACATGAGCGTGCCCACGGTCAAGACCCACGTGTCGCGGATCCTCACCAAGCTCGACGCCGCCAACCGGGTGCAGGCCGCGATCGTCGTGCACGACGCCGGCCTGGTCTGACCGGCGCCTCTGACCGGCGCCTCTGACCGGCGCCTCTGACCGGCGCCGCGGCCGGGTGCTGCCGGCGCCTCAGCCCAGGCGCTCGCGCAGCCAGGCGATGTCCGGCGCCATGTCCCCGTGCGTCTCGCAGACGACGGGGGCGCCCGCCGCGGCGACGACGCCGACCAGCAGGTCCTCGGGGATCGAGCCCTCGCCGAAGTGGGCGTGCCGGTCGGCGCCGGAGCCCGCGTCGTCGCGCGAGTCGTTCGCGTGCACCAGGTCGATGCGGCCGGTGATCGCGCGCACCTCGTCGGCCGCCGTCGCCAGGTCCATGCCGCCCGCCCAGGCGTGGCAGGTGTCGAGCGTGAAGCCGACGTTCTCCGCGCCGTTGGCCCGCTGCACCGCGGCCCACAGCTGCTCGATGCGTTCCAGGCGCCGCGCCATGGAGAAGTCGCCGCCGGCGGTGTTCTCGATGAGCACCGGCACGTCGGTCTCCAGGGCGTCGATCGCCTTGCGCCAGTTGTCGAAGCCGACCGCCGGGTCGTCCTTGCCGGTCACGTGCCCGCCGTGCACCACCACGCCCTTCGCTCCGATCGCGGCGGCGGCGTCCATGGTCTGCTGCAGCAGCTTGCGGCTGGGGATGCGGATGCGGTTGTTGGTCGAGGCCACGTTGATGACGTACGGGGCGTGCACGTACAGGTCGAGGCCCGCCGCCTCGGCGTCCGCCCGCAGCGCCTCGGAGCCGCCGGGATAGGCCGGGCCGGCCACCTTCCAGGCCTGCGGGTCGCCGACGAACACCTGCGCCACGTCGGCGCCGATCGCCTTCGCCTGCGCGACGGCGTCGGCCGCGTCCACGTGGGCACCGATGCGGAAGCTGCTCATGGCGCCACCCTACGAGGCGTGTCCGACGGCGGCCCGGCGCGCGAGCGGGCGTGCCCGCCGCTAGGCAGGTCCCATGACGACCGCACCGCTGGAGCCCCGCGGCGACGACCGCGGCGAGGAGATCCCGAGGCCGGACGGGTCGGCGGACCTGCCGGCCACGCCGGAGGACCCGACGGAGCACCCGGGGGAGGACCCGAGCGACGGCGACCCGGGCCGCTCGCCCGCCGGCATGCCGGAGGAGACGCCGTTCCGCACGCCCGAGGTGCCGGACTGAGACCTCCGCCTGGGACCTCCGCCTGGGACCTCCGCCTGGGACCTCCGGCGTGGGTCGCGGACGACGACGGCGCCGCCGTCGGGCACGTCGCGCTCGACCTGGCCGACGACCGTCGCGTTGTACGAGCGCCGCGGTTGGCGCCGCACCGGGCAGGAGGAGGCCGCGTGGGCGGTCGAGGCCGGCCTGCCGCGGGTCACGACGTACTGGTACGCGCCGCCGGTCTGAGGCGCCCGCGGGGGAATGCCCGCCGGCGGCACGGCGTTGACACGAAGGCAGGCCGACCGCCGCACCCGACGGACCGTCGGGCGGCGCAGGACCGGGCGCGAGACGCCCGGCGGCCGCCGCCCCCCGCCCGCGTAGGCTGGAGGGCAGCCCGTACCGCGTCACGCACAGCTCGAGGAGCGCCCTCCGCATGACCACCCAGACCCCGCCGCTCGCGTTCGTCATCGCCGGTTCCGAGGCGACCGGCGGCGCCGGCATCCAGGTCGACCTCAAGACCTTCCAGGAGCTCGGCGTCTACGGCGTCGGCACCCTGACCTGCATCGTCTCGTTCGACCCGAAGAACGGATGGGGCCACCGGTTCGTGCCGGTCGACCCCCAGGTGATCGCCGACCAGTTCGAGGCCGCCACCGCCACGCACGACCTCGACGTCGTGAAGATCGGCATGCTCGGCACGCCCGCCACGATCGACGTGGTCGGCAAGGCGCTCGCGAGCCGGCCGTGGCGCCACGTCGTGCTCGACCCGGTCCTCATCTGCAAGGGGCAGGAGCCCGGCGCCGCGCTCGACACCGACAACGCGCTGCGCGAGCAGGTGCTGCCGCAGGCCACCGTGGTGACGCCGAACCTCTTCGAGGCCAAGACGCTGGCCGGCATGGACACCATCGAGTCCGTCGACGACCTCGTCGAGGCCGCGAAGAAGATCCACGCCCGCCTCGACACGTCCGCGGGCCCCCGCTACGTGGTGGCCAAGGGTGGCGTCGAGCTGGCCGGCCCGGACGCCGTCGACGTGCTGTTCGACGGCGAGGACGTCACCGTGTACTCCGCCCCCAAGGTGGGCGAGGAGCGCGTCTCCGGCGCCGGTTGCACCTTCGCCGCCGCGATCACCGCCGAGCTCACCAAGGGCGCCGACGTGAAGGCCGCCGTGCAGACGGCCAAGGACATGGTGACCCAGGGCATCCAGGCCCGCGTCACCGCGAACACCCCGTTCGCCACCGTCTGGCAGGGCGCCTACGCCGGCTGACGCCGGACGGCGACGAGCGAGGCACGAGGGGCCCGGACGGTTCGGTGAACCGTCCGGGCCCCTCGCCCGTCGTGAGGATGGAGGCCGCCGCCGGGAGCGGCCCGGAGGAGAGGCAGCGCATGCGCACACGGGCGAAGGTGGCGATCGGCACGGGGGCGGCCGTGGTGGTGCTCGGCGTCGGCGCGGCGGTGCTCGGGCCGGGTCTCTACGCCGGCTGGGCCGAGCGCCGCGTCGACGACGCGCCCACCCTCGACGCGGCGTCGTCCACGCCGCTGGACGTGGCGGCGCTGAGCGGCACCTGGTCCGTGGCCGACGGCTCGTTCGCCGGCTACCGCGTGGACGAGGTGCTCAGCGGCGAGGACATCACCGTCACCGGCCGCACCGAGGAGGTGGACGGCTCGGTCACGCTCGACGGCGGCACGATCACCGCCGCGGAGGTCGTCGTCGACATGGCCTCCGTGGCCACCGACGAGCCGCCCCGCGACGAGTACTTCCGCACCCGGGCGCTGCAGACCGACACCTACCCGACCGCCACGTTCACGCTCACCGAGCCCGCCGAGGTCCCGGACGGCGCCACCGCCGTCGACCTCGTCGGCGACCTCACGGTGCACGGCGTGACGCAGCAGGTCACCGTGGAGGCCGAGGTGGCCGCCGCGGAGGACGACGCCGTGCAGGTGGTGGGCAGCGTGCCGGTCTCGTTCGCCGACTTCCGCGTCGAGGCGCCGTCGCTGGGCTTCGTCACCGTCCAGGAGCAGGGCGCCGTCGAGTTCTCCCTGCTCCTGGCCCCGCGGGCCTGAGCGGATGGACGGCGTGGGCACCGCCGGGCGCGGCG
This sequence comes from Puerhibacterium sp. TATVAM-FAB25, assembly GCF_046535855.1. Classification (NCBI taxonomy): domain Bacteria; kingdom Bacillati; phylum Actinomycetota; class Actinomycetes; order Micrococcales; family Promicromonosporaceae; genus Puerhibacterium; species Puerhibacterium sp. TATVAM-FAB25. The sequence goes on along the minus strand of NZ_JAXUAK010000005.1, from coordinate 56,982 downwards.
CGGACTCCCGGCTCCTCGAGGCCGTGCACGGCGCCCACGCCGCCGACCTGCACCGGTACGCGCTGCGGCTGACCGGCGACGAGCAGCACGCCCAGGACGTGGTGCAGGAGACCCTGCTGCGCGCCTGGCGCCACCCCGAGGTGCTGCAGCGGCCCGACGACGCCGTGCGCGCCTGGCTGTTCACCGTGGCCCGCAACCTCGTGCTGGACCACCTGCGCAGCGCCCGCCACACCCGCGAGCACGTCACCGAGCGCGTGCCCGACCGGACCGAGGCCGACCGCAGCCAGGCCGTGCTCGACGGCTGGCTCGTGGCCGACGCGCTGCTGCAGCTCTCGCCCGAGCACCGCGCCGTCGTCGTGGGCGCCTACTACGGCGGCCGGTCGGTGGCCGAGCTCGCGGCGGAGCAGGGCGTGCCGCCGGGCACCGTGAAGTCGCGCATGCACTACGCCATGCGAGCGCTGAGGCTCGCGCTGCAGGAGAAGGGAGTCACGGCATGACGACCGTGCCGGGCGGGTACGACCCCGCCGACGACCCGTACCGCGAGTGGGACGCCGCCTACGTGCTCGGGGCGCTGGCGCCCGCCGAGCGGCGCGAGTACGAACGTCACCTCGGCGCCTGCGAGGCCTGCCGGGCGGCCGTCGGCGAGATCGCGGGCGTCCCCGGCGTGCTGGGCACCGTCGCTCCGCAGGAGCGGGCCGAGCTGCTCGCCCCCGAGGCCGGGCACGCCGGGCACGACGGTGCCGGCGCCGCCGTGGTGCCGCTCGCCGGCGTCGCGGCCGCCGCACGGCGCTCGCGGGCCCGGCGCCGGTCGCTGCTCGCCGCGGCGGCGGCGGCCCTCGTGGCCGGGGGCGTCACCGGCGGGGTGGCCTTGGCCGGCGGCTTCGCGCCCGGCGGGCCGGGCGGCGCGGTCCCCGTCACGGCGTCCGCGGTGAGCACGCCCGCCCCGGCGGACGGGGACGCGCCGGGGGCCGGCGACGACGCGCGCACGCTGGTGCTGGAGCCGGTGGGCGGCACCGACGTGCACGCCGAGCTGACGGCGACGTCCACCGCCTGGGGCACCCGCCTCGACTGGCGGTGCCGGTACCCCACGCCGCCGGCGCCGTCCGGCACGACGAGCACGACCGGCACCAGGGGCGAGACGACCTACGAGCTGGTCATCGTCGACAGCGCCGGGGCGCGCACCGTCGTCGCCACCTGGACGGCGGAGGGCCTGGAGGCGGAGGGCCTCGGGGCGTCGTCGGCCGTGCCGCTCGACGACGTGCAGCGCGTGGAGATCGCCGTCGGCGGGCGGGAGGAGCCGCTCGCGGCGGCGACGCTCTGACCGTGCGCGGCCGCCCCTGGCCGGCGGCGCGCGGCCGCCCGTCAGGCCATCGTCAGGCCACCCGCGCGCCGGCGCGGCGGCTGGGCCGCAGCTCCACGTCGATCGGCAGCCCGGGGTCGCCGGCCACGCGGCGCGCCCGCGGGACGGTCTGGTCGGTGAGGTCGCGCCACACCTCGGCGACGTTCGCCCGGTCGGCCAGGTCGACGGCCAGCTGCAGGCGGTGGCGCCGCTCGCCGCTGAGCCGGGCGGACGCGCCGTCCACCCCGGCGACCGTGCGGGCGTCGGCTTCCACGGCGTCGCACAGCGCGCCCGCGTGCAGCACCGTGCGCCCGTCGCGGCCGCCGGGCGGCAGCTCGAGGCGCCCGACCCGGTCGGTGCGCAGCTGGGCGAGCAGCCACCACAGCCCGAGCAGCGCGACCAGCAGGGCGACGCCGGCGACGACCCACCACCACCACGGGTCGAGCGCCACGCGCTCGCGCCACGCCAGGGGCAGCACCGGGCGCCCGGTCTGCTCCGCGCCGAACCCGCCATAGCCGAGCACCAGGCCGAGCACGCCGGCGGCGGTCAGCAGCAGCCCCACGACCAGCAGGCCCGCGCGGTTGGCCGCGTTCACATTGCTCATGACCGCTCCCTCACGACCGCACCCCTCACGACCGTTCCTCGTACGACATCACGACGCGGGGGCGCAGCGACCCGGCCAGGCCGAGCGACCGCAGCCGCTCGTCGACGGCCTCCCGGACGCGGCGCTCCGGCTCCCCGGAGCGGGTCATGGACCGGGCGAGCACGGTGACCCGGCGGCGTCCGGCCAAGGCGCGCGCGGCGACGACGCCGTCGACGTCGCGGACCGCGTCCGCCAGCGACCGCTCGACCGTGCGCCGGGAGGCGCTGACCCGGACCCCCGGCGGGGCGGCGCCCGCGGGGAGCGCCAGCGCCGCCGGCCTGCCACGGCGCAGGGCCGCCACGAGCAGCAGCAGGCCGACCACCGTGACCAGCACGAGGACTGCGCGCACGGCGGGGGTCTCCCAGGTCTGGTCCCGGACCCAGGCGCCCCACCGGTCGCGGGGCACCACCAGGGGGGCGCGGCCCAGCTGGGCCAGGACGATCTCGACGGCCACCAGCAGCCCGCCGAGCAGCAGCACCAGGGCGAGCACGGTGGCCAGGACGCGGTGGAGCGCTCTCACCCGGATCACCTCACCCGGGACCCGCCGCGGTCGGGCACGTCGAGCGACGTGACCTCCACGTCGACGCGGCTGACGCGCACGCCGGTGATCCGCTCGACGTCCCGCTGCACCTGTCGGCGCACGGCCTGGGCCACCTCGTCGACCGGGTGCGGCCAGGCCACCGCCAGCGCGACCTCGATCGCGGCCGTGGAGCCGTGCACGGTCGCCTCCACGTGGGCGCGGTCCTCGGGCCGCCCCTGGCCCACGGCCACCCCCAGGACGCGCCGGGGTGCGGCCACCGCGTGCGGGACCTGGGTCACGGCGTGGCTCGCCACCCGCTCGACGACCCGGTCGGCGACCGTCAGCGTGCCGCGGTCCTCCGGCGCCGCGAGCTCCTGGGCCCCGCGGGTGTCCGGGGGCGCGTCCGACAGGTGCCGAGGGCCCGTCGTGGTGGTCATCGCTCGTCCCGCCGCGAGCCGCCGAGGTACCGGGTCAGGTCGAGCTGGCCGGCGACCACCTTGCCGACCACGAAGCCGACCGCCCCGAGCAGGGCGGTCCCGACGAAGGCGTCGAACCCCCCGATCACCCAGGCGAGGCCCAGCAGCAGGCCGGTGAACAGTCCCACGATCGTCGGTGACATCGGTACCTCCACGTGTCCTTCGTCGGTCACACGACCCGGGGCGGCCGGTGACGCCGCTGCGCCCACGCCCGCAGCCGGTCGACGGGGCGGCGGCGGACGAAGACGACGTCCGGCGGGCCCGGCACCGCGGCCGTCGCGGCGTCCAGCTCGCCGAGCCGGCGGAGCAGCTCCGCCGGGTCGCCCCCGCGGTCGGGGTGGTGCGCCCGGTACAGCGCCCGGCGGGCCTGGCGGTCCGCCCGCTGCTCGCCGGGCAGCATCACTGCCGCCCGGGCGGCAGCGACCGGTCGAGGAGCGTGTCCGCGCCCGACCCGCCGTCGGGGACGTCGATGTCGGCCACGTGCACGTCGACCGGCCGCCCGGCGGCGAGGCCGGCGACGGCGGTCCGGATCTGGGCCGCCACCTGCGGCACCGGGACGGGGTAGCGGGTCACCACGGCGACCTGGACCCGCTCGGCACCGACCCGCACGCCGTCGACCCGCCGGCCGGGCAGGTAGGTCGCCAGCGGGGCGGGGCCGCCGCCCACCAGCCGCGCGACACCCGGGCACGCGACCACCGCGGCGGCGATGCGGTCCGCCTCGCCGAGCGGTGCCGGGGGAGCCGCGGCGACGGTCTCGCTCACTGCACCCGCGCCGGCTCCTGACCGGCCTGGTCGGCGTCGTCGCTCGGCAGGTGGATGTCGTTGACCGAGACGTTGACCTCGGTGACCTCCAGGCCGGTCATGCCCTCCACCGACGAGATGACGTTGCGGCGCACCGCCTGCGCCACGTCGGCGATGGACACGCCGTACTCGGTGACCAGGTCGAGGTCGACGGCCGCTTGCTTCTCGCCCACCTCCACACTGACGCCCTGGCCGGCGGACTGCGAGGAACCGGGGATGCGCTCGCGCAGCGCGCCGAAGGCGCGCGCCGCGCCGCCGCCGAGCGCGTAGACGCCGGAGACCTCGCGCGCCGCGAGTCCGGCGATCTTCTGGACGACGCCGTCCGCGATCGAGGTCCTGCCGTGCCCGCCGGTCTGCGACGAGGTGGTCGTCACCGCGCTCGGGGTGCTCGAGGCGGGCGACCCTGTCGGGTTGCTCATGGTCTGTCTGCCTCCCTGCTGGCGGTCCGGCATGCGCCGGAGCCGGGGCTGAGGGACGGTGGATGTCCGCCCACCCCTTAGACCCGGGGGAGGCCGGGGAGGTTACAGACCGCCATGCACCCCACGCGCAGGCTCCCGTGACCGGCCCCGGCCGGCCGCCCCCGGACGGGCCGCTCCTCGAGGCGGACCTCGTGGCCCGGGCGCGCGCCGGCGACGACGCCGCCTTCGCGGACCTGGTGCGGCGCCACCAGGACCGCCTCCACGGCATCGCGCTGCGCATGACGGGCCACCCCGAGGACGCCCAGGACGTGGTGCAGGACGCCCTGGAGCACGCGTGGCGGGCCCTGCCGCGCTTCCGGCAGGAGGCGCAGGTGTCCACGTGGCTGGTGCGCATCGTCATCAACCGGTGCCACGACCTGCGCCGGGTGCGGGCGCCGGCGCTCGTCCTGCCGGACGAGACGCTGGCCGACGCCGGCACGTCGCTCGAGGCCACGGTCGAGGACCGTGGGCACCAGGACGCCGTCGTCGCGGCGATCGCGCGCCTGCCGTTCGACCAGCGCGCGGCCCTGGTGCTGCACACCTTCGACGGCCGGTCGCAGGCCGAGGTCGCGCGGCTGCTCGGCACCACGGAGAGCGCCGTCAAGGTGCGCATCCACCGGGCCCGGCGCGCGCTGCTCGGCATGCTGGCGGACTGGGGGTGACGCCACCGGCCGTGCCCGGGTGCCGGACGCGATGTCCATCCCTCGGGCCCTTCGGCATACCCTCGGGGGCGTGAGCGACATCCAGCAGGGCACCGAGCGGGTCGTGGCGCGCCACGAGATGCCTGACCCGCTGCGGGACGACATCCGCCTCCTCGGCGGGCTCCTCGGCACGATCCTCCAGGAGACCGGCGGGAAGAGCCTGCTCGACGACGTCGAGCGGCTGCGCGAGCTGACCATCCGGGCGTACGGCGGCGACGCCGCCGCGCTCGACGAGGCGTACGAGCTGGCGTGCTCGTTCCCCCTGGACCGGGCGGAGGAGGTGGCCCGGGCCTTCACGTGCTACTTCCACCTGGCGAACCTCGCCGAGGAGTACCACCGCGTGCGCGTGCTGCGCGAGCGCGAGCAGGGCGCCTCGGCCGGCGCCGCGATGGACGACTCCATCCCGCAGGCCTTCACGCAGCTGGCCGAGGAGGTCGGCCGCGAGGAGGCGCTGCGGCGGCTGCAGGAGATCGAGTTCCGGCCCGTGCTCACGGCACACCCCACCGAGGCGCGCCGCCGCGCGGTCTCCCGCGCCGTGCGCCGCATCTCCACGCTGCTCGCCGAGCGCGACACGCTGCACCCGGGCGGCACCTCGCGCGCCGAGAACGAGCGCCGGCTGCTGGCGGAGATCGACGTGCTGTGGCGCACCTCGCCGATCCGTGCGGCCAAGCCGACGGTGATCGACGAGGTCAAGACGGCCGTCGGCGTCTTCGACTCCACGCTGTTCCAGACGTTCCCCGAGGTCTACCGGCGCCTGGACGACTGGCTGCTGGGCGACGACGCCGGGCGCACCACGCCCCTGGCACGCCCGTTCGTGCGGCTCGGCACCTGGATCGGCGGCGACCGCGACGGCAACCCGAACGTCACCGCCGAGATCACCCGCCAGGCCGTGGCCCTCGCGTCCGAGCACGTGCTCACGGCGCTCGAGGACCAGACGCGCGCCGTCGGCCGCAGGCTGACCCTCGCGCAGACCGGCACCCCGGCGTCGTCGGGCCTGCAGGCCCTGTGGAACAAGCAGCGCCAGCTGTCCGACGTCGTGACCGCCGCCGCCGCGGCCGAGTCGCCCGACGAGCCGCACCGCGCCGTCCTGCTGGTGGTCGCCGACCGGATCGGCGCCACGCGCCGCCGCGACGCCGACCTCGCCTACGGCACCCCGGAGCAGCTCGAGGCGGACCTGCAGGTGGTCCAGGACTCGCTCCTGGAGGCCGGCGCGACCCGCGCCGCCTACGGCGACCTGCAGCGGCTGATCTGGCAGGTGCAGACCTTCGGGTTCCACCTCGCCGAGATCGAGGTGCGCCAGCACTCGCAGGTGCACGCGGCGGCGCTGGCGGAGATCGAGGAGAAGGGCGTCCACAGCCCGGACCTGTCCGACCGCACGCGCGAGGTGCTCGACACCTACCGCGCGCTCGGCGCGGTGCAGCGCCGCTTCGGCGTGCGCGCCGCGCGCCGCTACATCGTGTCGTTCACCCAGCAGGCGGAGCACCTGGCCGCCGTCTACCGGCTCGCGGAGCTGGCGTTCGACGGCGCCGACGAGGTGCCGGTCATCGACGCGATCCCGCTGTTCGAGACCTTCGACGACCTGCAGCGGTCGGTCGACATGCTCGAGGCGATGCTGGAGCTGCCGCAGGTGCAGCGGCGCCTGGCCGAGAACGGCCGCCGCGTCGAGGTCATGCTCGGCTACTCGGACTCCTCCAAGGACGTCGGCCCGGTGGCCGCGACGCTCGCGCTGCACTCCGCGCAGGCGCGCATCGCCGAGTGGGCGCAGCGGCACGACATCACGCTGACCTTGTTCCACGGCCGCGGCGGCTCCCTGGGCCGCGGCGGCGGCCCGGCCAACCGGGCCCTGCTGGCCCAGCCGCCGCACTCGGTGGACGGCCGGTTCAAGCTCACCGAGCAGGGCGAGGTCATCCTGGCCCGCTACGGCGACCCGACGATCGCGGCCCGGCACATCGAGCAGGTCGCCGCGGCGACGCTGCTGGCCTCGGCGCCGAGCGTCGAGCAGCGCAACGTCGAGGCCACCGAGCGGTTCGCCGACGTGGCTGAGGCGCTGGACGCGTCCTCGCGCACCCGGTTCCACGAGCTCGTCCGGTCCGAGGGCTTCCCGCAGTGGTTCGCGCAGGTGACGCCGCTGGAGGAGGTGGGCCTGCTGCCCATCGGCTCCCGGCCCGCCAAGCGCGGCCTGTCGGTGAACTCGCTCGACGACCTGCGCGCCATCCCGTGGGTGTTCTCCTGGTCGCAGGCGCGGATCAACCTGGCCGGCTGGTACGGCCTGGGCACCGCGCTGCGCGAGTTCGGCGACGTCGAGCGGCTGCGCGCCGCCTACCGCGAGTGGCCGCTCTTCACCACGCTGCTGGACAACGTGGAGATGTCGATCGCCAAGACCGACGAGCGCATCGCGGAGAAGTACCTGGAGCTGGGCGACCGCGACGACCTGGCGCGCCTGGTGCTCGACGAGCTGCGCCTGACCCGCGAGCAGGTGCTCGCGGTGACCGGCAACCCGTGGCCGCTGGCCAACCGCCGGGTGCTGGGCCGCGCCGTGCAGCTGCGCTCGCCGTACGTCGACGCCCTGTCGCTGCTGCAGGTGCGCGCGCTGCGCGCGCTGCGCACCGACGGCGCCAGCGAGGGCGCGGGCAAGGTCGACGGCACGTCGAAGGACCGCTGGCAGCACCTGCTGCTGCTCACCGTCAACGGCGTCAGCGCGGGCCTGCAGAACACGGGCTGACCCCCACCCCCGTTGTGGGTACAGAACACGCCGGGCGCCCCGCGGGACGCCCGGCGTGTCCTGTACCCACAACCGTGCGCGAGGTCAGTCGCCCACGCTGATGAGCTGGAACCAGGTGCCGTTGGGGTCCTGGACGCCCACCTGGCGGCCGTACTCGGTGTCCTGCGCCTTGCCGGCCTGCCCGCCGAGCTCGACGGCGCGCGCCGCGGTCGCGCCGACGTCCTCGGCCCCGAGGTACACCACCCACGACGGCGTGCCGTCCTGCCCGAGCACCCTGGCGGCGTCGAAGATCCCCGCCAGGGCCTGGTCCCCCTCGCCGTACGTGCTGTACCGGAAGCCGGGGTTGTCGCTCATGGTGCTCACGGGCCAGCCGGCCGCGGCCCGGTAGAACTCGACCGCGTCCTCGTACCGGTTCGTCCACAGCTCGAACCAGCTCGGCGCGCCGTGCTCGCCGAAGAGCGCGTAGCCGTCGTGCCCGCCCGGCTGCCAGAAGCCGACCTCGGCCCCGGTGGGGTCGACGACGGTGAGGAACCGGCCCTGGCCGGGCACGTCGTCGGGTCCCGCGATCACCGTGCCGCCGTGCTCGGTGACCGCCGCGGCTGTCGTGCCGACGTCGGACGAGCGCAGGTACACGCTCCAGGCGGGGCGCTGCTCCGGCGCCGTGCGCGGCCCGACGCCGGCCACGGGCGCACCGTCCTTGGTGAGCTGGCCGTAGTCGCCGAAGTCGGGGCCGTAGCTGGCGTGCTCCCAGCCGAGCAGGGCGGTGTAGAACGCCACGGCCCGGTCGTTGGCGGCGGCGTCGGCGGTGGTGAGGTCGAGCCAGATCGGTGCGCCGTCGGGGACGGCGGGACGTGCGGGCATGGGGGTCTCCGGAGGTCTCGGCAGTGGCCGGTGGGCAGTCCTTGCGGGAGGTGGACGACGCGGGACCGGCGGACTCATCGCGCGCCGCCCGTAGGCTTGGCCCATGCCCGGTGCTGCCAAGACGTCCCTGCGAGCGCTCGGCTCGATCGAGTCCCAGACCCGCCGCGAGATCATCCTCGGCCGGCTGCGGGACGCGATCAGCTCGGGCGTCCTGGCGCCGGGGACGCACCTGGCGGAGGTCGAGCTGAGCGAGTCGCTCGGCGTCAGCCGGGGCACGCTGCGCGAGGCGCTGCGGCACCTGCAGCAGGAGGGCCTGGTGTCGTCCGACGCCCGCGGCCGGCTGTCGGTGCGGGTCGTCACCGAGCGCGAGGTCGACGAGATCTTCGCCGTCCGCCGGGCCCTGGAGAGCCTCGCCGTCGAGCTCGTGTGCGCCAGCCCCGGCCACGTCGAGGCCGCCGCCCGCCTGCGGGCCGCGCTCGAGGCCATGCGCCGCACCGTGGGCGACTTCCCGGCGCAGATCCAGGCCGACATGGAGTTCCACGAGCTGCTGTGCGCGCTCAGCGGCAACGACACCCTGGTGCGCAGCTGGCGCGCCGTCAGCGGCCTCACGCGCGCGGCCATCACGGCGGCCGGGCCCGAGACCGCGCTGCACAACATGGCGGCCGAGCGGCACCTGCCGCTCGTCGACTACGTCGAGGCCGGCGACGCCGCCGGGGGCGCGGAGTTCCTGCGCGAGCACCTGCGGTACGCCGCGAGCCGGATCGTGGCGCGGATGCAGGCGGCGGGCGAGGGCTGACGGTCCTCGACACCTGGCCTGGCACCTGGCCTGACACCTGGCCTGACACCTGGGCTGGCACCTGGCCTCGCCCGTGGTCGCCCGGGGCGCCGAAACCCGACCGCTTGACAACCCGGGGAACCGTTCGGCAACCTTCCTGTGTCCTACTGTTAACAGTAGGACACACTCACCGACGAGGCCACGAGCGACGAGGCCCACATCAAGGGAGATGCGATGACATCGACGACGGCGGCGGGGGGCGGCAGCCCGGTCCTCGGCACGCGGCACAAGGTCCGCACGGCCATCGGCAGCGCGGTCGGCACCACGGTGGAGAACTACGACTTCATCGGCTACGGCACCGCCGCTGCTCTCTACTTCGGCACCGCGTTCTTCCCCGAGAGCGACGCCACCACCGGCCTGCTGCTGTCCTTCGCGACCCTCGGCATCGGCTTCGCCGCCCGGCCGCTCGGCGGCATCATCGGCGGCTACCTCGGCGACAAGATCGGGCGCCGCCCGGTGCTGGTCGGCTCGCTGCTGATCATGGGTCTGTCGACGGTGCTCATCGGCGCGCTGCCGACGTACGAGACCGTCGGCATCCTCGCCCCGATCCTGCTGACCATCGTCCGCGTCATCCAGGGCCTGGCCTTCGGCGCGGAGTGGGGCGGCGCGATCCTCATGACCTACGAGCACGCCCCGTGGCGCCGCAAGGGCGCCTACACGGCGATCCCGCAGGCCGGCTTCCCGCTCGGCCTGCTGCTCGCGAACCTCGCCTTCCTCGCCAGCGCCGGCCTGCCCGGCGACTGGGCCTGGCGCGTGCCGTTCCTGCTCAGCTCGGTCCTCATCGGCGCCGGCCTGTACATCCGCCTGAAGGTCGAGGAGTCCCCGGAGTTCGAGGACGCCAAGGAGCAGGGCACCCTCGCCAAGAACCCGCTGCTGACCGTGATCCGCCAGGACTGGCGGAACCTGCTGCGCGCGTTCGGCCTGCGCATCGCCGAGACCGCCGGCTACGCCGTCTCCATCACGTACATCACCTCGTACGTCCAGAGCAACGAGCTGGCCGACCGCCCGCACACGATCCTCGCGATCGTGATCGCCGCGCTGCTCGGCTTCCCGGCCACGCTGCTGTGGGGCCGCCTCACCGACCGCGTCGGCCGCCGCCCGGTCTACGTGCTCGGCACCACGCTCATGCTGCTGTTCGGCGTCCCGATGTTCCTCATGGTCAACACCGGCCAGCTCGGCCTGATCATCGCGGTGTTCGTCATCGCGTTCGTGTTCTGCCACAACTCGCTGGCCGGCACCCAGGGCGCCTGGTTCTCCGAGCTGTTCTCCACCGAGACCCGCTCCTCGGGCGCCTCGCTGGCCTACCAGCTCGCCGCCGTCGTCTCCGGCTTCACCGCGTTCTGGGCGGTGTCCCTGTACGAGGCGTTCGGCTGGACCGGCCCCGCCGTCCTGTTCATCGTCTACGGCGCGATCGGCCTGTTCGCCGCGCTCGTCACGCCGGAGACCTACGGCCCCGCCAAGCGCGCCGAGGTCGAGCGCGCCCACGCCGCGGCCCTGGCGCAGGAGCAGGGCCCCGGCGCCGCCGGGAGCACCTCCTCCTACGCCACCACCGGCGCCTGATCCCCGGGCCGGGGCGCCCGCGCGGCGCCCCGGCCCGCGGCGTCCGGCCGCCCCGCAGCCATCCCCACCGCGAACGAAGGACAGACCATGAGCTACCAGACCGGAGTCGGCCAGCGCACCGCCGTCGTCACGGGCGCCGCCTCCCGCCGCGGCATCGGCTTCGCCACCGCCCGCCGCTTCGCCGCCGAGGGCTGGGCCGTCGCCCTGCTCGACATCGACGAGGCCGGCGCCAAGTCCGCCGCCGACGAGCTGGCCGCCGCCCACGGCGTGCCGGTGGTCGGCCTCGGCGTCGACGTCACGGACGCCGAGTCGGTGCGCACCGCCGCCGCCACCGTCGCCGCCTCCGATCTGCCGCCCGTCGGCGCCCTGGCGAACATCGCCGGCGTCGCCTCGCCGGTGCCGTTCCTCGAGGTGGAGATGAAGGAGTGGCGCCGCGTCCTGGACATCAACCTCACCGGCACCTTCCTGGCCTGCCAGGCGTTCCTGCCGGCCATGATCGAGAACGGCTACGGCCGCATCGTGAACATGTCCTCGGTCTCCGCGCAGCAGGGCGGCGGCGTGTTCTCCAAGACGCCGTACTCGGCCGCCAAGGCCGGCGTGCTCGGCCTGACCCGCTCACTGGCCCGCGAGATGGCGCCGCACGGCATCACCGTGAACGCGATCAGCCCCGGCGTCGTCGACACCGACATCCGCGCCGGCGCCACCGACGCCGAGAACGAGGCCCGCCTCGCCGCCTCCGTGCCGATGGGCCGCCAGGGCACCCCGGAGGACATCGCCGCGCTGACGGTCTTCCTGTCGAGCGAGGACTCCTCGTACATCACCGGCACCACCCAGAACATCAACGGCGGCTCGTACATCGCCTGACGGCGACCGACGAGCGGACGGAGCACCACCATGAGCACCCCTGCAGCGCCCGCGCCGAAGCAGCGCGTCGGCATCTCGACCATCACCTTCCGCTTCCGCCCCTTCGAGGAGGCCGTGCGGCTCATCGGCGCCACCGGCGCCGACGAGGTGGACCTGGGCGCGCTGCCCGGCGTCTGCGACCACGTGCCGGTGCCCTTCACGGGCGACCCGCAGGACTACGTCGCCGCGCTGGAGCGCCACGGCCTGCGCGCGGGCGCGGTGAACGGCGACGTCGGCCCGCTGAACGACCCGGCGCTCGATGCCGAGACGCTCACGGCCACGGCGCTGCCGCTGGTGCGGCTCGCGGCCGCGACCGGCGGGGCGCTCATCCTGCCGGGCGGCGGGCAGTCCTGGGACCCGTACGTGGACGAGGACGCCGACATCGAGCGGATCGCCGCGAACCTGCGGCTGATGTCGGCGCTGTGCGCCGAGCACGGGGTGCGCCTGCTCGTCGAGGTGCTCCACCACCGCCGCTTCTGCTGGTCGGTGGCCCGCGCCGACAAGCTGCTCTCGCTGGTCGGGCCGGACACGATCGGCCTGCTGCTCGACACGTCGCACGTCGTCGCCTCCGACGAGGACCTCGTGGCCTGGGCGACGAAGCACGCGGCCCGCGTCGAGCGCGTCCACCTGCGCGACGCCGTGCCGGGCAACCTCAACCTCGGCATCGGCCGGGGCAAGGTCGACTTCCGCGGCACCATGGCCGTCCTCGAGGCGGCAGGCTTCACCGGCACCTACGTGCTGGAGCTCGAGACCCACGACGTCGAGGAGCACGAGCGCGAGGCCGACGCCCAGCGCTCGTTCGACGAGATGACCGCCCTGCTCGCGGAGGTGCAGCGATGACCCGGATCTACGCCGACCCGGCCGAGTTCGCGGCGGACGCCGTCGCCGGCTTCGCCGACCTGCACGCCGACCTCGTGCGCGAGGTGCCCGGCGGCGTCGTGCGCCGCCGCCGCGCGCGCACGCCGAAGGTCGCCGTCGTCGTCGGCGGCGGCTCCGGCCACTACCCGGCCTTCATGGGCGTGGTGGGCCCGGGCTTCGCCGACGGCGCCGTCGTCGGCAACATCTTCACCTCGCCGTCCACGGCCCAGGCCTACTCGGTCGGTCGGCTCGCCAGCAGCGGCCGCGGCGTCGTGTACACCTACGGCAACTACGCCGGCGACGTCATGAACTTCGGCCTGGCGGGCGAGCGCCTCGAGGCCGAGGGCATCCCGGCGCGCCAGCTCGTCGTCACCGACGACGTCGCGTCGGCGGGGGCGGACGAGAAGCACCGCCGCCGCGGCATCGCGGGCGACTTCGTCGTCTTCAAGATGCTGGGCGCCGCCGCCGAGCGCGGCCACGACCTCGACGAGGTCGTGCGCCTGGGCACCCGAGCCAACGACCGCACGTTCACGCTCGGCCTGGCGTTCTCCGGCTGCACGTTCCCCGGCGTCGAGACGCCGCACTTCACCGTGCCGGACGGCGCGGTCGGCCTGGGCCTCGGTATCCACGGCGAGCCGGGCCTGGAGGACATCGCCTCGATGCCGGCGCCCGAGATGGCGAAGCTGCTCGTGGAGCGCCTGCTGACCGAGCGCCCCGCCGACGCCGACGGCCGCGTGGCCGTGGTGCTCAACGGCCTGGGCTCCACCAAGTACGAGGAGCTGTTCGTGCTGTGGGCGTCGGTGGCGCCGCTGCTGCGCGAGGCCGGCCTGACGATCGTGGCGCCCGAGGTGGGGGAGCTGGTCACCAGCCTCGACATGGGCGGCGTCTCCCTGACGCTGACCTGGCTGGACGACGAGCTCGAGGAGCTGTGGCTCGACCCCGCGGTCACGCCGGCGTGGCGCCGCGGTGCCGCCGCCGTCGAGGCCGGTGACGACGTCGACGAGGAGCTCGCGGACCTGACCGCCGAGGCCGTGCCGGCCGAGGGCGACGAGGGCTCGCGGGTGCTCGCCGCCGGCGTCGTCGCGGCGCTGGAGGCGGCGGCCGCGGTGGTCCACGACGCCGAGCAGGAGCTCGGCCGGATCGACGCGGTGGCCGGCGACGGCGACCACGGCCGCGGCATGGTCCGCGGCATCGACCACGGGCTCGCCGCGGCCCGCCGCGCCGCCGAGGCGGGCTGGGGCGCCCAGGGTGTGCTCGAGGCCGCGGGCGACGCGTGGGCGGAGTTCGCGGGCGGCACGTCGGGCGTCCTGTGGGGCGCCGGCCTGCGCGCCGCGGGCGGGGTGCTCGGCAACGCCGGGCTGCCCGGTGCCGACGCCGCCGTGACCGCCACCCGTGCCTACCTCGACGCGCTGATGTCGCTCGGCAAGGCGCACGTGGGCGACAAGACGCTGCTCGACGCCGTCGTGCCGTTCGTCGAGTCGCTCGAGCGCGAGCTCGCGGCCGGTGCGGGCGACCTGGCCGGCGCCTGGCGCCAGGCCGCGAAGGAGGCCACCCTGGCCGCCGAGCGGACCGCCGGGCTGACGCCGCAGGTGGGCCGCGCCCGCCCGCTGGCCGCCCGCTCGGTCGGCACGCCGGACCCGGGCGCGATCTCGTTCGCGCTGTGCGTCACCGCGGTGGCGGACGTCCTCGCGACGCAGGCACGCTGACTCCGCTCCACTCCTGACCCCGAGACCGAAGGACACGACATGGGATGGCGTATCGCCGTCGGCGCTGACTCCGCCGGCTACGAGTACAAGGAAGCGCTGAAGAAGCAGCTGCAGGACGACCCGCGCGTCGACGCGGTGCTCGACGTCGGCATCGGCTCGGACGAGGACGTCGACTACCCGCACATCGGCGTCGCGGCCGGCCGCAAGGTCGCCGACGGCGAGGTGGACCGCGCGCTGCTCGTGTGCGGCACCGGCATCGGCGTCGCGATGGCCGCCAACACGGTGCCGGGCGTGCGCGCCTCGGTGGCGCACGACTCCTTCTCCGTCGAGCGCCTCGTGAAGTCGAACAACGCCCAGGTGCTGACGTTCGGCCAGCGCGTCATCGGCCTGGAGCTCGCGAAGAACCTCGCGAGCCAGTGGCTGGACCACGTCTTCGACGAGACCTCGCCGTCCGCGGCGAAGGTCGCCGCGCTCGAGGAGTACGACCGCGCGGCGGGGGAGCAGCCGGCCCCGGCCTGCTGACCCCCCTGCCGAGATAGAGAGCACTCTCGCCGAGATAGAGAGCGCTCCTGGCGAAGTAGAGACCCGCCCCGCCGAGATAGAGATTCGCCTCTCTATCTCGGCGGGGCGGGTCTCTATCTCGGCACCTTCCGCGGTGGGCGGCCGCGGCGCGCCGTACGCTCCCGGCATGACGCTGGTGTCGTACAAGGACCTGTGCGTGGACGCGACCGACGCCGCGCTGCTGAGCGGGTGGTGGGGGCAGGTGCTCGGCTTGCGGCCCGAGCCGTTCGACCGCGGCGTCGTGCTGCGCGGCGACCGGCCCGAGCACACCGTGTGGGTCAACGCCGTCCCCGAGCCCAAGACCGTCAAGCACCGCGTGCACCTGGACGTGCGGGCGGCCGCGCTCGACGACGTCGACGGCCCGCGGCTGTCCGCGCCGGGCCAGTTTCCCTGGACGGTCGTCGCCGACCCGGAGGGCGGCGAGCTGTGCGTCTTCGAGAAGGGGCCCGTGGGCGACTACCGCCTCAAGGACGTGGTCGTCGACTGCGCGGACCCCGAGGCGGTGGCCCGGTTCTGGCAGGGGCTGCTCGGCGGCGAGCTCGGGCACGACGCCGAGCACGGCTGGTGGTGGCTCGACGGCGCGGCCGGGGTGCCGTTCGAGTCGTTCGACTTCGCGCCCGTGCCGGAGCCCAAGACGGTGAAGAACCGGGTGCACTGGGACGTGGACCTGCAGCTCGGGGTGACCGTCGCCGACCTGGTCGCGCGCGGCGCACGGGTGCTGCGCGAGCCCGACGGCGACATCCGGTGGACCGTGATGGCCGACGTCGAGGGCAACGAGTTCTGCGTCTTCAGCCCGTCCGCCTGACCGCTGTCGACGCACGGCGGCGCGGCCCGGCCGCACCGAGCAGCACGCCGCCCACCACCAGCACGCCGCCGGCGATCTCCAGCGGCGAGGCCGTCTCGCCGAGCACCAGCTACGCGACGCTCCCGGCGACGTTGCCAGTGACGCTCCCGGTGGTGCCGGACGGCGCCGTCACCGCGCCATGGCCGTCAGCACGCGCTGGACGCTGGAGCGCAGGCCCCACCGCTCGGTGAGCGCCTGCAGGGCCTCCGGGTCGGCGGGGGCGTGCGGCAGGGCGTCGTCGGCGTCCGGCAGCGGGATGTCCCGCGCCACGCGCACGACGGCCGGCGCGACGGCGAGGTAGTCCGCGGCGTCGAGCAGCCGCTGCCGCTGGGTCTTCGTCAGGCGCGCGTCGCCGGCGTCGCGGGCGGCGAGCAGGGCCTCGAGCGAGCCGAAATCGGCGAGCAGCCTCGCCGCCGTCTTCTCGCCGATCCCGGGCACGCCGGGCAGCCCGTCGGAGGGGTCGCCGCGCAGCACGGCCATGTCGGCGTAGGCGTCGCCGTCGGCCACGCCGTACTTCTCGGCGAGGCGGGCCTGGTCGACGACGTCGGGGTCGCGCACGCCGCGGGCCGGGTACAGCACGCGCACGCCGGCGGCGTCGTCGACGAGCTGGAACAGGTCGCGGTCGCCGGTCATCACGGTCACCGGCCCGGTGCCCGTGGCGACGGCGCGCGTCGTGAGCGTGCCGATGACGTCGTCGGCCTCGTAGCCCGGCGCTCCCACGCGCGCGATGCCGAGGGCCGCCAGCACGTCGGCGATCACGGCGATCTGCGGCACGAGCGTCTCCGGGACCTCCTCGACGTCCGCGCCCCCCGGGCCGGCGCCGGGCTGCGCGACGCGGTGCGCCTTGTACGACGGGATGGCCTCCACCCGCCAGGCCGGGCGCCAGTCGACGTCCCAGCACGCGACGAGCCGGTCCGGGCGGTGCTCGGTGACCAGGAACGCGATGGTGTCGAGCAGGCCGCGCACGGCGTTCACCGGCTCGCCCTGCGGCGAGCGCAGCGAGTCCGGCACGCCGTGGAAGGCGCGGAAGTACAGGGACGCCGTGTCGAGCAGGAGGAGGCTCACGGGGACACTCTCGCACCCCGCGGTGACGGGCCCGCCGCACCCCGCGGCGAGCGTCGTAGTTCCCCGGCTTCCCGGCGCGGGAAGCCGGTGAACCGCGACGCTCGCCACCTCGTCGTACGGGGTGGAGCCGTCCCACGTCGCCGAGGGGGATGCCGATGAGCCGGTCCGATGCTGGCCCCGATGACGGCGAGCAGCGGGGTGTGCCGTCGAGCGGCCGCGGCGCCGGGGTGGTGCTCGGCGCCGCCGTGGCCGGGCTGATGGTCGTCGGCGTCGTCGCCACCGTCGAGGCTCCGCTCCCGCCGTGGGTCAGCACCGACGCGTGCCCAGCCGTCGGCTTCTCCAGCCTGCTCGAGGCGACCCTCTCCGGCGACACCGCTGACGTGGCGCACGTCCGGGTGTGCGACGACGAGGGCCGGTGCGAGCCGCCGGCGCCGGGCGACCCGGACGCCGGGGCGGTCGGGGTGCCGCCCGAGCGCCGCGGGGGCACGTGGCTCCTCACGCTCTTCTCCTCGCCGGACCGGGTCGTGCTGCAGGCGCTCGACGCCGACGGCGCGGTGCTCGCCGAGACCGTCAGGGACGTCGAGTGGCGGCGGGTCGGCGGGTCGGAGCGGTGCGGCGGGCCGATGGAGGGCGAGACGAGCTGGCGGCTGTGACCGCGCGCCGCGGGGCGCGAGCGTCGCACTTTCCCGGCTTCCGGGCGCGGGAAGCCGGGAAACTACGACGCTCGGCGCCGCCGGCGCCTGGCTGACCGCCGCGGCCCGGCTGCTCGGCGCCTCGGTCTGGCTGCCCGCGGTCAGCGGTGGTGGTGATGGTGCCGCCGGTCGTGGCGGCGCTCCCGCGCCGCCTCCTGCGTGGCGTTGAAGCGCTCGACGTCAGCCTCGCGGAACCGCCGCGCGGCGTCCGCGCCGACGCGCCACTCCTCCTTGCCGCCGCCGGCGGACACCGGGCGCCACAGGAGCTCGCCCGGGAAGCGCGCGGCGACCGCGCCGAGCGGGTCGGAGGCCGAGAGGCGGCCGGTCTTGTCCGGCTCGGCCATCGCCGACGCCCTGCGCGCCAGCGCCCGGGCGCCGCCCATGTCGCCCACCTGGCACACGAACTCGAGCGAGGGCCCGTACGGGGAGGCCTCGCGCCAGTGGACGACGACGGTCACGTCCTGAGCATCCCACCGACCTCAGGCCAGGAGAAGGACGGTCCCCAGCCCGAGCGCCACGCCGGCGAGCGACAGCAGCAGGTGGGCCGCCGTCGTGGCGAGCGCCCGGCCGGGGTGCCCGCCCCGCAGCAGCGTCACCGCCTCGACCGTGGCCGTGGAGAAGGTGGTGAACCCGCCGCACAGCCCGGTCGCGAGCAGCAGCCGCCACGGCTCCAGGCCGTCGGCGCCCGCCGTGAGCACCGCGCCGGCCACGACGCCGATGACGAGGGATCCCACCGCGTTGACCGTGACGGTGCCCCAGGGGACGGCGGTGGCGCGCCGGGCCCGGATGGCGTCGGCGACGACGAACCGGGCCGCCGCGCCGACGCCGCCGCCGAGGGCGACGAGCAGGAACGCGAGCGGGCCGGTCACGGGGCACCTCCCGTGCCGGGAGCCGGTCCGGGCGCGGCGTCGGGCGCGTGCAGGCGCCCTGCCGTTCCCCGCGGCCCCCGCGCCCCGGCGGCGACGCCGGCGAACGCGGCCAGCGTGCCGAGCACGAGGCTGGCGGCGAGGTAGCCGACGGCGAGCGCGGCGGCGCCGTCGCGCAGCAGCTGCTCGACCTCCAGCGCGAACGACGAGTACGTGGTGAACCCGCCCAGCACGCCGGTGCCGAGGGCCAGCCGCAGGCGCTGCAGCCGCCGGGTCTCGGGCCCGCGCCGGGCGAGGGCCTCCAGCAGCAGCCCCAGGAGGAACGCGCCGACGACGTTGACCGCCAGGGTGCCGAGCGGCCAGCCGCCCGGCGTCGGCAGCACGAGCGTGGCGGCGTACCGCAGCACCGAGCCGGCGGCGCCGCCGAGCGCCACCCAGCCGACCAGCCGTCGGTCCCGGTGCGGCGCCCGCGCCGGCGGGGCGGGCCGCCCCACGGGTGCCCGCCGGGGGCGGGGGAGGGGCGCGGAGGTCACCGACCCATGGTGCAGCACGGACCGGCCGACGAGGGCCGGCGGGCCGGGGTCAGCGGGTCGGCTCGGCGAGCCGGGTCAGGCGTCGGCGGGCAGGTGCTCCGGCAGGCCGAACCGGGGGAACCACGTCCCGGTGTCGAGGAACGTGGTGATGCCGGCGACCCGGCCGGCGTCGTCACCCTCCAGCACCACCAGCCCCCACGCGTGGTACCCACCGCCGGGGGATGGTCGGTACTGCCCGAAGGCCGGCGACGCGTTCGCCCGCACGGGGACGCAGCGCGACCCGCGGCACTCCGCGCCCGGGCCGAGCATCCACGCGGCGACGTCCTCCTTGCCCTGCACCCACATCGTGTACGGCGGCATGTTCAGCACCGCGTCGTCGCGCAGCAGCGCGACGAGGGCGTCCATGTCGTAGCGCTCGAAGGCGTCGAGGTACCGCTCGAGCATCGCCTCCGCCCAGGCGGCGCCCGGCTTGTGCGCCGGTGCGGCCTCGGCGTCCTCGCGCGACGGCGCCTTCTGCTCGAGCGTCGCCCGCGCCCGCTGCAGCGCGCTGTTCACGGCCGGCACCGACATCTCCAGCAGCCCGGCCACCTCGGCGGCCGACCAGCGCAGCACCTCCCGCAGCACCAGCACCGCCCGCTGGCGGGGCGGCAGGTACTGCAGCGCCGCGACGAACGCCAGGCGGATCGACTCGCGCCCCACCGCCACCTGCGCGGGGTCGCCCTCGCGCGGCAGCACGGCGTCGTCGGCCACGGGCTCCACCCAGCGCTCCTCGGGCAGGGTCTCGCCGAAGCTCTCCTCGACCGGGGCGGCCGGCCCGCCCAGGCCCATGGGGCGCTCGCGGCGCGAGGCGGCCGAGCCGAGGTGGTCGAAGCAGACGTTGGTGGCGATGCGGTACAGCCACGAGCGCAGCGACGACCGGCCCTCGAACCGGTCGTAGGCGCGCCACGCCCGCAGCAGCGTCTCCTGGACGGCGTCGTCGGCCTCGAAGGCGCCGCCCAGCATGCGGTAGCAGTAGCCTCGCAGCTCGGTTCGGTAGGACTCCAGCGCGGCGGCGACGTCGTCGTCGGCGACCCGCGGCGCAGCGGTGGCCTGAGTCATGGCTCACACGCTACGCGGAGGGTCCGACGAACGGCAGGGGTCGTGCGCCCGGTCAACCGTCCGCCCGGCGCCGGACCACGGCCGTCCTGGCCGAGGCACCGAACCCTCGGTCCCCGGCGCCCACCGGCGCCGTCGCGGTGTCCACCTCGAACCACACGGTCTTGCCGCCGCCGGGCACGCGGTGGCCGTCCGCGCCGAATTCACCCGCGCCGTGCCCGCCCGCGGCACCGGCGCCGTCGTGCACCTCGACGCCCCAGCGGGCCGAGAGCCGCTCCAGGAACTGCACGCCGCGACCGGACAGCTCCGTGGGCTCCGGGTGGCGCACCACGGGCAGCGCGGTCGACCCGTCGTGCACGGCCACGCGCAGGGCCCCGCCGCGGACCTCGACCGTCACGGTGACCGGCGGGCCGGCGTGCTTGAGCGCGTTCGTCACCAGCTCGCTCGTGAGCAGCATCGCCGTGCGCCGCTCGCGGGCGCCGACGCCCGACGTCTCGAGCACGTCGTCGACCCACCGCCGCGCCGGGCCCAGGTCCTCCAGGTGCGGCGTCACCTGCCGCACCGCCTGCACCGGGCCCACCGAGGCCTGCACCGCCGCCGGCGCGGTGACGCGCGCGCGGACGGCGAGCACCGCGACGTCGTCCCGCTGCGGGCCGCTCACGAGCCGGCGCACGAGCGTCGGCGGCAGCGTCGAGGTGGGGGCGCCGCGCGTGGCGGCCAGCGCCCGGGCGAGCTCGGCGATCCGGTCGGCGAGCAGCAGCCCGCGCCGCTCGACCAGCCCGTCGGTGTACAGCAGCAGCGTCTCGCCGGGGCCCAGCACCGCCGTGTGGTCGTGCCGCGGCGTCGCGGGCGCGACGCCGAGCAGCAGGTCCGGGCGCGGGTCGAGCCGCTCCACGCTGCCGTCGCGGCGCAGCACCAGCGGCGGCGGGTGGCCGGCGTTCGACCACGTGACCAGGTACGACCCGGGCTCGAAGGGGTGCTCGCCGTGCAGCGGCAGGCGCTCCAGGCGCACGACGACGGCGCTCGCGCCCGCGCGCGGGCCGAGCCGGTGGTTGGCACGGTCGAGCAGGGTCAGCAGCGCCGAGGGCAGCTCGTCGTGGCTCCACGCCAGCGCCCGCAGCATCGAGCGCAGCTGGCCCATCTGCGCGGCCGCCGCCATGTCGTGGCCCGTGACGTCG
Organism: Puerhibacterium sp. TATVAM-FAB25; assembly: GCF_046535855.1. Lineage (NCBI taxonomy): Bacteria > Bacillati > Actinomycetota > Actinomycetes > Micrococcales > Promicromonosporaceae > Puerhibacterium > Puerhibacterium sp. TATVAM-FAB25. The sequence continues at coordinate 35,765 of NZ_JAXUAK010000005.1, read as the reverse complement.
CCGATCATCAGCACGGTGGTGTCCTCGTCGATCGCCACCGCGTCGTACCAGTCGCCGCCCACCTGGTCGGTGCGGGTGGCGGGCACGTACGTCGAGGCGATGTCGAGGTGCGGGACGGTCGGCGGCGCGGTGAGCAGCGCCTCCTGCAGCGTGGTGGCCACGTGCCGGCGCTCCTCGAGCAGCGCCACGCGGTCGAGCGCGTGCGCCACGTACTGAGCCAGCGTGGCCTCCAGCGCCGCGGCGTCGGGGTCGTGCTCGCGGTCGTCGCTCCACCCGGTGACGATGACGCCGACCACGAGCCCTCGCGCGACCACCGGCAGGAACGACCACGCGCCGCCGGCGGGCACGTGCGGCGCCACCGACGGGAACGCCGCGAGGAGCTCCGCGTTGCTGCGGAAGTACAGCGGCTGGGCGGTGCGCACCACCTGGGCCAGCGGCCGCGGGTCGTCGATCCGGGCCCGCGCCATGGAGGGCGGCAGGTGGCGGTCCTGCGCGTCGGGCGAGACGTAGGCGATCCGCCGCCGGTCGCGGTCCACGAGCGCCAGGGAGGACCAGCGCGCGCCGGCGCCCGCGCGCAGGATCTCCAGGATCCGCTCCTCGACCTGCGCCACGGTGGTGGCGTCCGCGAACGTCTCGGACAGGCTGAGCAGCAGCTGCGAGCGCCGCTGCGCCCGCCGCGCGGCGCGCTCGGCGGCCTGGGCCCGCTCGCGCTCGGTGCGCAGGCGGATCTCGCCGCTGCAGGTGGCGGCGAGGTCGGCCAGGGTGGCGAGGTCCGTCTCGGTCCAGGACCGCGGGCGGTCGTCGACGGCGAACAGCGCGCCGACGGCGCCCGGGCCGGCGGCGTGCACGGGGAAGGCGGCGAGGGCGGCCACCGGGCGGCCGACCAGCGCGGCCACGGACGGCGCGTGGACCTCGCCGGCGGCGTCGGACAGCACGAGCGGACCGGAGTCGATCACCCGACGGGTGAGGGGCTGCGTCACCGCCAGGCGGCGTGCGGCCTGCACGGGCTCGGCGAGGCCGAGCGCCCCGGGCAGCGCGACGCCGTCGGGCACGAGGAAGGCGACGAACGCCGCGGGGACGCCGAGCTGGCGGTGCACGAGGCGCGCCACGCGGTCGAACGCCTCGTCCGCGGCGGTCAGCCCGGGGCGGGGCTGGCGGGCAGCCTGCACGTCCGGAGCCATGGGGCCAGTAAAGGCCACGACGCCCCCGCAGCTCCAGGAGCACTCCCGGCGGCGTCGCAGCCTCGACCGCCGGGTCGCCCCCGGGGCGCCCGCCGAGGCGTCAGGCCTTCAGCAGCCCGCGGCGGTGCGCGACGGCGACGGCCTCGGCCCGCCCGGACACCCCGAGCTTGGCCAGCAGGTTCGACACGTGGACGCTCACCGTCTTGGTGGAGATGTACAGGCGCTCGCCGATCTGCCGGTTGCTCAGGCCCTGGGCCACCAGCGCGAGCACCTCCTCCTCGCGGTCGGTGAGGGGCGACGGCCCCTCGCGCCGCACGCCGGGCAGCGCCACGCGCGCCCGCCGCGCCCACGCGCGGACCGCGGCGGCCAGCGGCGCGGCGCCCATGGCGTCGGCCTCGGCGAGCGCCTCGGCGGCCTCCACCTCGGCCGCGCCGGCGTCGCCGGCCGCGTGCAGCGCCTGCGCCCAGCGGAACCGGGTGCGCGCCACCTCGTACCGGTAGCCGTAGTCGAACTCCCGCAGGGTCGCCTCCCAGACGGCGGGGTCGGCGGGCGCGGCACCGGCGGCGGCGCGCAGCCGGGAGTGCTCCGCCTCGGCCCGCAGCAGCCAGGCGCGCCCCTCGGGGCCCATCCGCCCGCCGCGCGGGCGGCCGCGCTCGGCGGTCGTGTGCGCCACGCGCAGCAGCTCGTCGCCCTGGGCCAGCAGCGCCCGGCGGGCGTCGTCGTCTGCAGTCTCGGCAGTCTCGGCCGCCTCGGCGAGCGCGGCGATCGCCAGCGCGCAGATCCAGATGCGGCCGAGGAAGAACTCCCACCACACGCGCCCCAGGTGGCCGGTGAGCTCCACCGCGGCGGCGACGGCGTCGTCGTACCGGCCGGCCCACGTCAGCGCGTCGACGTGCGTGCCGCCGGCGTACAGCGCGAGCGACCCGTCGGTCTCCCAGTGGTCGTGCAGCGCCCTGGCCCGCGCGACGACGTCGTCGTCGCCGCGGGCCACCGCGGCGTACATGCCGGCGGCCAGGACGGCCGGCAGCGCCGGCGCGGGGACGTCGTCGGGCGCGGGCCGCGCCGCGAGGTCGCCGCGCACGAACCGCACGATCTCCGCGAGCTGGTGCAGCGACACCCCGTACGGGCTCCACGCCAGCCCGGTCGCGCGGGCGCGGTCCAGCGCCTCGTGCAGCAGCCGCTCGGCGGTGGGCAGGTCGCCCGCGTAGTAGTAGGTGGTCATGAGGTTGAACGCCGAGCGCAGCTCGGTGAGCAGGTCCCCGGCGTCGGCGGCGCGCCGCGCGGCCTGGCGCAGGGCGTCGGCGGCGGCGTCGTGGTCGTCGACCTCGAGCACGGCGAGCGTGGTCAGCGCGTCGGCCTCCGCCTCCGGGGCGTCGGCGGCGCGCGCCGTCGCCACCGCGCGGGTGGCGATCTCCCGGGCGTTCTCGTCCTCGTCGAGCTCGAGCAAGGTGCGGGCGCGCAGCGCGAGGGCGCGCGCCAGCGCGGGGGACGGGCCGGCGTCGGCGAGCTGCTCGACGGCGCGCGTGGCCTCCTCGTGGGCGGCGACGGTGATGTCCAGGTCGAGCAGGCAGCGCGCGAGCGCGTTGCGCGCGTCCGCCTGGCGCGCCGGGTCGCCGTCGAGCGCGTCGACCGCGCGCCGCGCGAGCTGCTCGGCCCGCGTGCGGTGCCCGGCGCGGCTGGCGGCGTCGCTGGCGGCGAGCGTCACGGCGACGCGGTCGGTGCCCACGCGGTCCGCCGCGTCGGGCACGGAGTCCCACAGGTCGAGCACCTGCTCCAGGTGGCGCATCTGCTCGTCGGGCGCGAGCAGCCGCGCCGCCCGGTGCGCGGCCTCGTACGACGCCGCCAGGGCCGCGGGCAGGTCGTGGCCGCGCAGCGCGTGGTGCGCGCGCTGGGCGGGGCTGCCGAGCCCCGGGGCCTCGTCGAGCGCGGCGAGGTAGGCGCGGTGCAGCGCGGCCTGCTCCCCGGGCAGCAGGTCTAGGTAGAGCGCCTCGGCGAGCAGCGCGTGGCGGAACGCGAGGTTCTCGCCCTCGACCACGACCACCTGCCGCGCGACCGCCTCGCGCAGCGCCGCGTCGAGCACCGTGGGGTCGGCCAGCGCGCGCGTGCGCCCGGCCGCGGCCCGCAGCGCGTCCTCGCGCACCTGCCGGCCCGCCACGGCGGCCACGCGGGCCACCTCCTGCACCGCGGGGTCGAGGCGCTGCAGCCGTGCGTGCAGCACGTCGGCGAGCGACCAGGGCAGCCCGGCGGACGGCACCCCGGCGCTGACCAGCTCCTCGGCGAAGAACGCGTTGCCCTCGCTGCGGCGCAGCACCTGGTCGAACTCGTCGTCGGGCAGCGGCGCCTCGGCCAGCGCGGTGGTGAACGCGCGCAGCTCGTCGGCCGTGAACGGGGCGAGCTCGACGTGCTCGACGGCGGACAGCCGGTGCAGCTCCGCCAGGAGCGGCCGCAGAGGGTGGCGCCGGTCCAGGTCGTCGCTGCGGTAGGTGCCGACCACCAGCAGGTGCTCGCCGCGCAGCCGGGTGACGAGGAACCGCAGCACGTCGCGGGTCGACGGCTCGGCCCAGTGCAGGTCCTCGAGCACCAGCACCAGCGGCGCGCCGGGCGCGCCGGCGGCGGCCAGGCAGCAGGCGATGCCGTCGAAGAGCTGCAGGCGCTCGGCCTGGTCGGCGCCCGAGCCGCCGGCCGGCGCGGGCGCCGTCGCGGGGTCCAGCAGGCGGGCGAGCGCGGGCCGCTCGCGCACGGCCGCGTCGACCGCCCCGCCCGGCGTGCGCAGCAGGCCCAGCGCCTCCGCGAAGGGCAGGTACGGGATGCCCACCTCGCCGAGGTCCACGCAGTGCGCCACGACGACGCGCGCCCCGGCGGCCTCGGCGGTGCGGGCCAGGTCCGTCACGAGGCGGGTCTTGCCCACGCCGGCGTCGCCGCCGACGAGCAGCATCCCCGGGCGGCCCGCGGCGGCGCGCTCGAGCGCGCGACGGAACGTCGCGACCTGGGCCTCCCGGCCGACGAGAGGGACGGATGCGGATCGGCGCACGTGCCGATCGTCCCACCCGCCGCCGACGCTCGTCGCCGACTTTGCGGGAGCGCCGTCGCGGGGCCGCGGCACAGGGCCGGTCGTGCGGCCGGTCGCGCGGTCGGTCACCGGGTCGCGCTGCGGGCGGTGGTGCGGGCCGCCCGCTCCGGGCGCATCCCGTCGAGCCCTCGCTCGATCTCCGCGGCGCGGCGCGCCACGTACTCGTCCCACGACCCGTCGTGCTGGGCGGCGACGCCGTCGAGCGTGTCGCCGACGCGGTCGCCGCCCTGGGCCACCCAGGCCGTGCCGCGCACCCACAGGTCCCACCACTGGCGGGCCGCGGCGCGCACCCAGCCGCTGCTCCGGTCGAGGCTCGCCTGCCCGGCGTACGCCCGCCGCGCGCGCTCGGTCCGGTAGGCCACCTCGGCCTCGGTGCTCGGGTCCCACGTGCTGCTGGTCATGACCGCTCCCTCGTCCGTCGTGCTGCTGTGTCGTGCTCACCACGCTCGCGGTAAGGCGGCAGGTCAGGGCATCGGGCGATCGGGCCGTCCTGCCGCGTCGGGGCACCTCAGACGGCATGCCCGGGCACCTCAGAGGGGCGGCGCCGCGGCCTCAGCGCCGGGGCCCGGGCACCTCAGGCGGCCGTGCCCCGGCACAGGGCCCCATGCCGTGCGCTCCGCCCGCCGCCACCCGAACAGACGCCGCCGGACGAGAGGCCCGCGGGCGGCGCACGGCGCCCGGGCCCGCGCTCCCGCCCGCCCGGCAGCGCCGCCGCAGGTCCGGAGGGGTGCGCCGGCCGCCCGTCGGCGGGCCGCGCCGTGGCCCGCCGAGGACGCCGCGGCGAGCCACCCGGCGTCGGCCGGCCACAGTTCACCCGCGGTGGGTGGGAGTCGGCGGTCCTGGGCGCCGCTTATCCGTTGCGGCGTGCGTCACACCGCGCGCACACTGGAGTGGCTGCCGACGATGTGCAGAGCCGAACCCGAACCGGGGGTGGACCGTGGCTGGAGACGACACGCTCGACGTCCTGCCGATGCTGGGACGCGGCAAGCACCGGAATCCGAAGAAGGGCGCCTGCTTCATGGAGCTGGCGTCCTATCTCGCAGGCGAACGCTGGAGCGACCACCCGCAGTGCACGCACCCGCTGCTGGCCATGCTCGCGCGTGCCGTCAACGACCTGACCAGCGACGAGAAGCGGCCGCGTCTGGCGCCGCTGATCCCGTCGGTGATCGGGCTGGCGAGCGACGACCCGCGCTGGGACGTGCGCATCGCCCTGCGCGCCGCGCAGACCGCCCTGCCCGTGGCCCCGGCCGACCGTCAGCAGACGCTCGCCGTGGCCATCTACGGGTCGGAGCGCATGCTCGACGTGCTGGAGGGCCGCCCCCCGGGCACCCTCGCGCCGGAGTCCGTCGCGGCGCTCGCGACCGTGCCCCGCACGGCCGAGTGGGCGCAGAAGTTCTGCGAGGGCACGCACGTCAAGCCCAAGCGGTTCGTGCGGGACGCCGCCCCGTCCGTGGTGTCCACGGCGGTGCAGGGCATCGCCGAGGCCTTCGTGCCCGACTGCGACGACCGCCTGCGCGAGCTGCTCGAGGCCACGATCGCGGACGCCCGCGTCTGGGCCGGGCGGGTCGACGAGGACGCCCCGCCGCTGGACCGGGGTCGCTGGGAGCCGGTGGTCAAGGCGGTGCCGGTCCGCGTCTGAGGCTGCCGCCCAGGCTCCTCGGTCACCGCGTGCTGCGCCTGACGTCGGCGCCGGTGCCGCGCCGCCCTCCGGGGCGGCACCGCCGCGCCCGCTCCCTAGCGGTCGTGGTGGTGGGTGAAAGGACCGTGCGCGCGACGGAGAGGTCCGCGCGGCCTGCCCGACGGCGTCGGTGGCCTCCGATAGCCTCCCGGCCGTGCCCACCGTGACCCGTGCCACTCGATCCCGCCGCGGCCTCACGCTGCTGGCCGTCCCGGCGCTCGCGCTGCCGCTCGCCGCCTGCACGCCCGACGTGCCACCGGCGCAGGGCGCCGCCGACGAGCTGGTCGCGGCCCTGCGGGCCGGCGACCTCGGCGGCGTCGAGCTGACCACGGAGACGTCCTCGGACCCGCAGACGCAGCTCACCGAGGTGCTCGCGCCGCTGCTGGAGGCGTCGGGCGCCGAGGAGGCGGGCGTCGAGCTCGAGAAGGTGTCGGTGGACGACGACGGCGACGACGCCGGCGAGCGGGCCACCGCGACGCTCGCGTGGACGTGGGACCTGGGCGGCGACGCCGAGTGGACCTACCTCACCAGCGCCGAGCTGACCTACGACGAGGGCGCCGACGGGTCGGACGAGCCCGGCGCGTGGTCGGTGGCGTGGACGCCGGCGATCCTCGCGCCGGAGCTCGAGGGCGGCGAGCGGCTCGCGGTGAGCCGGGTCCAGGCCGACCGGGCCGACATCCTCGACGGCGCCGGGCAGCCGATCGTCACCGCGCGCGACGTCTGGCGCCTCGGCATCGACAAGACGCGCGTCGGCGCGGACGCGTGGGAGTCCTCGGCCGTGGCGCTCGCCGAGCTGGTCACCGGGGGCGGCACGGCCATGGACCCGGCCGCGTACGCCCAGAAGGTCGCCGCGGCGGGGGACAAGGCGTTCGTCGAGGCGATCACGGTGCGCCGGGAGGCCCCGGTGGTCGACGTCGCGGCCGCCACCGGCATCCCCGGCGTCGTGGCCGTCGAGGATACCATGGAGCTGGCGCCGACCTCCACGTTCGCCCGGCCGGTGCTCGGGCGCGCCGGGGAAGCGACCGCCGAGATCGTCGAGGAGTCCGAGGGCCGCGTCGTGGCCGGGGACGTCACCGGACTGTCCGGCCTGCAGCGGCAGTACGACGAGCAGCTCGCCGGCACGCCCGGCGTCGTCGTCACCGCCGAGACGCAGGACGGCGAGCCGCGCGAGCTCTACCGGCAGGAGGCCGAGCCCGGGACGCCGCTGCAGACGACGCTCGACGTCGGGCTGCAGGAACGGGCCGAGCGGGTGCTGGCCGACCAGGAGCCGGCGAGCGCGATCGTCGCCGTGCGGCCGTCGACGGGCGAGGTGCTCGCCGCGGCGTCGGGCCCGGGCAGCGAGGGGTACAACACCGCCATGCTGGGCAAGTACGCGCCCGGCTCCACGTTCAAGGTGGTGGACGCGCTGGCGTTCGCCCGGGCGGGCATCGCCCCCGACACCACCGTCAGCTGCCCCGAGACCATCACCGTGGGCGGGCGCCGGTTCGGCAACGTGCCCGAGTACCCGGCGTCGGCCACGGGCGACGTGCCGTTCCGCACGGCGTTCGCCCACTCGTGCAACACGGCGATGATCGGCCAGCACGACACCGTCTCCCAGCAGCAGCTGCACGACGCGGCCGCCGACCTGGGCCTGGGCGTGGAGTCCGCGCTCGGCGCACCGGCGTTCTTCGGCAACGTGCCCACCGACGCCGACGCCACCCAGCACGCGGCCAGCCTCATCGGCCAGGACCGCATCGAGGTCTCCCCGCTGACCATGGCCACCGTCGCCGCGAGCGTGGCCGCCGGCCACCGCGTCGCGCCGGTGCTCGTGCAGCCCGTCGCGGCCGAGGACGAGGACGGCGCGGAGGCGGCCGCCGACGGCGGCGCGTCCGCCGCGGCGTCGCCGGCCGCGGCGTCGTCCGAGGCCTCCGCCTCGACGGACGCCTCGACGGACGCCTCGACGGACGCGTCGGCGGGCGCGTCGGACGACCCGGACGCGGCGGCCTCGGCCCCCGCCAGCCCCGCGCCCGAGTCGAGGCTCACCGAGGACGAGGCGGCCACGCTGCGCGACCTCATGCACGCCGTCGTCACGGACGGCAGCGCGGGCGCGCTGCAGGACGTGCCCGGCATCGTCGGCGCCAAGACCGGCACGGCCCAGTACGGGGCCGACGGCGCCCAGCAGCACACCTGGATGATCGCGATCGCGGGCGACCTGGCCGTCGCGGTGTTCGTGGAGACCGGCGAGCGCGGCTCGACGACGTCCGGCCCGCTGATGCACGAGTTCCTCACCGCGTCCTGACCGCCGGCGCGACCACGTCAGGGTCGGTCCCGGCATCCCCACGATGCCGGCACCGACCCTGACGCTCTCCGCGCCACGGTCCTCAGCGGCCCGGCGGCTCGGGGCGCAGGACGGCGAGCCGCGTGCGGTACTCGGCCTCGTCGATCTCGCCGCGGGCGAACCGCTCGCCCAGGACGGCGACCGGGTCGGGCCCGGAGCCGCGGTACGGGCCGCCCGGACCCCAGCCGCGGCGGGCGCGCCGCGCGATCAGGAAGACGACCGTGGCGAACAGCAGGAACCACAGGATCGGGAAGACGATCCACCAGCCGGGGCCGCCGCCCTGGGCGGCGTACCAGCCGGGGTGCGCCACGAGCGTGGCTGCGTCGGTGAGCATGACGACCTCCTCGGTGCGGCCGACCGTCGGCCGCACCACCCACCCTCGTCGGCGGCGGGCGGTGCGTCGTCGGCCTGGCGTGCCGACCTTCGTGGTCCCGGGGTGCCGTCCCCCGTGACCGCCCCCGTGCCGCCCCGGTGCCGCCCCGTGCCGTCCGGCGCGGCCGTCGCCGTGACGGTCAGCCGGCCCAGCCCGGCCGCACCAGCCCCGCCTCGTACGCGACCACCACGAGCTGGGCGCGGTCGCGGGCACCGAGCTTGGTGAGCACCCGGGACACGTGCGTCTTGACCGTGGACTCCGAGAGGTGGAGGGCCCGCGCGATCTCGTCGTTCGACAACCCGTGCGCCACCTCGACGAGCACCTCGCGCTCGCGGGGCGTGAGGTCGGCCAGGGCGGCGGGCGCGACGACGTCGCGCGTCGCGAGGGCGACGCGGGCCAGCAGCCGGCGGGTCACGGTGGGGGAGAGCAGCGCGTCCCCGCGCGCCGCGACCCGCACGGCGCGCACCAGGTCGGCGGGCTCCGTGTCCTTGACCAGGAACCCGGACGCGCCCGCCCGGATCGCCTCGGCCACGTACTCGTCGAGCTCGAACGTGGTCACCACGACGATGTGCACGCCGGCGGCCCGGGGGTCGGCGACGATGCGGCGGGTCGCCGCCAGGCCGTCCGTGCCGGGCATGCGCACGTCCATGAGGACGACGTCCGGCAGGTGCTGCAGCGCCAGGGCCACCGCGTCGTCCCCGGTGGCGGCCTCGCCGACCACGCGCACGTCGTCCTCCGCGTCGAGCAGGGCGCGGAACCCGCCGCGCACCAGCGCCTGGTCGTCGGCGAGCAGCACGTCGATCACGGGGCCTCCCCGGCGTCGGGCGTCTCGGGCCGGGGGCCTCCGGGCGCGGCCGTCCCGGGCCACGGCAGCTCCGCGCGCGTGCGCCAGCCGGCCGCCGTCGGGCCGGCGTCGAGCGTGCCGCCCGCGCCCTCGACCCGCTCGCGCATGCCGAGCAGGCCGTAGCCCGCGGGGCCCGGCGCCGGCGCCGCGCCGCCGTCGTCGTCGTCCACGGTGACGACGACGCGCCCGCCCGCGACGCGGACGGCGACCTCGACGCGCGTGGCCGCCGGGGCGTGCCGGCGCACGTTGGTCAGCGACTCCTGCACGACCCGGTAGACGACGCCCGCGAGGTGCTCGGGCAGCGCGCGGGCGGCGGGGTCGACCTCGAGGCGCGGCACGAGGGACGCGGTGCCGGCGAGCTCGACGAGGCGCGGCAGGGCCGCGAGCGTCCACGTCGGCGCGAGCGGCGCGGCGACAGCGGCTGCGTCCGGGCCCCCGGCGCCGTCGCCCGGCTCCTCGCCGCCCGCGCGCACCACGCCGAGCACCAGCCGGACCTCGTCGAGCGCCTGCCGGCTGGTGTCGCGGATGTTCGCCAGCGCGGTGCGCGCCTGGCCGGGGTCGCGGTCGAGCAGGTGCAGGCCCACCCCGGCCTGCACGGTGATGGCCGACAGGGAGTGCGCGAGCACGTCGTGCATCTCGCGGGCGATGCGCAGGCGCTCGGCGGCGACGGCGGTGCGCTGGCGCTCGGCGAGGCTGCGGGCCGCGGTGGCGCGCGCCTCGGCGGCGCGGGTGAGGCGGTCGCGCAGGGCGCCGGCCGCGAGCAGCGCGACGGCGGCCCAGGCCGTCCCGCCGGCGAGGGCGCCCGGCTCGGGGGAGTCGCCGCGCAGCGCCGCGGCGCTCCACACCGCCCCGGCGAGCAGGGCGGCCCCGGCCCACGCCGTCCGGCGCGCGGCGGGGGCCGGGCCGGTGAGCACGACCGCCGCGAGCAGCATCGTGGCGCCTGCGACCACCGGGCCCCACGGGTAGCCCACCAGGAGGTAGGTGCCGGTCGCCGCGGCCGCCAGCGCCGCCGCGGTGCGCTGCAGGCGGGGCAGCAGCACCACCATCGCGACGGGCGCGACGAGCACCAGCAGGAACGCCCAGCCGTCGAGCGGGCGGGCCGTGACGATGCCGGACATCCCGTCGACGTCGAGGCCGGGACGTCCGGCGTCCGGGCGCCAGCGGCCGAAGCGTCCCGGCCCGTACGCGGCGCCGACCGTGCCGCCCAGACCGACCAGCGCGACGGCGGTCGCCAGGAAGATGCGCGGACGCCGCCGGTCCAGCGGGCCGGGCGCCGCGACCGGCGCGGCGGGGCCCGCGGCGGGCTCGGGCGTCGGCAGCACGCTCCGACGGTACGCGCGGCCCGGGCCCGGCGCGTCCGCCTGTGGTGCCACCCGCCGTCGTCCCGCGGTGCCGCCCGCCCGCGTCACGGAACGGCCAGGCCGTCAGGCCTCCGGGACGTTCGCCTCCAGCTCGGCCAGCCACGCCGCCGACGACGCGTCGGACGGCATCCGCCAGTCGCCGCGCGGCGACAGCGTGCCGCCGCCGGCCACCTTGGGGCCGTTGGGGATGGCCGACCGCTTGAACTGGTTGGCGAAGAACCGGCGGAAGAACAGCTGCATCCACCGCCGGATCGTGGCCAGGTCGTACTCGGCGTGCTCCCCGCGGAACCCGGGCGGCCACTCGCCGGCCTTCGCGTCGTACCAGGCGTGCCAGGCGAGGAACGCGATCTTGCTCGGCGCGTACCCGTGGCGCAGCACGTAGAACAGCGTGAAGTCCTGCAGCGCGTACGGGCCGATCCTCGACTCGGTGGACTGCAGCCTGCCGTCGTCGTCGGCGGGCACCAGCTCGGGGGAGATCTCCTGGCCGAGGATCTCGTCGAGCACCGTGTTGGTCTCGTCCTCGAACTGCCCGGACTCGATGACCCAGCGGATGAGGTGCTGGATGAGGGTCTTGGGCACGCCGGTGTTGACCGCGTAGTGCGACATCTGGTCGCCGACGCCGTAGGTGGCCCAGCCGAGCGCCAGCTCGGACAGGTCGCCGGTGCCCAGCACGATGCCGCCGTGGTGGTTGGCGAGCCGGAACAGGTAGTCGGTGCGCAGGCCGGCCTGGACGTTCTCGAAGGTGACGTCGTAGACCTTCTCGCCCCGCCCGAACGGGTGGCCCATGTCCGCCAGCATCTGCGTCGCGGCCGGCCGGATGTCCAGCTCGGAGAACGTCACGCCGAGCGAGCGGCCCAGGCGCCAGGCGCGGTCCTTGGTCTCGGTGCCGGTCGCGAAGCCCGGCATCGTGTAGGCCAGGATGTCGGTGCGCGGGCGGCCGAGCCGGTCCATCGCCTTGGCGGCGACGATCAGCGCGTGCGTCGAGTCGAGGCCGCCGCTGACGCCGATGACGATCTTCGGGCTGCCGATCGACGTCATGCGCTGCTCGAGCGCGGTGACCTGGATGTTGTAGGCCTCGTAGCAGTCGAGGGCCAGGCGCTCGGCGTCGTCGGGCACGAACGGGAAGCGGTCCACCCGGCGGCGCAGCCCGACGTCGCCGGCCGGCGGCCGCAGCGCGAACTCGACGGTGCGGAAGGTGCCGGTGCGGTCGGCGAGGGTGCGGCGGTTGTCGTCGAACGTGCCCTGGTGCAGCCGCTCCTGGCGCAGGTGGTCGAGGTCGACGTCGGCGATCGCGCGGCGCGGCCCGTCGGGGAACCGGTCGGTCTCGGCGAGCAGCTCGCCGCGCTCGTAGATCATCGTCTGCCCGTCCCAGGACAGGTCCGTGGAGCTCTCGCCCTGCCCGGCGGCGGCGTACACGTAGGCGGCCAGGCACCGGGCGCTCTGCGAGCGCACCAGCAGCCGGCGGTCCTCGGCGCGGCCCACCGTGATGGGCGACCCGGACAGGTTGGCCAGCACCGTCGCGCCGGCCAGGGCCGCCTCGGCCGACGGCGGCACGGGCACCCACATGTCCTCGCACACCTCGACGTGCAGGCGCAGGCCGGCGACGTCGGACGCGGCGAAGATCAGGTCGGGCCCGAACGGCACCGGTGAGCCGAGCAGCTCGATGGTCTGGCCGCGGCGGTCGTCGCCGGGTGCGAACCAGCGCCGCTCGTAGAACTCGCGGTAGGTGGGCACGTAGGACTTGGGCGCGACGCCCAGGATCCGGCCGCCGTGCACGACGACGGCGCAGTTGAGCACGCGGGCGCCGACCTCGAGCGGGGCGCCGACGACGAGCACGGGCAGCAGGTCGGCGCTGGCCTCGACGATCTCGGCCAGCGCCGCCAGCACGCCGTCGAGCAGCACGTCCTGCAGGAACAGGTCGTCGCTGGAGTAGCCGGACAGCCCGAGCTCGGGGAAGACGGCGACGGCGACGCCCTCGTCGTGGCAGGCGCGGGCCTGCTCGAGGGTGGCGGCGGCGTTGGCGGCCGGGTCGGCGGCACGCACCGGCACGGTGACGGCCGCGACCCGGGCGTAGCCCTGGGCGTAGGCGGAGTAGAAGTCCTTGCTGACCGGCATGCCCCGAGTCTGCCGCAGGCGGCTGCGACGTGCCGCGACGTGCCGCGACGTCGCGAGGCGTCCCGCGCGCCGGTCGCGGACCTGCGCCCGCCACCGGGCGCCCCGGACGGACGGACGCCGACGGCTGGAGAACCGGGACGGAACCCGCCGAGTTCCGTCCCGGTTCTCCAGCCGTCGGCGCGAGAGCGGGCGGCGCGAGAGCGGGCGGCGCGAGAGCGGGCTGCGCGAGAGCGGGGCGGTGGGCGTCAGGCCTGAAGGGCGAACCCGCCCGTCCAGCCGATCCGCTCGCGGACGGCGAGGACCATCTGCAGGAACCCGACCGCCTCGAGCTCGCGGGCGCGCTGGAGGCCGCCCGCGTCGGCGACGGCAAGGCCGCCGCCCTTGACGAGGTCGGCGACCTGCGCCTTGGCGGCGTCGTCGTCGCCGGCCAGCAGCACCGTGGTGGTCTGCCCGCCCACGGTCCCGGAGGCCAGGGTGGCGGCGAAGCTCGTGTTGAACGCCTTGACCACGCGCGCCTGCGGCAGCGCCGCCTGCAGCTGCGCGGCGGCCGAGCTGTCGGCGGGCACGGTGAGCCCGTCGAACGTGGCGAGGTCGACCGGGTTGGTGACGTCGACCACGACCTTGCCGGCGAGCTGGTCGCCGCGCTGGGCGGCGATCTCGGCCAGGGCGCCGAACGGCACGGCGAGCACGACGACATCGCCGATGACGGGCTTGTCGGCGTCGGCGTGGGCGACGACCTGGACGGCGGCGCCGGCCTGGCGGGCGATCTCGGCGATGGCCGTGCCCATGTTCCCGGTACCGATGATGCTGACGGTGGCCATGACGTCCTCCTGGGAATCGTAAAAAGTTGTTCCTACAACCAACACGAGCGACCGTAGCGGTCATCAGTTGTCGCGTCAACCAATGTGCGAGAATAGGCGCATGGACGACGTGCGCTGGCTGAACGACGACGAGCTCGACGCCTGGAGCCGGCTCCTGGCGGTCGTCGAGCTGCTGCCCGGCGTGCTGGACAGCCAGCTGCGCCGCGACTCGCGCCTGACCAACTACGAGTACTACGTGCTCGCGCGCCTGTCCGAGGCGCCCGGGAAGGTGCTGCGCATGAGCGAGCTCGCGGCGCACACCAACGCGACGCTGCCCCGCCTGTCGCACGTGGTGCGCCGGATGGAGGAGCGCGGCCTGGTGGAGCGCCGCCCGTGCCCCGAGGACGCGCGCGCCACCAACGCCCACCTCACCGAGCACGGCTGGGCCACCATCCAGGAGGCCGCTCCGGCGCACGTGGAGAACGTGCGGGAGAACGTCTTCGACGCGCTCACCCCGGAGCAGGTCGGCCAGCTCAAGGCCATCGCCGACGCGCTGCTCACCCGGCTCGACCCCGGCGGCCTCATCGCCGTGCGCACCGCCGAGATGTCGACCGGCCGTCCGTCGAGCGCGACCGACCGCGCCACGTCCTAGGGTCGGTCGCATGCCCGCCCCCGCACCCGGCGCCACCGCGCGCAGCCGGCGCCGCGCGTCCGCCGCCCTGCTGCTCGCCCTGCTCACGCTGCTCGGCGCGCTCGCCGGCGGGACCCTGGTCGCCGCGCCGGCCGGCGCGCACGACCGGCTCGTGTCCTCCGACCCGGCCGACGGCGCCGTCCTCGACGCGCCCCCGGCGGCCCTCACGCTGCAGTTCAGCGCCGAGGTGCTGCCCACCGGCGCGCAGGTGGTGCTCACCGACGCGTCCGGGGCCGACGCCGGCGCGAGCGCGCCGCAGGTGGCCGGCACCGCCGTGACGGCCGCGCTCCCGGCGGACCTGGCCGCCGGCGCGTACACCGTCGCCTGGCGCGTGGTGTCCTCCGACGGCCACCCGATCGAGGGCACGTTCGGCTTCACGCTCGAGGGCGGCGCGACGCCGTCGCCCACCGCCACGGAGGCCTCCGCCCCGCCGCCGGCCACCGCCACGGACGCGCCCGCCCCGGCGACCGCGACGCGGTCGGCCGCGGCGGCGTCGTCCACCGCCCACGCCGGCCACGAGGACGGCGCCACCGGGCCCTGGGTGGTGGGAGGCCTGCTCGTCCTCCTGGCCGCCGCCGGGACAGCGGCGGTGACCGCCGCGCGGCGTCGGGCCGAGGTGACGCGGACCGCGCGGCGCGACGACGGGCCGGCCGGGGGCTGAGGGCGCGGAGGGGTGCGCACGGGGTGCGCACTGCTCGTCCGGGCACGAGACCTCCGCACGACCGGCACGACACCACGGCGGACACAGGGGCGAGAAGTCGCGGAAATCCGCGCCGATTCCCTAGTGTGTCCCTCGACTTCCCGCCCTCGGGCCGCGGAAGGCGCTGAACGTGACGCTCCACGGCACCCGCCGTGCGGCGTGAACTGGAGAAGGGATCCGCATGTCGCTCAACAAGTCCGAGCTCGTCTCGGCGATCGCTGCCAAGTCCGGCCTCACCAAGGCGGACGCCGAGAACGCCCTCAACGCGTTCCAGGAGGTGCTGATCGAGTCCCTCGGCAAGGGCGAGGCCGTCAAGGTCACCGGCCTGCTCGCGGTCGAGCGCGTCGAGCGCGCCGCCCGCACGGGCCGCAACCCGCGCACGGGCGAGGA
Organism: Puerhibacterium sp. TATVAM-FAB25; assembly: GCF_046535855.1. Lineage (NCBI taxonomy): Bacteria > Bacillati > Actinomycetota > Actinomycetes > Micrococcales > Promicromonosporaceae > Puerhibacterium > Puerhibacterium sp. TATVAM-FAB25. Next base: position 20,245 of record NZ_JAXUAK010000005.1, on the reverse strand, counting down.
GATCCAGATCCCCGCCGGCTACGGCGTCAAGGTCTCGGCCGGCTCGCTGCTGAAGAAGGCCGTCAGCCAGTGACCTCACGCTGACCCCGGTCAGCGAGAGCGAGAGGCCCGTCCCGCGTCACGCGGGGCGGGCCTCTCGACGTCCCCCGGCGCCCGGCCGACGACGGCGGTCAGCGCAGCTGCTGCACCAGCTCCAGCGGGTTGCCGGCCGGGTCCGCGACCCACGCCACCCGCAGGCGCCCGTCCTGGAACACGTGCGGCTCGCGCAGCACGGTGGCGCCGGCCTCGAGCGCGGCGGCGTACGCGGCGTCCAGGTCCTCGCACCACAGCACGATCTCCATGGCGGCGCCGTCCTGGGAGACGTCGAGCCCGTGCTCCTCGAGGGCCGCCTGCGGGGACGCGATCCCGAGCACCAGCCCCGGGCCCTTCACCTCGACGTGCCGCGGCGCGCCCTCCGGGCCGTGCCGGTAGGTCTCGACGAAGCCAAGCTTCGCGTAGAAGTGGACGACCCGTTCGACGTCGTCCGCATACAGGTTGACCTGCGAACCCAGGAACATTCCCCCACGTTAGACGGGGTGCGGGGCGGTCACGACTTCTGCGGCCGGCACCGCGCGTGCGGGTGCGCCGCGGCGTCGTTAGCGTCGTGAGCACGACGGGCGCGAGCCCCGCGCCGCACCGCGCCGAGCCGCGACCCGAGCCCGGACCGAGCCCGGACCGAGCCCTCATCGAGCCCCCCATCGAGCCCCCCATCGAGCCCAGGAGCAGCCATGCACACCAGCGCGATGATCGACGCCCACCCCACCGGGACCGACCTCGACAAGGACCTGCTCGCCCGGGCCGTCGAGGCCCTCGTGGCGTGCTCGCAGGCGTGCACCGCGTGCGCCGACGCCTGCCTCGGCGAGGAGATGGTCGCCGACCTGCGCAAGTGCATCCGGACCGACCTCGACTGCGCCGACGTCTGCGACACCACCGCCCGGGTGCTGTCGCGCCACACCGCCTACGACGCCCTCGTCACGCGCGCGGTGCTGACCGCGTGCGTCCAGGTGTGCGGCTCGTGCGGCGACGAGTGCGCCTCGCACGCCGAGATGCACGAGCACTGCAGGGTCTGCGCCGAGGCGTGCCGGGCGTGCGAGGAGGCGTGCTCGGCGCTGCTGGAGAGCATCGCCTGAGCGCGCCGCCCTACAGGTCGCCCTTCTTCTCCAGGTACCGCATCGCCGCCCAGCCGATGGGCACGCGGCCCCAGTAGGAGACGACGCGGTAGAGCATCGTCACCGACAGCGCGATCGCGGCGGGCACGCCGGCGGCGGTGAGGCCGGCGGTGAGCGCGCCCTCGACGCCGCCGATGCCGCCCGGCGTCGGGATCAGCGCGCCGAGCGTGTTGCCCACCAGGTAGATCACGGCCACGTCCACGATGCCGAGCGAGCGCCCGAACGCCTCGAGCGCGGCGTCGAACGCCAGCACGTAGCCCAGCGTCATGATGACGTTGCCGCCCAGACCCAGGCCGAGCCGCAGCGGCTGGCCGAGCACCTGGGACAGGCGCGGCCACACCTGCTCGACGGTGGGGCGGGTCTTCTCCCACGCCCAGCGCCGGATCGCGGGCACGAGCAGCAGCGCCACGATCACGACGGCGACCATCGCGATGGCGATGAGCACCGTGGTCGACGGCAGGGACACGAGGCTGCCCGAGCCGGTGGTGAGCGACAGCACCACGAGCAGCAGCACCGTGACCACGAACTGCGACACCTGGACCAGACCCACCGTGGCCACCGCCATCGGCGTGCTGATCTGGCGCCGGGTGAGCATGCGCAGGTTGAGCGCCGCCGGGCCGATGCCGGCGGGGGCCGCCAGCGAGACGAACGAGCCCGCCATCTGCACCAGCGTGGCCCGCCAGACGGGGATGCGGCCGGGGGAGAACGCCACCAGGGTCAGCGCGGAGCCGAACCACGTGGCCGCGGCGAGCACGAACGCCGCGGCGACCCACCACGGGTTGGCCTCGGCGATCGCGGCGCGGATCTCCTGGAAGTTGATCGTGGTGACGATGACGGCGACGGCGACGACGGTCAGCGTGGCCATGACCACGGTGCGCGCGCCGAACCGGGTGAGCCGCACGGGCTGCACGTCCGCCTCCGGCAGCCGCTCCACCAGCGCCGTGCGCAGGTCGTCCACCAGGCCCTTGACGCGCCGCACCTCGACGCGGGTGTCCGGCGGCAGCGCGATGGTCTGCAGCAGGGGGCCGATGGCGGCGATGTCCTCGGCGGGCAGCGCGGCGACGGCGGAGGCGACCGCGCGCTCGGCGCCCACGCGCAGCGCCAGCAGCGCCAGCATCTGGGTGAGGTCGAGGCGCCGCGACAGCACCGACGAGGCGATCTCGCCCAGCTCCCAGCCGGTGAGCCACACGTGCGGCCGGCCCGCGTCGTCGTGGTGCACCAGCACGGTGTCGGGCGTGAGCATGTGGTGGGTGATGCCCACGGCGTGCGCCCGGCGCAGCTGCTCCCACGCGGCGGCCAGGAGCGCGTCGCCGCGTTCGCCCTCGAAGTCGGCGTCGGGCGCGTCGCGCAGCGACCCCGCGCCGCGCGGGTGCTCCAGCACGAGCGCGACGGAGTCGGCGGCCATGCCGACGCCGAGCAGCCGCGGGGTGCGCACGCCCGCGCCCGCGGCGGCGTGGCTGAGCAGGGCGGTGTGCTCCGCGACCGCCTTGAGCGACATCGCGGCGCGGCTCTCGAACCCGCGCATGCGCACCACGCGCCACACGCGGGCCAGCGCGCCGAACACCTGCCGGTCGCCGTCGAGCACGACGACGTCGTGGCGGGTGCCGTCCTCGCCGAGCATCGCGTACACGCGGTTGTCGCCGGTGCGGGTCAGGGCGACGGCGGCCGGGTCGGACGAGCGGGCGACGGCCTCGCCGTCGCGCGGGCCGTCGTGCGGCACCTCCTGCCCGACGTCGCGCACCCGCACCAGCGCCACCGGGCGGAACCCGGCGCGCTGCACGGCCTGCACCAGCTCGGGGCCGTAGGCGCGCTCGCTGCGCACTCCGGACACGTACTGCACCGCCTGGCCGGCCAGCCGGCCGAGCAGGAGCGTCACGAGAAGGCCGGGCAGCGAGACCTGCCCGGTGATGAGCACGACGAGCACCGCGACCGTGACGATGTTCCACGACCAGCGCACGGTGCGGCGCCGCGTGCGCGGGCCGGCGACCGTGAGCAGCGCCGCCACGGCGCTGATGTAGGCCGGGATGGTCACCTGCCACACGCCCGAGGACCACACCGACATGCTGCGGACCAGCTCGGGGCTGCCGACCCGCGTGACGAGGAACCAGGTCAGCAGGCCGAGCGCCAGGCCCAGGGCCGCCGCGGCGATCGACTCGACCACCTGGCGCACCAGCCGCCGGGCGAGCAGCTCGAGGAGCACCGCCGCCGGGACGATGATCGTCACGAGCCCCTCGAGCACGTTGACCGGGAAGAACAGCAGCGACGCGAGCAGGCCCGCGAAGCCCTGCACGTCCTCGGTGACGCCCTCCGTGGTGCCGTGCGCGACGACGGACATCACGAGGACGAGGGCGACGCCGACCGCCGACGCGATGACGCCGAGCACGTCGCTGGGGTGGCGCACCCGCCGCTCGGGCGAGTCCACCACGCGGACCAGGTCGGCGTCCGTGCCGGGGCGCGCGCCGTCGCCGAAGAGCACGGCCTGGAGCGACGACGTCGGGGGGTGCGACGCGGCCCGGCCGCCGCGCTCGCCCGCGTGGGGGGCGGCGTCGGCGGCGTCGGGAGCGGCGTCGGGGGTGGGCGGGGTCGCGGAGAGGACCGGGGCGCGCCGCAGCGCGCCGTCGGGGTCGACGAACGACCCGACCTCGACGACCGGCGGCCGCTGCGCCCGGGCAGGCGACGAACCCGCCGCGCTGTCGTCGGACATGTCGTCGAGTCTAGGTCGGCGGGCTGCGAGGACGCCGGGACGGCGCGCGTCGTGCCGGTCACGATCCGGCGACGGCCGAGGGCGCCCGACGACGATCCGGTGGCGTCCCGGTGGTGTCCCGACGACCGGCCGGAACGGGGCGAACCGGGCGGGAACGGGCGTCGCCGGGGCCGCGTGGTGCCGCTGCGGGTCACGATCCGGTCACGCGGTCGGCCGTGTGACGCAGGTCTGTGACATGGGCGACACGCGGGTGTGCTAGAAACCTCCCCGCGCCGCGACCCGAGGTGGGGTCGCCGCGGCGGCCCGGCGTCGGGTCGCGGAAGAACGCACACGCCCCAGAGAGGGGAACCTAAAGATGAGCTCGATCCGGGTGTCCGGACGGCGGCTGACGGCGGCCGCAGCAGGCATGACGGCGATCACCCTGGCGCTCACCGCCTGCGGTGGCGGCGGCAGCGACGACGAGGCCGGCGCGGGCGAGGGCGGCGGTGGCGAGGCGATCACCGTCGGCACCACCGACAAGATCACCTCGCTCGACCCCGCCGGGTCGTACGACAACGGCTCGTTCGCCGTGATGAACCAGGTGTATCCGTTCCTGATGAACACGCCGTACGGCAGCCCGGACGTCCAGCCGGACATCGCCGAGTCGGCGGAGTTCACCTCGCCGACCGAGTACACGGTGAAGCTCAAGCCGGGCCTCAAGTGGGCCAACGGGAACGACCTCACCTCGTCGGACGTGAAGTTCACGTTCGACCGCCAGCTCGCCATCGCGGACGCCAACGGCCCGTCGTCGCTGCTGTACAACCTCGAGTCGACCGAGGCCGTGGACGACACGACCGTCGTGTTCCACCTCAAGAGCGAGAACGACCAGGTCTTCCCGCAGATCCTCTCGTCGCCGGCCGGGCCGATCGTCGACGAGGAGGTCTTCGCGGCGGACGCGCTCACCCCGGACCAGGAGATCGTCGACGGCGAGGCGTTCCACGGCCAGTACGTCATCACGAGCTACGACGTCAACGAGCTCATCACGTACGAGGCGTACGCCGACTACCAGGGCGTCCTGGGCGCCGCGAAGACCCCCGAGGTCAACGTCCGGTACTTCGCGGACTCGTCCAACCTCAAGCTGGAGATCCAGCAGGGCGGCGTCGACGTGGCGTTCCGCTCGCTGTCCGCGACCGACGTCGAGGACCTGCGCGGCAACGACGACGTCAAGGTCGTCGAGGGCCCAGGCGGGGAGATCCGCTACATCACCTTCAACTTCGCCACGCAGCCGTACGGCACCGAGCAGGCGGACGCCGACGAGGCCAAGGCGCTCGCCGTCCGCCAGGCGGCCGCGCACCTGCTCGACCGCGACGCCCTCGCGGAGCAGGTCTACAAGGGCACCTACACGCCGCTGTACTCCTTCGTCCCGGCGGGCCTGACCGGCGCGACCGAGCCGCTCAAGGAGATGTACGGCGACGGCCAGGGCGCGCCCGACGCCGCCAAGGCCCGCGAGGTCCTCGAGGCGGCCGGCGTCACCACGCCCGTCGAGCTCAACCTGCAGTACTCGAACGACCACTACGGCCCGTCGTCGGGCGACGAGTACGCCCTGATCAAGGACCAGCTCGAGGCCGACGGCCTGTTCACGGTGAACCTGCAGACCACCGAGTGGGTGCAGTACTCCGAGGACCGCACCGCCGACGTCTACCCGGCCTACCAGCTCGGCTGGTTCCCGGACTACTCGGACGCGGACAACTACCTCACGCCGTTCTTCCTCACGGAGAACTTCCTCGGCAACCACTACGCGAACCCCGAGGTCGACTCGATGATCCTGGAGCAGGCCGTCACGGCGGACCCGGCCCAGCGCACCGAGCTCATCGGCCAGATCCAGGACGCGGTGGCCGCCGACCTGTCCACGCTGCCGTACCTGCAGGGTGCGCAGGTGGCGGTCGTGGGCGCCGACGTCGAGGGCGCCGAGGACACGCTCGACGCGTCGTTCAAGTTCCGCTACGGCGCGCTGTCCAGGGGCTGATCCTGCACCGTGAGCTCCCGTAGTACGGCAGGAGGCGCACTGGGACGGTACGTCCTGGTGCGCTTCCTGCTGATCATCCCGACGGTGTTCATCCTCGTCACCACGGTGTTCGTGCTCATGCGCGCCACCGGTGACCCGATCACGGCGGCCCTCGGCGGCCGCCTCACCCCCGACCAGCTCGCCGAGCGCATCCACGCGGCCGGGTACGACCGGCCCGTGGTCGTGCAGTACTGGGAGTACCTCACGGGCATCTTCCGCGGCGACTTCGGGACCACGCTCAGCGACAACCGGCCGGTCACCGAGATCCTCACCGAGTACGGCGCGGCCACGCTCGAGCTGACGGCGTACGCCGTCGTCGTCGCCCTCGTCGTGGGCATCCCGCTGGGCATGCTCGCGGCGTCCTTCCGCGACCGGTGGCCCGACGCCGTGCTGCGCGTCGGGGCGATCCTCGCCTACGCCACCCCGGTGTTCTTCGCCGGCCTGCTGCTCAAGCTCGTCTTCTCCGTCGGCCTCGGCTGGTTCCCCGTCGCGGGGCGCGTGTCGACGTCGGGCGAGATCGAGATGGCCAAGGCGGACGCCGACTCGGGCTTCATGCTGGTCGACGCGTTCGCGACGGGCGACCCCGAGGTGGTCGGCGACGTCCTGCGCCACGCGGCGCTGCCCTCGATCGCGCTCGGCCTGCTCACCGCGGGCGTGTTCCTGCGCCTGGTGCGCACCAACATGATCGGCACGCTCGGCACCGAGTACGTCGACGCCGCCCGCTCGCGCGGCGTGCGCGAGACGCGGCTGGTGCGGGCGCACGCGTGGCGCCCGGCGCTCATCCCGATCATCACGGTGGTGGGCATGCAGGTGGCGATGCTGCTGGTGGGCGCGGTGCTGACCGAGACGACGTTCGAGTGGCGCGGCCTCGGCTTCCAGCTCTCGGAGTACCTGCAGGCCCGTGACTTCGTGGCCGTGCAGGGCATCGTCGTGCTGATGGCCGTGGTCGTGGCGGCGACGAACTTCCTCGTGGACGTGATCGCCGCCCTCGTCGACCCGAGGGTGAGGTACTGACATGGCACAGCTCGACTCCGGGCTCGGCCCGGTCGGCACCGCCGGCGCGGCGCCCGTGCACGTCCGCGGCCGCGGCGCCTGGCTGCGCAAGGCCCCGGTGGTGCGCCAGCTGCGCCAGAGCGTGGGCCTGCAGCGCGGCATGCTCGTGGTGGGCCTGGTGCTCACCGGGCTGTTCGTGCTCGTGGCGCTGCTGGCGCCCGTGCTCGCCCCGTACGACCACAGCCAGCTGCGCACCCCGGACGGGTCGTTCGGCGCCCAGCAGCCGCCGTCCGCCGAGCACTGGCTCGGTACCACGGTGGGCGGCTACGACGTGCTGTCCCGCGTGGTGTGGGGCGCGCAGACGGCGCTGTACGTCGTCGTGGTGGCGATCCTCGCCTCGATCGTGATCGGCGTGGTGCTCGGCCTGGTGTCCGGGTACTTCGGCGGCTGGCTCGACCGCGTGCTGGTGGTCGTGGCCGACGCGATCTACGCGTTCCCGTCGCTGCTGCTGGCGATCCTCGCCGCGATCGTCATCTCCGGCGGCCAGTCCACGATGTGGGGCGGCATCATGGCCACCGCCCTGAGCATCACCGTGGTGTTCGTGCCGCAGTACTTCCGCGTGGTGCGCGCCGAGGTGGTGCGGGTCAAGGGCGAGGCGTTCGTCGACGCCGCCCGGGTGCTCGGCTCCGGGCACGTGCGGATCATGACCCGCCACGTGCTGCGCAACTCGGTGCGGACCCTGCCGCTCATCGTCACGCTCAACGCGTCCGAGGCGATCCTCACGCTCGCCGGGCTGGGCTTCCTCGGGTTCGGCATCGAGCCCACCGCCGCGGCGGAGTGGGGCTACGACCTGCAGCGCTCCATCGCCGACGTCACGTCCGGCATCTGGTGGACCGCGCTGTTCCCCGGCCTGGCGATCGTCGTCGTCGCCGTCGGCATGACGCTCGTCGGCGAGTCGCTCAACGACCTGGCCGACCCGCGGCTGCGGTCCCGGACGGCGTCCGCGGACGTCGCCGGCGACGTCGCCCAGACGTCGGTGGAGTCGTCGGTGGGGGCGCCGGTGGAGTCGTCGGTGGGGGCGCCGGTGGACGGGGACGCCGAGGCCGCGCTCCGGGCCGCCGGCCCGACGGCCAGACCGGCCGCCGGACCGACCGGGCAGCAGAAGGAGGACCGCGCATGACCGCCCAGACCGCACCGGGCCGCGACCCGGTGGTGCGGGTCAAGGACCTGGCCGTCTCGTTCGCCACCGACCACGGGCCGGTGCGCGCCGTCGACGGCGTGGACCTCGAGGTCGGGCCCGGCGAGGTGCTGGCGATCGTCGGCGAGTCCGGTTCCGGCAAGACCGTCACCGCCAAGACCATCCTGGGACTGCTGCCGGAGACCGCCACGACGCGCGGCGCCGTGCTGCTGTCCGGCCGGGACGGGGAGACCGACGTCGTGTCCGTGCCGGCGGCGCGGCTGCGCCAGGTGCGCGGCCGGGACGTGGCGATGGTGTTCCAGGAGCCGTCCACGGCGCTCAACCCCGTGTACACGGTGGGCTGGCAGATCGCCGAGGGGCTGCGCGCGCACGGCCGGGTGCCGCGCGCGCAGGCGCGGGCGCGGGCCGTGGAGGCGCTGCGGCAGGTCGGCATCCCCGACCCGGAGCAGCGGGTGGACCACTACCCGCACCAGTTCTCCGGCGGGCAGAAGCAGCGCATCGTCATCGCGATGGCGCTGGCCCTGGGGCCCGGGCTGATCGTCGCGGACGAGCCGACGACGGCGCTCGACGTCACCGTGCAGGCCGAGATCCTCGACCTGCTGCGGCGGCTGCGGGACGAGACGGGGACCGCGATCGTCCTCATCACCCACAACATGGGCGTGGTGGCCGACCTGGCGGACCGCGTCGCGGTGATGTACCAGGGCAGGGTCGTGGAGCAGGCGCCCGTGGACGAGCTGTTCGCGCAGCCGCGGGCGCCCTACACCCGGGCGCTGCTGGGCGCCGTGCCGCGGATCGGCGAGGGCACCGCCCGCGCCGAGGCGCGCGCCGCGGGCCGCCCGGCCGGCTGGGCGGACGCCGCGCCGGTCGTGGAGGCGACCGACCTGACCATCACCTACCCCGGCCGGTTCCGCCGGCCCGGGTTCACCGCCGTCGACGGGGTGTCCCTGGCCATCCGGCCGGGCGAGGTGCTGGGCCTGGTGGGGGAGTCCGGCTCGGGCAAGACGACGATCGCCCGCGCGATCGCCGGCCTGCAGCCGGTGACCGGCGGGTCGCTGCGGGTGCTGGGCACCGAGATGCGCGGGGCACGACCGGCCGCGCTCAAGGCCATGCGGCCGCGGCTCGGGTTCGTGTTCCAGGACCCGGCCACGAGCTTCAACCCGCTGCTGACCATCGCCGAGTGCGTGGCCGAGCCGCTCGTCGTGCACGGGCGCGCGTCCTCGCCGGCGGCGGCCCGCCACCGCGTCGACGAGCTGCTCGAGGCGGTGCAGCTGCCCCGCTCCTACGGCGACCGGTTCCCGCACGAGCTGTCCGGCGGGCAGCGCCAGCGCGCCTCGCTGGCCCGGGCGCTGGCCCTGGATCCGGAGCTGCTGGTGGCGGACGAGCCGACGTCGGCGCTCGACGTCTCGGTGCAGGCGCGCGTGCTCGACCTGTTCGCCGAGCTGCAGAAGGAGCTCGGGTTCGCCTGCCTGTTCGTCTCGCACGACCTGGCCGTGGTGGACCTGCTCGCCGACCGGATCGCGGTGCTCTACCGCGGCCGGCTGGTCGAGGAGGGCACCGGTGCCGAGGTGCTCGGCGCCCCGCGCGAGGACTACACGCGGCGGCTGCTGGCGTCGCTGCCCGTGCCGGACCCGGTGGCGCAGCGCGCGCGGCGTACGGAGCTGGCGGCGCTGAGCCGCTGACCCTCTGCCGAGATAGAGAGGTCCTCGGCCGAGATAGAGAGGTACCTCTCTATCTCGGCCGGGGACCTCTCTATCTCGGTGATCGGGGCGAGGGTCAGAACATCTGGCGCCAGTTGGCCTGGGCCAGGTCGAGCAGCTCGTCGCCCTTGCCGGACAGCGCCGTGCGGATCGCGTAGAGCGCGAAGCCCTGCGCCTGCTGGGCGGTGATGGTGGGCGGGATGGCCAGCTCCTGCCGCTCGGTGACGACGTCGAGCAGCGCGGGGCCGTCGTGCGCGAGCACCTCCTTGACGGCGCCCGGCAGCGCCTTGGCCGACTCGACCCGCACCCCCTTGATCCCCATCGCCTCGGCCAGCCGCGCGAGGTCCGGGTTCTCCAGGCCGGTGGAGTGGGTGACGAACCCGGCGGCCTTCATCTCCAGCTCGATGAAGTTCAGCGACGAGTTGTTGAACACCACCACCTTGACCGGCAGCCGGTTCTGCACGAGCGTCAGGAGCTCGCCCAGCAGCATCGCCAGGCCGCCGTCGCCGGCGAGCGCGACCACCTGGCGGCCCGGCTGGGCGGCCTGCACGCCGATCGCCTGCGACACCGCGTTCGCCATCGACCCGTGGGTGAACGACCCGATGAGCCGCCGGCGCCCGTTCATCCGCAGGTAGCGCGCCGCCCACACCACGGGCGACCCGACGTCGGGCAGGAAGACGGCGTCGTCGTCGGCCGCCTCGTCCACGACGCGGGCCAGGTACTGCGGGTGGATCGTGCGGCGCGACGGCGTCGCCAGGTCGTCGAGGTCCTTGCGGGTGCGCGCGTAGTGCTTGCGCATGGCGTCCAGGTGCCGGGTGTCGTGCCGGTCGCGCAGCCGCGGCAGCAGCGCCGTCGCCGTCTCCTTGACGCCGCCGACCACCGGCACGTCGATCTTGGCGCGCCGGCCGATCTGCTCGCCGCGCACGTCGACCTGCACGATCGTCGCGTCGCGGGGGAAGAACTGGGGGTAGGGGAAGTCCGTGCCGAGCATCAGCAGCGTGTCGCACGCGTCCATCGCGCGGTAGCCGCTGCTGAAGCCCAGCAGGCCGGTCATGCCGACGTCGTACGGGTTGTCGGGCTCGACGAACTCCTTGCCGCGCATCGAGTGCACGACCGGCGCCTGGAGCCGGGCGGCCAGCGCCACCATCTCGTCGTGCGCGCCCTGCACGCCGGCGCCCGCGAGGATGGTCACGCGCTCCGCCGTGTTCAGCGCGGTGGCCGCCGCAGCCACCGCCGGCTCCGCGGGCACCACGTGCGGCGCGTCGATGTGGAACGCCTCCGGCTCGGCGTCGACCTGGGACAGGGCGATGTCGCCCGCGATGACCAGCACCGCGACCCCGCGCCTGGACAGCGCCTCGTGCACGGCGATGCGCAGCAGTCGGGGCAGCTGCTCGGGCTTGGACACGACCGCCACGTAGACCGAGCACTCCCGGAAGACCTCACGCGGGTCGGTCTCCTGGAAGTAGCCCGTGCCGATCTCCGAGCTGGGGATGTCCGCGGCGATGGCGAGCACCGGCACGCGGGAGCGCTGCGCGTCGTACAGGCCGTTGATGAGGTGCAGGTTGCCGGGGCCCGCGCTGCCGGCGCAGACGGCGAGCCGGCCGGTGACGGCCGCCTCGGCCGACGCGGCGAACGCCCCCGCCTCCTCGTGCCGCACATGGACCCACTCGACGTCGCCGTTGCGGCGCAGGGCGTCCGTGACCCCGTTGAGCGAGTCCCCGGCGATGCCGTACACGCGCCGGACGCCGGAGGAGTGGAGGCTGTCGACGAGGTGCTGGGCGACGGTAGGCATGGGCTTTCCTCACGGTCGTGGGCCGGCGTCCCTGGCTTGCGCCAGGCTATGGCCGGCCCTCCCCGCCCGCCGCTCGGTGCGGCCTGCCCGGACGCCCGGGCGGCCCGGGCGCTCAGGTGATGCCGAGCGCCTCGCGCCAGGCGGCCGGGACGAGGGCGTAGCCGACGAACGCCACGACGTCGAGCAGCGTGTGCGCCACGACCAGCGGCACCACCCGCCGCCGTCCCCACCGCGACCGGTAGAACCAGCCGAACACCAGCCCCATCACCACGTTGCCCAGGAACGGGCCGAAGCCCTGGTACAGGTGGTAGGAGCCGCGCAGCAGGGCGCTGGCGACGACGAACCGCCACGGCCCCCACCCCAGGTCGCGGGTGCGCTCGAAGAGGTAGGCGACCACGATCACCTCCTCGAGCGCGGCGTTCTGGAACGCCGAGAGCACCAGGACCGGCGTGGTCCACCAGTGCGCGTCGAGGCCGCTGGCCTGCACCGAGACCGTGATGCCCAGGGCGCGGCCGAGGGCGTAGAAGGCAAGGCCGGGGATGCCGACCGCCGCGGCGAGCGCGATGCCCCAGCCGAGGTCGCGGCGCCGGCGGCCGGGCAGCACGTCCGCGCCGCGGGAGAACCAGTCGAGCCCGATCGCGCGCGTCACCGGCGGGGCGCCGCGGCGCTGGGCCAGCAGGTAGACCGCCAGCGCCACCGGCACGAGCGCGAACCCGATGCCCAGCAGCTGGTACGTGAGGTCGAGGTAGGGCCGCGGCGACTGGGAGGCGTTGAGCGTGGTGCTCTGCTCCGCCAGCGGGGTGGTGTCCGTCAGGCGCGCGACGATGTTCACCACCGCGTACACGCCCGATTTCGCCAGGCTGAGCAGCAGGAGGATCCAGATCTCCCAGGTGATCCGCCGTCGCTCGGCGGCGTCGGGGGGCACGCGGGGCGGGGCGGGCTCGGGCACGACGGCGGTCACCCGCCCAGGCTAGGCCGCCGGGCTGGACCGGGCCCGGGCCGACGCTGAGCAGACGCTGTGGGTACAGGACACGCCGGGCGATCCACGGATCGCCCGGCGTGTCCTGTACCCACAGCGGGAGGTCAGGCCTCCGCGGTGAGCGCCCGGCGCCAGCTGACCCGGCCGCCCGTCTGCATCAGGGCGCCGCGGTAGGCCCGCTCGCAGACGACGACGGCGAGGACGGCCGTGGCGGCGAGGACCGCCAGCGACACCACGGGCTCCCACCAGGCGGTCTGGCCGGTCATCACGCGGGTCGGCATGGTGACCACGTTGGTCAGCGGCACGAAGGACAGCACGGTCCGCAGCTGGCCCTCGGCCATGAAGGTCGCGAAGTACACGACCATGAGCACCATCATGATCGGGCTCGTCGTGGAGCCCACGTCCTCCGCGCGGGAGGCCAGCGCGCCGCCCACGGCGAAGACCGCCGCGACGGCCACGAAGCCGACCGCGAAGAACACCACGAACCACAGCACGGACGCCGACAGCGCCGGCAGCTGCATGGTCAGCGAGGTGAACGACAGGCCCACCAGCCCCACCGCGGCGAGCACGACGTTCTGGCCCAGCGCGATCACGGAGTTGCCCAGGATCTTGCCCGCCAGCAGCTGGCGCAGCGGCACGGCGACGGCGAGGATCTCCACGAGCCGGGACTGCTTCTCCTCGACGACGCTGCTGGCGATCATCGCGCCGGAGCCCATGGCGCCGGCGAAGAACAGCAGCGCGAAGACGAACCCGATGAGCCACACGGCCGAGCCGGGGCCGGAGTCCACGCCGCCCTCCACCACCGCCGTCGTGAGCGTGCTGCCCGTGCTGAGCGTCTCCCACGACGTGCCTGCGGCCTCGGCGTTGCTCGCCAGGGCCCCCTCGGACACCGCGGCCGACAGCATGGCCGTGAGCGTCGTGGACGGCTCGCCGTCGCCGGAGAGCACCCAGCCGTCGGCCGGGTCGTCGGCCGGGTGGAGCCAGGCGTCGGCGTCGCCCTCGGCGAGCGCCGCGCGGGCGGCGTCGGCGTCGGCGACCTCGAGCACCTCGGCCCGCACCTGCGGGTCCTGCTCGGCGCCGGTGGCGTCCACGGCCTCGACTGCCGCGACCGCGACGGCGTCCTGCGGCGCCACGGCCACGGTGAACGACTCCGTCTTGGTGGACTGCCAGGCGAAGAACGCGCACATGGCCGCCACGATCACCACGGAGATCGCGAGGCTCGCCAGGAACGACTTGTTCATGGCCCGCGTGACGATCTCGCGGTTCATCACCAGCACCCAGGCGTGGCGGGTGCGGCCGTCCTCGCCGGCCAGGGTCGGCTCGGTGGTGCGGGGGCGGTCGGGGGCGGTCAGCGTGCTCATGCGGTCACCTCGCGGTAGATCTGGGCCAGCGACGGGCGCACCGCCGCGAACTCGTGGACGAGGCCGCGCTCGAGCGCGGTGGCCAGCAGGCGCTGGCCGGCGGGCGCGTCGGACAGCTCGACGAGCGCGGTGGGGCCGTCGACGTCGACCACGTGCACGCCCGGCACCGCGCGCACCCAGCCGGCGTCGGTGCCGACGACGAGGCGGTGGCGCACGCGGCCGGTGCGCTCGAGCTCCTCGCGGGCGCCGGCGGCGACCACCCGGCCACCCTTGAGCACCACGAGCCGCTCGCACAGCCGCTCGACCAGGTCGAGCTGGTGGGAGCTGAACAGCACCGGCACGCCGCGGGCGGTGTGCTCGCGCAGCAGGTCGGCCATGCCGTCGACGGCGGCGGGGTCGAGGCCGCTGAACGGCTCGTCGAGGATCAGCGCCCCGGGGGAGCCCATGAGCGCGGCGATGATCTGCACGCGCTGCTGGTTGCCGAGCGAGAGCCTCTCGACGTGGTCCTTGGCCCGCTCGCCCAGGCCCAGCCGCTCGAGGTGGTCGAGCACCTCGCGCCGGGCGGTGCGCGCGCCGATGCCGCGGATGCGCGCCAGGTACACGAGCTGGTCGAGCACCGGCTGCTTGGGGTAGAGGCCGCGCTCCTCGGGCATGTACCCGAAGGTGCGGCGGTCCGCGGCGGTGATCGGCGCGCCGCCGAAGCGCACCTCGCCGCTCGTGATCGCCAGGACGCCCATGATCATGCGCATCGTGGTGGTCTTGCCGGCGCCGTTGCCGCCGACGAAGCCCGTGAGGAGCCCCGCCGGTGCGGTGAACGTGATGCCGTCGACGGCGCGCGTCGCGCCGAAGTCCCGGGTGAGGTCGCGGAGCTCGAGGTCCGCGCCGTGGCTGCCGTTCGTCATGACCACGACGCTAGGGCGCCCCTGGTGGCGGCGGATCGGCCGCGAGGGGGAGATCCGCAGGTCATCCTCGCGGCGGAGGGCGACGCTCCCGGCCGGGGAGGTGCGTGCCCGGGCCGGCTCAGGCCGCCGGGCCGACCAGCCCGCAGCGGTGCGCGAGCACCACGGCCTGCACCCGGTCGCGCAGCTGGAGCTTGGCGAGCAGGTTCGACACGTGCGTCTTGACCGTCGCCTCGCCGAGGAACAGCCGCTGCGCGATCTCGGCGTTGGACAGCCCCTCGCCGACGAGCTCGAGCACCTCCGTCTCGCGGGGGGTGAGCAGCGCCAGCCGCGGGTCGCCGGGCGGGCCGCCGGCCGGGGCCGGCGTCGGCGCGGCCGGCGCCTCCGCCGCGAGCGCCTCCGCCGCGAGCGCCTCCGCCGCGAGCGCCTCCGCCGCGAGCGCCTCCGCCGCGAGCGCCTCTGCCGTCACCCCCGCCGCCGCGACGGGGACGGCCGGGGCGGCGCCCGCCGCCACCATCTGCGCGATGACGCGGCGCGTGACCTGCGGCGCCAGCAGCGCGTGCCCGGCGGCGACGGTGCGCACCGCCTCGACGAGGTGCTCGGCGTCGGAGTTCTTCAGCAGGAACCCCGAGGCGCCCGCGGCCAGGGCGTCGAAGACGTAGTCGTCCCGGTCGAACGTGGTCAGCACGAGCACCTTGGCCAGGCCCTCGGCGGCGATGCGGCGGGTGGCCTCGATGCCGTCCATGACAGGCATCTGCACGTCCATGAGCACGACGTCGGGCCGCAGCGCGCGGGCGGCCTCCACCGCGGCGGCGCCGTCGGGCGCCTCGCCCACCACCTCGACGTCGTCCTCCACCGAGAGGATGAGGCGGAACCCGGAGCGCACCAGCTGCTGGTCGTCCACGAGCAGCACGCGCACGGCGGGCGACGTGGCGGTCACGGGCGCTCCTGGAGGTCGGGGCCCGCGGCGGGCAGGGGGAGGCGGACCCGCACACGGTAGCCGCCGGTGAGCCGCGGACCGATCTCCGCGACGCCGCCGTGCGTCGCCACGCGCTCGCGGACGCCCAGCAGACCCAGGCCCGAGCCACCAGCGGCGGCCAGCGGTCGCCCGTCGTCGAGCACCTCCACCTCCGCGAACCCGTGCGCGAACCGGTCGCCGGTGCCCGCCGCGCGGGGCGTGCCCGGGGCGGGCCGCTCCACGCGCACCACGACGCTGACGCGGCGCCCGGTGGAGTGCTTGCGCACGTTGGTCAGGGCCTCCTGGACGGTGCGGTAGAGGCTGAGGCCGACCGGGGCGGGCACGGCCGCGGCCGCGCCGGGCGGGTCCTCCACCGTGCGCAGCGTGACGTCGAGGCCGTCGGCGGCCGCGCAGAGCCCGGGCAGGTCGCCGAGCCCGGGCTCGGGGGAGCGGTCGGTGCCGGTGGTGCCGGCGTCGTCGGCACCACCGGCACCGACCGACGCCGCCGCCGCGGGCGCGCCGGGCCCCGTCCCGGAGCGCAGCGTGCCCAGCAGCCCGCGCATCTGCGTCACGGCCTCCCGCGAGGCGGTCTCGATCGTCGCCAGGGGCGCGGCGGCGGCGTCGGGGTCCTTGGCGACGAGCCGGCGCGCGGCCGTGGCGTGGATGCCGATCACCGAGACGTGGTGGGCGACGACGTCGTGCAGCTCGCGGGCGATGCGCAGCCGCTCCTCGACCACCGCCTGCTCCTGGAGCTCGGCGGCCTGCCGCTCGATCGTGGCGGCCTGCTCGGTGAGCTGGGCCTGCCGCCGCGCCGCCCGCCACATGAGCTGGCCTGCGGCGATGGCGCCGAAGAAGAACGCCAGGTTGATCATCCACGTGTAGCCGACCATGGCGACGGCGGGGTCGATCAGGCCCGGGTGACCGTCGTCGAGCTCGAGCTGGTCGATGATGCCCTGCAGGCCGGTCCCGACCGCGACGTCCCACACGATCCACAGGAACATCACCAGCACGGTGAGGCCCACGGTCAGGACCATCGCCCGCCGGTCGCGGGCCCAGGCCACGGCGGTGCACAGCGCGACGAAGTACACGACCTGCAGCGACACCGTCGTCGTCACCACGGGCACGGCGAGCCCGACGCCGAGGAAGTGCGCGTAGCAGAGCACCATGACGGCCAGGGGGTACCGGCGCCGCCAGATCAGCGGGACGGCGCCCGAGGCGGCGAGCAGGTGCAGCAGCCACGCCGGCTCGTCGACGCCCTCGAACGCGCCGGCGCTGCGCGCCAGCTCGAGGGTCAGCGAGGTGAGGGCGACAAGGGCGAGGCCGACCAGCACGTCGTGCCGGGCGGCGGCGCGGGGGTCGGCGGGGACGCGCTCCCAGTCCTCGTCGACGCCGAACCAGTCGCCGACCCGCTCGGCGAGGGTGGGGCGGCGCACCGCGGCGGGGTGGGAGGTCGGGCGCAGCATCCGTCCAGGGTAGGGACCGGGGCCCGGCCGGCGCCTCCGTCGCGCGACGGATCTTCCGCTGTGGGTACAGGACACGCCGTGCGATCCGGAGATCGCACGGCGTGTCCTGTACCCACAGCGGGGTGGCGGTCAGGCCGCGCGGCGCAGGCGCAGCGAGTTGCCCACCACCAGCACCGAGCTCAGCGCCATCGCGCCGCCCGCGATCATCGGGTTGAGCACCCCGGCCGCCGCCAGCGGGATGGCCGCGACGTTGTACGCGAACGCCCAGAACAGGTTCTGCTTGATCACGCGCAGCGTGCGGCGCGAGAGCCGGACGGCGGTGGCGGCGGCGCGCAGGTCGCCGCGCACCAGGGTGATGTCGCCGGCCTCGATCGCGACGTCGGTGCCGGTGCCCATCGCCAGCCCCAGGTCCGCGGTGGCCAGCGCCGCGGCGTCGTTGACGCCGTCGCCCACCATCGCCACCACGCGCCCCTGGTCCTGCAGGCGGGCGACCGCCGCCGCCTTGTCCTCCGGCAGCACCCGCGCGACCACGTCGGCCGCGTCGATGCCGACGGCGTTCGCGGCCGCGCGGGCCGCGCCCTCGCCGTCGCCGGTGAGCAGCACGGGCCGCAGGCCGAGCGCCCGCAGCTCGGCGACCGCCCGGGCCGACGTCGGCTTGACCGGGTCGCGCAGCTCGAGCGAAGCCCGGGCGACGCCGTCCCACGCGGCGACGACGGTGGTCGCGCCGCCGCGCTCGGCGGCGCCGACCGCCTCGCGCAGGCCGTCCGGCACGCGCACGCCCTGGGCGTCGAGCCAGGTCAGCCGGCCCACGAGCACCCGGCGGGAGTTGAGCACGGCGTCGGCGCCCAGGCCGGCGTGGCTGCGGCGCACCACGCCCTCGACGCCGCCGCCCGCGGTGGCGAGGAACCCGGTGACGCCGAGCTCCGGCTCGGCCGCGTCCGCGGCACCCGGGGCGACCCGGGCGGGCAGCCGGGCGGGCGCCGCGGCGACCGCCCGCGCGATCGGGTGCTCGCTCAGCGCCTCGACGGCGGCGGCGTAGCGCAGCGCCTCGCGCGCGGCGTCGTCACCCTCGGCCGGGTCGCCGGAGGCCATGTCGTCCGCGTCGTCGTCGTCCGCGTCGTCGTCGTCCGCGTCGTCGCCGGGCAGCACCAGCACGCCCGACGGCGTCACCACCCGCTCGAGCCGCATGCGGCCCTCGGTGACCGTGCCGGTCTTGTCGAGCACCACGGTGTCCACCGTGCGGGTGCGCTCGAGCACCTCGGGGCCCTTGATGAGCACGCCGAGCTGGGCGCCGCGGCCGGTGCCGACGAGGATCGCGGTGGGGGTGGCCAGGCCGAGCGCGCAGGGGCAGGCGATGATCAGCACGGCGACCGCGGCCGTGAACGCGGCGTCCACGTCGCCCGTCGCCAGCAGCCAGCCGGCGAGCGTGAGCACCGCGAGCACCAGCACCACCGGCACGAACACCGCCGAGATCCGGTCGGCCAGCCGCGCCACCGGCGCCTTGCCGGTCTGTGCCTGCGCCACGAGCCGGCCGATGCGCGCCAGCGTGGTCTCGGCGCCCACGCGGGTGGCGCGCACCAGCAGGTGGCCGGAGGTGTTTACGGTGCCGCCCACGACGGCGTCGCCCGCCGCGACGTCCACGGGCACCGGCTCGCCGGTGACCAGGGAGGTGTCGACGGCGGACGCGCCGTCGACGACGACGCCGTCCGTGGCCACGGTGGCGCCCGGCCGGACGGCGAGCACGTCGCCCACCCGGAGCGCCTCGACCGGCACGCTCGCGGTGTCCCACGCGCCGTCGGGGCGGCGGCGCGGGGCGCCGTCGGCGTCGAGGGCGACCCGCTCGGCGTCCTTGGCGCCCAGCTCGAGCAGCGCGCGCAGGGCGTCGCCGGCGCGGCGCTTGGAGCGGTGCTCGGCGTAGCGGCCGGCCAGCAGGAACGTGGTGACGACGGCGGCGACCTCGAAGTAGAGCATCTGCTCGCCGCCGCGGAACAGGTCGACGAGCGACCACGCCGTCGCGGCGATCACGCCGATCGACACGAGCGTGTCCATCGTGGAGCTGCCGTGCCGCGCGGCCCGGGCCGCGGCCTGGTGGAACGGCCAGGCCGCCCACGTCGCCACGGGCACCGCGAGGGCCGCGACCAGCCACTCCTGGCCGGGAAGCTGGATGGCCGGGACCATCGACAGCACCAGCACCGGGACGGTGAGCGCGGCCGCGACGCGCAGGCGGCGCAGCAGGTCCTGCCCGCGGTACTCGACGTGCTGGTGGCCCGCGTGGCCCCCGTGGTCGGGGGCGCCCTGCTCGGCGGCGTGCTCGGCAGGGTGCCCGACAGGGTGCCCGACAGGGTGCTCCGCGGCCGCCGTCTGCTGGTGCCCGCCGTGCGCGTGCGCCGGCGCGTGCCCGCCGTCGTGCCCGCCGGCCGCCGCCGGCCGCGCCGACCCGGTGACACGGGCGGAGTACCCCGCGGCCTGGACGGCAGCGAGCAGCGCGGCGTCGTCGTGGTCCTCGGTGAGCGTCACGCGGGCGCTCTCCAGGGGCAGGTTCACCGCCGCGGTGACGCCCGGCAGCCGGCCCAGCCTCCGCTCGACCCGCGCCACGCACGACGCGCAGGTCATGCCCTCGACGGCGAGGTCGACCTCGCGCACGACGGGGCCGGGCGGCGCGTCGGGGCCGGGCGCGCCGGCGGTGCCGGGGACGGTGGGACGGGTGCTGGGGGTGCTCACGGGTACCTTCTTCCAGGTCGAGGCGTCGCCGATCGACCCCGGCCGGTGCGGCGCGGAGCTGGGGCGTGGAGGGTGGAGCGGAGGAGTGCGGTGGGGGGGGGGGGGGGGGGGGGGGGGGGCCCGCCCCCCCCCCCCCCCGGGGGGCGCGGGGGGGGGGGGGGGCCCGCCCGGGGGGGGGGGGGGGCGGGCCGCCGCCCGCCCCCCCGCCCCCCCCCCCCCCCCCCCCCC